>PYGV01000122.1 GCA_003022385.1 filamentous cyanobacterium CCP3 | reverse complement strand
GCGATGGTCAAGGACCCGCCAAAGGCGATGGTCAAGGACCCGCCAAAGGCGATGGTCAAGGACCCGCCAAAGGCGATGGTCAAGGACCCGCCAAAGGCGATGGTCAAGGACCCGCCAAAGGCGATGGTCAAGGACCCGCCAAAGGCGATGGTCAAGGACCCGCCAAAGGCGATGGTCAAGGACCCGCCAAAGGCGATCGCAAGCCCGGCTGGGCCTCTGGGCTGCTGGCCCTGGTGTTGGGAGGCCTACTCTACCGCACCGTCGTCGCTTTTTGGATGCTGCCGGGTTTTGACGAAGCCTACTACTACCTCTACAGCCGCTATTTGAACTGGAGCTATTTTGACCATCCGCCGATCGTCGCGTGGACTACGGGCGTGGGCTGGTGGCTAACCGGCATCATTTCGCCGTTTACCCTGCGGCTGGGGGCGCTGGGGATGTACTGCGTCAGCCTGGGGTTTTTGTACCTCGCGGCAGCGCGCCTATTTTCAGCGGCGGTTGGGCGCATGACGGTGGCTATTGTCACCCTGATTCCGCTGTTTGCGATTGGCTTTGGCATTCTGACGTCTCCCGACAACGGGCTGATCTTGTTTTGGAGCGCCACGCTGCTGGTAGCCGCCTGGGAATTTTTCCCTGACCGCAGCCGCCTCGGCGATCGCGACCCGGTTCAGATCAGCTATGTGCCTACCTGGCGGATTGCGCTGCTGGGTTTTACCGTAGCGCTGGCCTGTCTGAGCAAGTACCACGGCTTTGTGCTGGGTCTCAGCCTGGTGGGGTTTTGCGTGGCCTCTCGCCCCTACCGCGCCGCGCTGCGATCGCCCTGGCTGCTGCTCGCCATCGGTGTCTTTGGTCTCACCCTTTTCCCGCTTTGGTACTGGAACAGTCAGCACGACTGGATTTCCTTCCGCTTTCAGCTGGGCATGCGGTTTGACGGCAACACCGGCAGCAGCGGCTTTAGCCTGGGCCAGATGGTGGGCTACTGGCTGCTATCGATCGTCTATCTGTTTCCCCTCTTTGGGTTTCCGCTGTGGTGGGTAGCCGCCAAACAGAGCGGCAAACAGGCATTATTTTGGTTCTCTCCTGACCCCAGCGGCGGCGCCGCCCAAGCTCACTACAAGCAGGCCCTGATTCTCTGGCTGTCGCTGCCCATCATGCTGCTGTTTACCCTGTTGGGGGGCAAGCAGCAAATTTTACCCGCCTGGCCGGCACCAGGCTACTGGGGCATCAGTATGTTGCTGGCGGCCCAGGTGCTGGTCTGGCAGCGCCATCGACCTCGGCTAATTCGTCGCTGGCTGTGGGGCTCAGGGTTATTTTTGGCCTCGCTCTCGATGGTGGCGCTGCTGCACCTGCGGCTGGGCATTTTGCAGCAGCCCAGCACCTACGCCATTTTGGGTGGGTTAGTCCCCGTTGAGCAGGATGGCTCTACTGAACTGATCGACACTTCACAGATGCAGCGCCTGTTTGCCAGCACGCCTGAGGTGAGGGCAGCTCTGGATGAAGTGGGTTTTGTTTTCACCAACGAATATTATCTGGGGGGCTACTTTGCTATGGCCATTCACCCCCTGGTAGACCTACCCGTGACCGCCTTTAGTCAAGACCCGCGCGGTTTTGCCTTCTGGTTGAACCCCCAGGACTGGGTGGGCCAAGACGCGCTCTACATGACGATCGCTCGCTTTACTGAAAACGACGAAATTATCGATCGCTACCGCCCGCTATTTGAGAACATTGAGCCCCTAGCCACCGTTCCTTTGCGCCGGGGTGGGGCGGTCACGGAGACCATCCACCTGTACCGGGCCAACACCCTGCGGCAGGCCTATGAATACCCCTACGGACCCTCAGCGGGGCCGCTGCCGCAGGCGCCAGCCGGTGTAGCTGAGTAGTGCCGTAGCCCCCAAAGCGTAGATCAACCCGCTGGGAATACCGGCAAAGGCCAGGGCCAAACTGCCGGCCCACAGCGTCAGCACGTAGATAAACAGGACCGTTACACGATGAGATAGGCCTGCTTTGCGCAACCGATGGTGCAGGTGGCGATTGTCAGCCGCAAAGGGAGACTCGCCAGACCGCAGCCGGTCCAAAATAACCGCCGACATATCCAGAATGGGTACGGCCAAAATCAGGTAGGGCAGCAGCACTGCCGCTGTCGTCACCGTTTTTACCAGGCCGATAACGCCTACTCCGGCCAGGGTAAAGCCCATAAAGTAGGCCCCACCGTCGCCCATAAAAATTTTGGCCGGATTGAAGTTGTAGCGCAGAAACCCCAGGGCACCGCCAGCCAGAGCGGCCGCAATTAAAGCCGCCGCGGGCTGATTCATAAACAGGCTCACTACCAGCATGACCAGTGCCGCAATACCGGAGACTCCCGCCGCCAACCCATCAAGGCCGTCGATCCAGTTGATGGCGTTGGCCATGCCCACTAGCCAGAGAATAGTCACCGGCAGGCTGATAATGTCGGGCAGCTGAGTGAGCCCGTAGAAGGGAATGGTGAGGAAGTCGATGCTGACCCCCACATACCAGGCTATGGTAGCCACAATGGCCTGCATAAACAGACGACTGATGGGAGAAAGCCCAAACAGGTCGTCGGTCAGCCCGATCAAAAAGAACGCCAGCCCGCCCAGGGTAACGCCCCAAATTTGAAACTCCTGCGGGGGGGCAAGGTGCGCACCCGTGGCATCAATAAACCCACCGAGGGACCACACCACGAGCAGCGCCAGCAGGGTACCCAGAAATATTGAGACCCCGCCCAGGCGCACCATGGGCTGGTCGTGTACTTTGCGACCGCCAGGCTGGTCTACTCGCCCGCTTTTGAGGCCAATGCGGCGCACGATGGGCGTTGTGCCCAGCACCACCGCGGCGGAGATACCAAAGGCCAGCACATGATACAAAACGAACGGCATCCTCACCCCTCCTACTTTTGAGAACCCTTTACCCCGTCGGGTGGGTTCTATCTCAGCAGCCTACTACGCCTTGACGGCAACCGTTAACCCAGGCCTGTCCCAAGCGCTGAGCGCCGAGGTACTAAAACTGAGCCAGACAGTATTCTGGCCCGAAACAGTCCATAGGATAGGTCGAGTCTGCTAAATAAGCAAAAACTCCATGCAATTATGACAGAACATTAAGGTGTCACCCTAACTTTCTGCAAGATTACATGGAGCGGCAATCAGACCCGAAACCGCAGGGCCTGATTGGGGTGTTTTAGTGGCCTAGACCAGGGCTGGAACCAGCCCGCCCAGGTGGGCATAGAGAGGGAAGCGATCGCACAGTACCGCCACTCGCCGCTGGCAGTGCTCAACCATCGTGGCGTCGTCTGGGTTGAGCAGGCGATCGGCAATGATATCGGCGATTTCGGTAAACTCAGCTTCACCCATACCTCGCGTGGTCATGGCCGGAGACCCCAGGCGCAGCCCGCTGGTGACAAAGGGCGACTCGGGGTCGTAGGGCACGGTGTTTTTGTTGGCGGTGATATTGACGTCGCTGACCAGCTGGTCGGCCCGCTTGCCCGTCATGCCGATCGATCGCAGGTCGCAGAGCACCAGGTGGTTGTCGGTGCCGTCAGAGACAACCTTAATGCCCCGCTGCTGCAGCTGGGCCGCCAGCCGCTTGGCGTTGGCAATCACCTGAACCGCGTAGGTGCGAAACTCGGGCCTGAGGGCTTCGCCGAAGGCCACGGCCTTGGCGGCGATTACATGCTCCAGAGGGCCACCCTGGCTACCGGGAAAGACCGCTTTGTCAAACTTTTTGCCCAGGTCTACGTCGCGGGTGAGAATCAAACCTCCGCGAGGACCGCGCAGAGTTTTATGGGTGGTGGTGGTTACCACATCGCAGTAGGGCAGGGGGTTGGGGTGCTGGCCAGCCGCCACCAGCCCGGCGATGTGGGCAATATCGGCCAGCAGGTAAGCCCCAACTTCGTCGGCGATCGCCCGAAACTGTTCAAAATCAATGGTGCGGGGATAGGCCGAGTAGCCGCAAATAATTAGCTTGGGGCGATGCGCCAGCGCCAGCTCGCGGATTTGGTCGAAGTCGAGCTGCTCGGTGTCACGGCTGACGCCGTACTGCACCACCTTAAACCACTTGCCCGACACGTTGACAGGCGAGCCATGGGTGAGGTGGCCGCCGTGGGAGAGATCCATGCCCAAAATGGTGTCGCCGGGCTCTAGCAGGGCCAGAAATACGGCAAAGTTGGCCTGGGCACCGGAGTGGGGCTGCACGTTGGCGTGGGCGGCGCCGAAGAGCTCTTTGGCGCGATCGATCGCCAGCTGTTCTGCCTCATCTACAAAGGCGCAGCCGCCGTAGTAGCGCTTACCGGGCAGCCCCTCAGCGTACTTGTTGGTCAGCACCGAGCCCTGAGCTGCCAGTACCGCCGCCGAGGTAAAGTTTTCGCTGGCAATTAGCTCCAGGTGGTCACGCTGGCGCTGGAGTTCGCGCTGCACAATGCTCGCCAGCAGCGGATCCGACTCTTGCAGAAAATCAAAGTTAGTTTGAGGCACGGGCAAGGCTCCCAACAATCGACAGATTTAGACGGACAACACAAGGGGGCCGGTTGGCGGGTAGCAGAGTGGCCTTCCCCCAAAGCTATTTGCAGCTGCCTAAAGCCAGGTCGCCGACCCTGCCACATCGCGCCCCTTAGGGCGGGTTGGGTAGAGACTGTGGCCATTGAGCAGTTTATGCGCAGCTTATTATCTTATCTGGATGGCTCGGAATTTGGTAGTTCAATGCCCGGTTTGCTGGGGGTGCCCTGCACGAATTCTGAATTTGCGGGCAAATGTTACGGATTGCAACATATAATCTTTAGGAACGGCGGGGGCAGGGTTGCTTCTGAGAATGGGCCAATTTCAACTGTTTTGCCAAAGTTGGGTGCAGTTGTGAGAGGCTAGGTTAAGCAGATTTGCCTGTAGTCGGTTTGAGATTTATATTCTCCAGGTTTGGGTCATTAATGCTGCAACTGACGGATTCTCCCCCCATCCAATCCCTATCCTCCGTTGAGGACGCCTATGAGGTGTGTCGGCGCGTCACGGCTAAATATTCCAAGACGTTCTACACCGGCACGATGCTGATGGCCCCGGCTAAGCGGCGCGCCATTTGGGCCATCTATGTCTGGTGCCGCCGCACTGATGAACTCGTGGATGGGCCGCAGGCGCAGTTTACTAGCGAAAAAACCCTCGATCGCTGGGAAGCACAGCTGGAATCAATTTTTGCGGGCTGCCCGGTGGATGACGAGGACGTGGCCCTAGTCGATACCCTGGAGCAGTTTCCCCTCGACATTCAGCCCTTTCGCGACATGATTGCAGGTCAGCGGATGGACCTGCACCGCAATCGCTACGACACTTTTGAGGATCTGGAACTCTACTGCTACCGGGTGGCAGGCACCGTAGGACTGATGTCGACAACGGTGATGGGCATTGATACCCAGCTGCAAACCGCCCCCTGGAGCCGACAGAAGCAGCTTGACCCCACTCCCCAGGCGATTGCCCTGGGCATTGCCAATCAGCTCACCAATATTTTGCGCGACGTGGGCGAAGATGCCCGTCGAGGCCGTATCTACCTGCCCCTGGCCGACCTGGTTGCCTTTGACTACACCGAGGCCGATCTGATGGCTGGGGTGGTCGACGACCGCTGGCGAGCCCTGATGGCCTTTCAGATCGATCGCGCCCGTCGGTTTTACGCCGAGGCAGAGAGCGGCATTGGGCTGCTGAGTGAAGATGCTCGCTGGCCAGTGTGGTCGGCGCTGGCCCTCTACCGCCAAATTTTGGATGTGATTGAGGAAAACGACTACGACGTTTTTAGCCAGCGAGCCTTTGTGCCCTCCCTGCGGAAGCTGCTAACCCTGCCCCGCACGTTGCTCATGGCACGGGTACTTTAAGCTAAACCCATAAGCAGGTTTACCTCACCGCTTGACGGCTATGTCGGAACAGAGCAGGGTGCCGCAAGATTTATTAAGATATGTGTAGAGCCCTTGGGCCGTACATTTCTACGTTGCGCCGCCTGCCATGACAACCACCGCCGCCTCTGCCGAAGCACCAAACGCCACCCCCTGGAAAATTAAGCTGCTCTACGATGGCGACTGCCCCCTCTGCCTGCGAGAGGTAAACTTTTTGCAAAAAAAAGACGGCGGACGTGGCCTGGTCGCCTTTACCGACATTGCCGCCGCTGACTACAGCCCCGCAGACAACGGCGGCGTTGACTTTGCCACCGCCATGGGCCGCATTCACGCTGTCAAGCCCGATGGTACGGTGATCAAAAATGTAGAGGTCTTTCGCCAGGTCTATGCAGCCCTGGGCATCGGCTGGATTTACGCCCCCACCGGCTGGCCAATTGTTAGCCCTCTAGTGGATTGGATTTACGGCATTTGGGCCAATTGGCGGCTGGCGGTTACGGGGCGCCCTAGTCTGAAGACCATTTTGGCGGAGCGCGAGGCTCGCCTGGGGGCAGGGTGCAGCGATCGCTGCCAGGTTTGAGCGATCAGTCTCGCCCTTAACCTATACAGAATATTAGTTGCTCAGTCGAGAACCGCTATACCGGCAACAATTGACTAAAAAGGCTGAGTCTCCAAAAAGACTCAGCCTTTTTAGTAGATCTTAAAAACTTGTCCCTACCGCTCCGATTCGGTACTCGTATCTTCTGATTCGTCGAGGGAACTGCCGCTGCCGTTGTAGAGGGCATCGAGCTGCTCGCGGGCGTCTTTGACCGAAATCGACTTCATCACCAGCAGCGGTTCGCGAATCACCTGACCATCCTGGTCTAGCAGTTCGGGGTGGGGTACGGAGCGATCGCCCTGAGCGGACTGCTGAGTGCCGCCGTAGGTTCTAGGCGCTTGGGGATTGCGGGCGTTGCCGCCGAGCAAAATCAGGTTTCTAACCAGGTTTGCGATCGCCATGATAGCCAGAACCGCAAATGCGATGATGTAAACGACGTGCCACATAGCTGCTGTCCTCTGGCTAACCTTTGCCTGTATTGACTTTAGCGCGTTTCAGGTTCCCGTGCTGAGTCAGCCTTAGAACCTGAGGTTTAACTCGCTTAGCCTGTATCTAGTTTAACCAAAATTCCTCGGCTTCAGCCTCAGCCGTAGGGCTGCTTAGCGGCTGCCAACCGGGCTGCCAGAGCGATCGATTCTTTAGCTGCTTGGCGTTTACCCACAGTCGCACCGTCGAGTCGCAGGAGGCCACCAGTTCGGCAAAGACCCACTGACCCTCCTGCTTGCGGTTAGCCACCTGAAAATGCCGCCAACCCTCGGTCTTTTGGCGAGCTGTCCATTTGGAGCCGAGTAGATGGGGGTATTTTTGTTTGCGTGCCATTAACGAATCCCGCTATCCTCCAGACGCTTCTTGATACCGCCCGTATGAATGGCGCGACTGCTGATCTGGGCCTGTCTTTCGCCGATCAGTACGTAGACGCGGCCGGAGAGCAGCTGACGCACAAAGGGACGGCGGTAGACCAGAATGCTGCCTAAATTAGCGTCGCTGTCTTCGGTATAGCCCATTTCGGCCAGGGCCGCATCGAGCTCGCGCTTGAAGGTTTTGCGGCTGCTGATCGGTAGCTCTAGCGTGGTGCTGCGGTTGACTAGCGCCCCCATTAGGCCGCCTACGGCCCCAAACAGAGTGCCGTAGAGGTTGGGCAGGCCGGTATCGAGGCCAATGCCGAGGGTTTTGGTGGCCAGCAGGGCGGTGACCAGGGCGGTGCCAGAAAAGTAGTATAAAAACGTGAGGCCAAAACCGGGGCCAGCGGGCAGCGTGGGTTGATCGGACATAGCAGGGGCTCTCGCATCTGGGCACTGGTGTCTATCTTTTCATCAATCCTGACCGTTGGGAACGGCTGAAGGTTGGTAGGCTGATAGAGATTTTCTAAGGTTTTTGGGGCTTTTTGGGGCTTGGCTATGCTCGATCTGCGTCAGCTCAGCGGCAAACAGCGGCAGTTTGTGGAACTACTGCAGCAGCGGCAAACGGTGGAGAGTCTGCGATCGCTCTGTGCCCAGGCCGGTTTTGATATCAACTTTATCAATGGGTTTTTGCTGAGCGGGGCGCTCGATGGCTACGTGCAGTGGCAAGAGCACACTCAGCAGACCTGGGTTTTAACGGCTAAAGGCGAAGAGCTGGGCGGCGTGCTGCCGGGGTTTGCCCTGGCCAAGCGGCTGCTGGCGGGCACCCGCGATCGCGCTACACTACAGGCCGAACTGGGCCATACCTTTAGCCTCAACTACGGGGCGCTGCGGCGCGAGCAGGCGGTCGATCTGGCCGATGGTGAGGGCGAAGGCGTGGTAACGGTGCTGAAGTCATCGGTGCTGGGGGCCTACCAGCAGCGGCAGACGGTGTTTGCGGCCATTGCTGCCGGTCAAGGGGTAGATGGGGCCGCCTCTTCTCTCGACTGGCTGCAGCAGCAGGGCTACATCGCCAGCCGGGGCGAGTCAGACTATAGCCTGACGGTGCTGCCCGCGCTGCAAACCCTGGAGCTGGGCGATCGCGTGACGGCGCTGAGCAGCGAGCTGATTCTGTCGGGCCAGTGGCGTGAGGTTGACCTCAAGCCCTACGACATTCACGCCGAGGTGCCCGATGTGGCCTACGGGCGGCCCACCATTCTGACCCAGTGCATTCAGCGCATTCGCGATATTTTTTTGAATATGGGCTTTGACGAAATGTCGGGCTACCTGGTGGAGTCGGCTTTTTGGAACTTCGACGCGCTGTTTACCCCGCAGGATCACCCGGCCCGCGAGGTGCAGGATACATTTTATCTGGCCAATCCCCAGACCCTCCCACTGCCGGAAGATCAAAACCTCGTCACTCGCGTTAAGCAGGTGCACGAAGCCAACTATGGCGGTCAGTGGACCGAAGCGGAGGCTAGCCGCGCCATTCTGCGCGCCCATACTACGACCTCTACCGCTCGCCGTCTGCACCAGCTGCGGGGCCAGGACGGCAAGTATTTTTCGATCGATCGCGTGTTTCGCAACGAAACGGTCGATCGCACCCACCTGGCCGAGTTTCACCAGATTGAAGGCGTGGTCGTCGGCGAACTGCTCAGCGTGCGCACCCTGATGGGCTACCTCACCTACTTTTACGAGCGCCTGGGCTTTCAAAATCTTAAGTTTAAGCCTACCTACAACCCTTACACCGAGCCGTCGCTGGAGGTGTTTGCCTACCATCCGCCCAGCGATCGCTACCTTGAGGTGGGCAACTCGGGTCTGTTTCGCCAAGAAATGCTGGAGCCCCTGGGCTGCGGCGACAAATCTACCGTGGCCTGGGGGCTGGGGCTAGAGCGCATTGCCATGCTGCTCTACGATGTCGAAAAGCTCTCCGACCTGATTGGTCCCGACATTCGCCTCGGAATGTAATTCTGACATTTGCCCTCGTTGTCCCTCAAAGACATCTCTAAAGCGGGAGTTGTCTGGGGCTGCCCATCGGGTATAACAGGCTGGATTAGCGTAAGGGCATGAGCTTCACAATTCCCCACATTCGATTTCGGCGGCGGCTAACGCGCGCGATCGCCCTGCCCGTTGTGCTACTGCTGCTGCTCTCAGGTGTCTCTATCTGGCAGATCGCGCGGTTGCTGGCGGCCCTGGAGTCGGTAGACCGCACCAGCCGAATCATTTCGCAGGCCAACCTGGCTCAAAAGCTGGTGCTGGATCTAGAGACTGGCTTTCGAGGCTATCTGCTGACCGGGGAGCCCGAGTTTCTAGCACCCTACGAACAGGCCAATACGCTAGTTGAGCCCAATTTAGAAGCGTTAAAGACGCTGGTTGCAGACAATCCAACGCAGGTTCAGCGCATTGTTGAGCTGACGAGCACCCTGCAGCAGTGGAAACAGCAGGTCCGACCAGCCATTGCCCGCCGGCAGCAGGGCGAACTGGAACCGCTGAGCAACCACAGACGCCGCAAACGGCTTGTTGATCAAATGCGACAGCAGGTCGCAGCTTTTGTAGCCACCGAGGAGCAGCTGCGAAACCAGCGCAGCCAAAGGGCCCAAGCGGCGACCGAATCGGTCATTTTGACCAGCGTGCTGCTGGCCATTGGCATTGGGGTCCTGCTGGCCTACTGCATCTATCGCCAAATTTTAGAGGTGTCGCAGGTCTATGAAGGGGCTTTGCAAACCGCCCAAACCCGCACCCAGGAGGCTGAACAATCGGCTCTTTCGCTCCGGCGCAGCGCCCAGCGGCTGGCGGCTCTGCACGACATTGATAGAGCAATTTTGGCCACCGAGCTGGATCGGCCGCTGACCGACAGCGCCCTCACCCAAATGGGTCAGGTTGTGCCCTATCAAGAAGCCTTTGTGGCCGTATTTGATTTAGAGGCCGACACCGCTGAGGTGTTGGCTAGCCAACATCAGAGAGGGGAGCAGACGCTGCCCGTGGGCACAACGCTCGCGATCGCCGATTTTGCCTCCGACCAGCGCCTGCTGCACGAGGTTCGCTACCTGCACAACCTGTCGGCTACAGAGGCTGGTTCACCTGTGGTTAAGCGACTGCGATCGCAGGGTTTTTTGAGCTGTCTGAGGGTACCCTTGCTGGTCGAAAATGCCCTGGTTGGCGAACTCAACCTGGCCTCGGTTGAACCCGCCGCCTTTGACGCCGAAGCTCAGGAAATTGCCCTGGAGGTCGCCAATCAGCTGGCGATCGCGCTGCAGCAGTCTCGCCTGCGCCAGCAGCTTCAGGTTACCAATCAGCAGCTTCAGCACGAACTTCAGGAGCGGCTCCAGGCCGAAATGGAGCTGCGCGAGCAGGGGCAGCTGTTTCGCTCGACCTTTAACCAGGCGGCCGTTGGCATTGCCCATGTCAGCCTCGATGGTCAATGGCTGCGGGTAAATCAAAAACTATGTCAAATTGTTGGCTATACCCGTGATGAGCTGCGGCGGCTTACGTTTCAAGACATTACCTATCCAGAGGATTTAGATCTTGATCTCGCCTACGTTCGCCAGGTATTGGCGGATGAGATTCAAACCTACTCAATGGAGAAGCGCTACATCCGCAAAGATCACTCTCTGGTTTGGATTAACCTGACGGTATCGCTGGTGCGCAAAGCCACCGGAGAGCCCCACTACTTTATTTCTGTTGTCGAAGATATCAGCGAGCGGCAAGCTGCGCTACGCGAGCGCAAACAGGCTGAAGACGCCCTGCAGCAGTTAAACGACACCCTAGAGCAGCGGGTCGAAGAACGCACCGCCCAGCTAGCCGAAATTAACCAGGAGCTAGAAGCGTTTACCTACTCGGTTTCCCACGATTTGCGGGCCCCGCTGCGCACCATGCAGGGGTTTGCCCAGGCCCTGCTCGAAGACTGTGGCGATCGGATCGACGACTTCTGCCACAGCTATATTGACTCCATTATTGATGATGCGGTGCAGATGAATGGACTGATCAGCGATCTGCTGGACTACAGCCGTCTGACCCGCACTCAGATTCATCTTCAGCCCACTGAGTTAGATGATGTCGTAGCAGAAACCCTGAAGCAGCTAGGGGCTCAAATTGAGGAAAAACAGGCTCAAATTGATGTTGTAGCCAGCCTGCCCAGGGTTATGGCCCACCGTTCAACCCTGACTCAAGTTGTCACCAATCTGGTTAGCAATGCGATTAAATTTGTCAAACCCATGACTCCACCAAAGATAGATATTTTCGCTGAAGAAACGTATCAAGATGGGGGCCGCTGGATACGATTGTGGATTGTAGACAACGGTATTGGCATTGCCCCTGAACACCAGGAGCGAATCTTTCGTGTTTTTGAACGCCTGCATGGTGCCGAGAGCTACCCCGGTACGGGCATTGGGTTGGCCATTGTACGTAAAGGGCTAGAGCGAATGGGTGGACAAACCGGAGTAGAGTCGCAATTGGGTCATGGGAGTCGTTTTTGGATTGCACTGCCAGATGCCGTTCTCGCTCTGAAAGAAGAAACCCATGACCCCACCCCTCCGAATGCTCCTGATCGATGACAACCGCAGCGATCGCGCCCTGGTTTTACGAGAATTGCAGCGTGAGTTTGACCTGCTAGAGGTCAAAGAAATTACCAGTTCGGGTGAGTTAAATCGAGCGATCGCGGCTGGCAGCTTCGATGCTGTAGTCACTGACTTTCAGCTGCGCTGGGCGACCGGGTTAGACGTTTTAGAAATGGTGAAACAACGGTATCCCGGCTGCCCGGTGGTGATGTTTACCAACACCGGCACCGAAGAAGTTGCCGTTGAAGCGATGAAGCTGGGCCTTGATGACTATATTCTCAAAGAGCCGAATCGCTACATTCGCGTTCCCATTGCCGTTCGCAACGCGCTAGAGCGTCGTGAGACGCAGCAGCGGGCTGCTCTGCTCGAAATTCGGCTACAGGGACTGCTGAATCAGGTCAAAATTGGCATTTTTAGGTCTAATGCAGAAGGCGCACTGATCGAGGCCAACCGCGCTTTTCTAGAGCTGCTGGGCGTCCAGTCGCTAGCCGACGCCGACGCCCTGAACTGGTTTGATCTGCGCGACAGCTACAAGCAGCTGATGCGCCTGCCGCCACCTCAGCAGCAAGAGCAAGAAGTTAGCCTGCAAAAGAGAAATGGCAACCCGTTCTGGGCGCTGTTAACGACTACCTTAAACACCGTTGAAGAGGTTAGCGTCGTCGATGGGCTGCTAGAAGATATTAGCGATCGCAAACAGGCCGAAGTAAATCTACAGCAGCTCAATGCCACCTTAGAAACCCGCGTGCAGGCACGCACGGCTGAACTACAAGCGGCGAATCGAGATCTCGAAGAGTTTGCCTATTCTATTTCCCACGATTTGGGGGCTCCCCTGCGCGCCATTCAGGGGTATGCCCAAATTTTGCTAGAAGACCTGAGCGAAACATTAGACGCTAATTCTGCAGCCACTCTGCAGCGCATTGTGGCCAACGTTCAACACCTGAATGCTCTTATTACCGACCTCTTAACCTACAGCCGCCTGAAGCGCACCGAAATTCATTTAAAGCCAGTTGACCTCTCATCAGTGTTAGCCGACGTCGTCGCTCAGCTGGGCTCAGACCCGCAGCAACAGCAGGCCCAGGTTCACGTTGATGAACCGTTGCCCACCGTGCGGGCCAATCGCCTCATGCTCACCCAGGTTGTGCTTAACTTACTCGTCAATGCGGTTAAGTTTGTTGCAGAGGGTGTGCAACCCCAGGTGCGAGTCTGGGCTGAAGAGCGAGTCGGAGCAGAGGAAGGCTCTACCGTGCGCCTGTATGTGGAGGACAATGGCATTGGTATCGCCTCAGATCGGCAGCAGCAAATTTTTAGCCCCTTTACCCGTCTGCACGGCGAAGCCGAGTATCCGGGCACTGGGGTAGGGCTGGCGATCGTTCGTAAGGGAGTTGAGCGCATGGGAGGGCAGGTAGGCGTTGAGTCGCAACCGGGTCAGGGTAGCCGGTTTTGGGTGGAGCTGCCGGGGGTGAGACCGTGAGATGAATACCGAACACACCATACTCCTGGTCGAGGACAATCCTAAGGATGTTTTTTTGGTGCAGCGAGCCGCTCGCAGGGCGGGAGTTACCACGCCGCTGCAGGTGGTGAGCGACGGCGATGCCGCCCTCAACTACCTGTCTGGGGTTGCACCCTACGGCGATCGCGCCGCCTACCCGCTGCCCGTCCTCGTACTGCTCGATCTCAAGCTGCCGCGCCGCTCGGGGGCCGAAGTGCTGGCGTGGATTCGCCAGCAGCCTCGTCTCAGACGATTACCCGTGGTGGTGCTAACCTCGTCGAGGGAGTATGCCGATATCAATGGCATCTACGACTTGGGTGTCAACGCTTACATTCTTGACTTTGGACAAACGCGGTCAGCCCACTGAAGATTTCGGTGGGCTTTGAGTTCAAAGCGAGGGAGCTAAGCGGC
>PYGV01000451.1 GCA_003022385.1 filamentous cyanobacterium CCP3 | reverse complement strand
GCCCTTGAGTGCTAACTGATGCCAGCTCTGCACAGGCGGCGGGGCTGAGGTCGCAACCGACTGATTGATCGTCAGCCCCAGGGTTTCGAGCTTGTCAAGGGCCACGCTAGCCTGACCCAGCAGCGGCAGCTTGTTCACCAGGTTTTCCATTGGCCCCAGCAGGTAGGTGAAGGTGAGCACGTAGGCCACCCGTGTATTGGGGCTGATGCCAATCCAGTTGGGCAGGGCAAACAGCACCAGCCCGACCGCAAAAAAGTAGATGAACTTGCCCCAGCTGTCGAGCACGGCAAACAGGCTTAGCCCCGTTTGGTTGTAGTGCCTGACCTGGTGAGCGGTCTGCTGCAGGTCGATCGCAAAGAAGTCTTGGCGGCCCAGGTAGTGCAGCTTCAGCTCTTTGATGCCCTCAATCAGGCTGCGAAAATGCTGGAACAGCCGCTCCTGGTTGTCGCGGGCAGCCGCCAGACCGCGCCGCCCCGCCACCAAAAACCAGCGGCAGCTCAACGAGGCGAGCAGGGTAATTAGCAGCACCAGGGCCAGCACCTGCCACGATAGCCACGACACGTAGACCATGCAGCCAACGGTGCCCGCAATGTTGATCATCAGCACAGGCAAGATGCTGGCGGCGGCGGCGATCGCCTGAATATCCTCCGTGAGCACCACCAGCAGGCGGGGTAGCCCCAGGGCTTCTAGAGCCTTCAGCTCGGTGGCCAAAATCTGGCGGCAGAGCTGTAGCTGTAGCTCAAAGACCGCCGCCTGGGAGAACTGCACCAGCAAAATGCGCGACACCATGGCCGTGCTCAGGGCGATCGCGCCCAGCCCCACAAAGGCGGCCACCACCAAGGCTCCAGCGGTTTCCTGGGCGATGGAGTAGCTGATCAGCGCAATCAGCCCGGCACTGCAGCCGCCGCTCACCAGACCTGTAACCAGGGCGATCAGCAAGACCGGTCCCGAAGTCTGCAGGAGAAACAACACTAAGCTCATGGAAATCCTATCGATCGGCGGTAGAGCAGGCCTTTGAGGCTGGGTTGAGCGCAGGGGGCGCGATTGGTCATCGGCACGGCCCTGGGCTGAAGAACCTGTTGAACAAGCTATGATATCTGCGTTTCTCTTCACCAACTAAACCAATGCCCCGACCCGCCTTCAGTCAGCTGCGAGAACGGTTGAATATCTCCCGATTAGCCATTCAAAACGGTGGGCTGACGGTTTGCTGCTGGCTGGTGATTGGGGTGGCAGGGTTGTTCGCGTTTAGCTCTTTGAAGTATGCCTTGTTTCCAGACATTACATTTTCGGTGGTGCTGGTGAATGCGACGGCTCCAATTGAGACGGCGCTGGAAACCGAAGCTGAGCTGACCATTCCCCTAGAGGAGCGGTTGCAACCCCTAGAAGGCTTGTCTCGGCTCAACTCAACCACCTCGGCTGGGCAAACCCTGGTCAGAACGGGCTTTAGCGTTAACCGGAGCCTGGCAGAGGCCGCCGCCGCCGTCAAACAGGCGATCGCCCAGGCTGACCTGCCCAGCGAGGCCGACTACGAAATCATTCCTCTCAACCTGAATGAGGCAACGGCGATGAGCTATGCCCTCGCCAGCGACGAGCTGAGTTTGGCGGAGCTGGCGGAGCTGGCCGAAGCGGAAATTTTGCCTCCCCTGCAAGACCTGCCCGGCGTACTACGAGTCGATCTGCGGGGTACGGGCGCTCAAGCTGCCGCCGCCGAAGGGGAAGGAAGTTTTCTCGCCGCTCTGCAAAATCCCCCTACCCTGATTCGCTTTGATGGGGAAGCGGCGCTGGCGGTGCAGGTAATCAAGCAGGGCGAGGCCAACACCCTGGAGGTGGTCGATCAGGTTGAAGCCGCGATCGCGCAAATCCGCGAGCAGCAGCCCCAGGTCGAGATTACGCTGGCCGCCACCCAGGCTGGCTTCATTCGCTCGGCCACCCAGGCCACTATCGACGCGCTGGTGGGGGCGATCGTGCTGGCGGTGCTGGTCATTTTGGGCTTTTTGCGCAGCTGGCGGGCGACGGTGATTACGGCGCTGGCGATTCCGCTGTCGCTGCTGGGTACGGCGATCGTGATGGCCGTTTACGGCTTTAACCTGGAAACCATTACGCTGCTGGCCCTGGCGATCGTAATTGGCATCATTGTCGATGATGCGATCGTCGAAATTGAGAACATCATTCGCCACATGGAGGAAGGCGCGACTCCCCGCCAGGCGGCCCTGCTGGCGACCGACGAAATTGGCCTGACGGTATCGGCCTCGACGCTGACCATTGTGGCCGTCTTTTTGCCCGTGGCGCTGATGGGCGGTACGGTGGGGCAGTTCTTTAAGCCCTTTGGCCTGACGGTATCGGCGGCGGTGCTGACCTCGCTGCTGGTGGCCCGCACACTGACCCCGGTGCTGGCCGTGTACTGGCTGCGGGCCAGACCATCTAACTCCAGTGCCCCTCTAGTCTCAGACCAAGCGGCTCCCGTTTCAGATGCGGTGCCTAGCTCCTGGCTGGAGCGCGTTTATAGCCGAGTGCTGGCCTGGTCGCTGCGCCACCGTTGGGTGGTGATGGGCCTAGCGATCGCCAGCCTGATAGCCGGGGTCGCCATCATTCCCCTGATTCCCCAGGGGTTTATTCCCCAGCTTGACCAGGGAGAATTTTTGCTCAACTACAGCGCACCGCTGCCCCAGCGCCCAGGCTCAGGTCCTGTAGCTGGGCAAGGCCAGGACTTAGCCCAGCTACAGGCTCAGCTGCCGCCGGGTCAGTTGCCCCCCGGCCTAACCGCGCCGCCGGGAGCGGGGGACGTGCGATCGCAGCTCTTGCAGCAAACCCTTCAGCAGGCCGACGCGCTAGAAGAAACCGTGTCTGCTCTGCCCGAAGTAGAGTCGGTGCTAACCACCGTGGGCGGGCGGGGGCGGCCCAACGAGGGCAGTCTGTACATCAAGCTGCGGGAGGAGCGCGATCGCGATACCGCCGCCGTCCAGGCTCAGCTGCGCCAGGATTTACCAGCGCTAGAGGGCGTTGAAACCAGCGTCGAAGACATTCAGTTTATCGATACCGGCGGCGAAAAACCGCTCCAGGTGGCGCTGCTGGGCGACGATGTAGCGGCGCTGCAAACCGCCGCC
>PYGV01000450.1 GCA_003022385.1 filamentous cyanobacterium CCP3 | reverse complement strand
CTCGGACCATCCTCGAGTAGTCGATATTTCTCCCCTCTGACGGCAGGGGGAAATTCCCTTTAGTCTAAACTCCAAAAGGGCATCGCCACGCCAATAATAAAGAAATCAAACCCGTCGAGGGCGATTAGGCTGGCGGCCAGTAGCCACAGCACTCCCATCGGGCGCGTGATGGCAGAGCGATCGAGGCGCTGCTGAAAGTCAGTGGGCAAAGCGTTTATGGACATCGGGCCAGACCTTGGGTGGGGGGAAGAGTCTCCGCCACCAGGTTGAGGTTCCGCCAGGTTGGGACGTTGCTCCACAGCAATGGCAGGCTATTGACGATGACTACAGGCTTGGTCGCCGCCCCAATTTTGCGGTTAGACGTTCGGCCCGTTCTCGGCGATCGGGCTGAAGCTATACCCTAGCAAGCTTCGGCCCCAGTGGCTTATCCCTCAAGCTGTATTGCTAGCGTCAGACGCACGGTTCTCAGGTTTGCTATTGCTGTCTGAGCATTTTTGAGGAGTGACCATGGCCCATCAACAGATCTATCCCCGAGGCTGCACGTTTACAGAGTCTGATTGGGATGCTTTATACCCGTTCTGGTACCCTATTGCCTTTAGCCGCGACGTGACCGATAAACCGGTAACCGCTACTCTGCTCGACCAGCGGCTGGTAATTTGGCGCACCAGTGCCGGTATTTCAGTTGCCAACGACATCTGCCTGCATCGTGGGGTGCCCCTCAGCATGGGCTGGGTCGCAGGAGACGCGCTGGTGTGCAAATACCACGGCTTTCACTATTCCGCCGATGGCCAGTGCGTTAAGGTGCCCGCCAACCCCGAGGCCAGCATTCCTAAAAAGCTGTGTCTTAAAACCTATCCGGTACAGGAGGCCTATGGCCTGGTGTGGACGAACCTCAGTGGCGGAAGTCAGTATCCCCTGCCCGAGCTACCGGCCTGGGATGACCCCGACTATCAACAAATTCTGCCGGAGGCGGTCAATCTAGACGCGGCGGCTGGGCGGCAGATCGAGGGCTTTTTGGATGTGGCCCACTTTGCCTGGGTGCATACCGAAACCTTTGGCGACATGGACAATCCAGTGGTGCCACGCTACGAGGTGGTGCCCACCGAGCACGGCCTGCGAGCCGAGTACCTCAGTACCGTGAGCAATTTTCCGAAGGCGATGCAGGACCGCGCCCCCGCCGATTTTAAGTGGCTGCGGGTGTTTGACGTATTCTTGCCGTTTACGGCCCGGCTGACGGTGCATTTTCCGGGGGAAGGGCGGCTGTGCATTCTCAATGCGGCGAGCCCGGTCTCGGCCCGCAAGACTCGGGTGTTTGTACCCATCTGCCGCAACTTCGACAAAGACATGCCGCTGGAGCCGGTGTACGAGTTTAACTACCAGGTGTTTGAGGAAGATAAAGAAGTCGTAGAAGCCCAGTACCCCGAAGACTTGCCTTTGGACATGGCGGCAGAATCTCACATAGGGGCCGACAAGACCTCGATCGCCTACCGCCGGGGGCTGCGATCGCTCGGTCTAGGCGCCCTTTACACCGCCTAGCTGTAAGCAGGGTTCAGAGTTTAAGGTTTACCTGAAGGCCTAAACTTTGGACCCTTTAACGCCCCCTTTAACGCCCCCTTTAACGCCTAAGACGCCATCGCAATTTCAACCATTTCCTGAAGCTTGCCGTTTTGGTACAGCTCAATGAGAATATCTGAGCCGCCGACAAACTCACCGTTGATGTACACCTGGGGAATGGTGGGCCAGTTGGAATACTCCTTGATGCCCTGGCGAATGTCTGGATCAGCCAGTACGTCAACCGTTTCGAAGGGCACGCCCAAAACGTTGAGAATTTGCACCACGTTGTTAGAAAACCCGCACTGGGGCATGAGCTTGTTGCCCTTCATGAACACCATGATGGTGTTGTTCTGAATCAGCTGATCGAGTCTTTCTTTAGTTGCCGAGTCCATAGCGTCGATACCTTTGCAGAATGGGGTAAAAGGTTGAAGCAAAGAAAAGTTTAGGCTTAGGCGCTTTGGGCCGCCCAATCTTTCGGGGTATATGTCTTCAAGGCTAGCGCATGAATAGCTTCAGAGGACATCGCCTCGCGCACCGCCTTATACACCAGCTGATGCTGCTGCACCAGGCTACACCCCTCAAACTGCGACGACACCACTACGACCTGATAGTGGTCGCCACCACCCGTTAAATCTTGCACCTGCACGCTGGCATCGGGAAGCCCAGCTTTAATCATGGCGCTAACCTGATCGGGAGTAATCATGACAGAGTTTCCTTGCGGGACAGGTCGCTGGGGCAATCAAATTCACTACCCCCATATTGCCAGGAGACATGCCCACTAGATAACCCCAGCGGCATTGAATCTGGCTATGGTGACCGAGAAAAATGGTTATCCGATCGCTACTCGGCTGGTGCATCGGGTTCGACCGGGGTGGTAGCCGCTCGTCCAGCGTAGGGCTCATCGACCAAACCAAGCTCAAACAGCTGTTGATAGGCTCGCTGACCCAGTTCCCGCGTCGGCTGCTGACTGCGCAGTATCTCCATCAGCAGAGGCACGGCTTCGTTAGGCTGGTTTTGAGAGCGATAGACCAGCGCCAGCTGGTAGGAGGCCTGGTCGCGCAGCTGAGCCGTTTCGAGCGCTTTTTCGCGGTTGCTGCGGTTAATCTGGGTGTCAACCCCGACAAACATCTGGGCCAGCTCCTGGTAGTAGGTCGAGAGCTGGTTGAAGCTCTCTCGGGCCTGCTTGAGCTTTTCTTCGGCCAGGTCGTAGTTTTGCTCGGCGATCGCAGCGCTGGCCTCGGCCATGAACTGCTGCCCCGACGCAATACTCAGGGAGCTGCTGGCCTGGTTAAGCGGACGTACTGGCTCGGCATCGCTCTGAGCCAGGGCTGCTCCAGACATTCCCCCTACCAGGGCTACAGATAGCGCAGCGGCGGCCCAACCGCCCAGGGCGAAACGCAAAAAGTGAGGAGAAGCGACCATGAATACGCGGGGGTGAGGGACAACTAAACTGAAAAACACTGAGGTATCTTATCATCTCGGTATGACGTAATACCTGGCTCGGGGGCCAGTAGGGCAACTGCCCTAAGGGGTGTCCACAACGTCACAACCTCATC
>PYGV01000449.1 GCA_003022385.1 filamentous cyanobacterium CCP3 | reverse complement strand
ACCGACGGCGGTGGCGCGATTCGCGGAGCGTATAGCCTGCGGCAGCCCAGAAACGAGAACCAACTCGGAACGAGCATCTCTGCGAGAATCGCCTCCTGTGTCTGCTGCCCTAGTTCAGGAACTCGATCTTGACCCGAGGCCCCAGTCGGTCTTCAACAGTGGCGATAGATACAACAGCGGTGGATGGAGTTTTGAATAAAGCCTTGAACGTTAAACCAGGGTTAAACCAATCTCAGATGGCTGTGGTCTGGCAGCCAGATTTTGGAGCGGTAGATGCGGTTGTGAGACCGGTTGGGAGCTTGGGGCTCTCGCCTGATCTGGGAGCTAGGTAGGGAGATCAATCAGAGAAACTCTGATAGTAATCTCAAACTATAAGAAGTTACTGGAAAAATGATCGATAATCAGGAATGAAGCGCTAAACCGTTACCTTTGATCTGATAATAACAGAGCCAAAGAATTAAAAGTATAAAAAATAAATGAATGATAGAAAATAATGTCGCTTTGCTATAAAGTGCGAGTAAAGTATTTTGATGTCATAGTCTTGTTTTGTCAAAACCAAAAATAGCCAGTTCTGTTGATCGGTATCTTTCATTTTATTTGGCGGACGTAAAATTCAATCCCAGGCAGAGTTAATGTATTGGAGAATCAATTGATGCGATCGCCGGGGTGGCGCTCTGTTTATCGCAATTCTCGTATGGTTAAGATCCGCCCCAAGACTTCTCTCTGTGCCCCTTAGCAGGAGCAGTATCGAGTGAACTCGCGATTTCGAGAGCTTTGGGGAAAGCTGATTGCCGTTCTGATGGGCTGACGATGGCTATACTAGGCCAGCGATCGCAGCAGGGTTTGAATCTTGCGGCGCTGCTGGGTGGCCAGGGTGGTGGGAAAGCTCAGCTCCAGCACCAGGCGGGGCTGAGTGCGGTTGAGGGTAGGCAGCTCGATGGCCTGATCGACCTGGGCTACCAGGCTTTGGGCCGTGGGCAGCTCAGGCCCAGCCGGAAACAGCAGTCCCACGGTGGGCAGGGTTTCGAGCAGGGTGGCGCGATCGAGTTCTGAGACATTCTGCACCTCCAGGCGCAGGTCTTGACTGCCCATTTCGACCACGCGAGCCGGGTAGCTGTCGCCGTGCCAGCCCTCCCAGGCCAGCTCGACGGGAGCCTGCACCTGCTTGCGCATTTTTTGGCCGGTGGCCGGCTGCAGATCAGTGAACACGCGCCAGAGGGTGGTGGCAATAAACTGGAGCGATCGCAGCGGCTTATCCACCTGCTGGCGGGTCTGCGAATACCATTCCTTCACGTCAGAAAACAGCACCAGGGTGAGATCGTCGGCCTGGCTGGGGCTGAGGTTGACAAAATCCATCGCCAGTTCGGTTTCCAGGCGGCTGGTGGCCGTAGCTCGCACAATTTGGGCTTCGAGCAGGGCGCGGCCGTCGTAGTCGCCCACCAGCTCCACCCACACGTGGTCAGCGACATTGGGCCATTCGTCAAGGATTACCTGGGCACCGCTCTCGCTGACGTCAATGGTTTTGCCCGTCCAGCTCTGGCCGTTGCTGTGGATGATGGCGGTCAGCTGCCGGGGCAGGCGGTGGGCGCGACGCAGCTGGGGTTGCTCCAGCGCCACCAGGCAGGCGGCCAGCACCAGCACCAGGTTAAAGCCGCACCACAGGGCGTTAATCAGTACCGCCTGGGTGTCTTCGGGACTGAGCAGCAGCCAAAAGGGCACCGCCACTAGCGAAGCCGCCGTCAGCAGGCCCAAAATCAGCAAATACCGCACGCTGTTGGCGTCAAAGGTGCGCTGGTTGACTACTAGGCCCTTGGCGGTAACGTTAAAGCTGCCCAGCTTGGGGTTGACCAGGGCCAGCAGCGTCACAATGCCCGCCTGAAACGACATGGCAAACTCATAGATTTCGTTCCAAAACGAGAACCGCACCCGCTTGTAGGGAATGTGGTTGGTCTGCATCGACAGCACGATGTGGGGCAGCGCGTAGAACAGCGTCTCAATGCCCAACCCCTTCACCGAGTTGATGCTAAACAGCAAAAACAGGGTTGGGGCCAGGGCGTACATGAGCCGGGGAAAGCCAAAGAAAAAGTGCGAGGTGGCGCTAAAGTAGCAAACCCGCTGGGGTAGCGACAGCTTGAGCTGGCGGTTAAACAGCGGGTTCTCTAGCCGCAAAATTTGCGCCATGCCCCGCGCCCACCGCACCTGCTGGCCGACGTAGGCCGAGAACTTTTCGGGCGCTAGCCCCGCCACCATAATTTTGTCGTAGTAGATGGTGCGATAGCCCAACGAGTGCAGCCGTAGGGAGGTGTGGCAGTCTTCGGTAACGGTTTCGGTGGCAATGCCGCCCACCTCTAGCAGGTGACTGCGCCGCACCACCGCCGCCGAGCCGCAAAAGAAGGCGGCGTTCCAGGCGTCGTTGCCCTTTTGCAGCACCTTGTAGAACAGCTCGTTGCCCACGGGCACCTGGCCCTGGGTGAGCAGGTTGCGCTCAAAGGGGTCGGGGTTGTAGAACCAGTGGGGTGTCTGCACCAGGGCCACGGTTTCATCTAGAAAAAAGCCGACGGTTTCGCTCAAAAAGCCCCGCACCGGAATGTGGTCGCAGTCCAAAATCAGCACCAAATCGCCCGTGGTACGCTCCAGGGCCGTGTTGATGTTGCCCGCCTTGGCGTGATCGTTGTTGTCGCGCACCAGCAGCACTGCCCCCAGTTCATCGCAGATGGCCTGTAGCTCAGCCCGCCGCTCGGGGTACTTGCGGCCATCGTCGAGCACGTAGACCTGCTTTTTGGCGGTGGGGTAGTCCAGAGCCACCGAGGCCACCACGGTTTTGCGCACAATCTCCACCTCCTCGTTATAGGTAGGAATGTACACATCGACCGCTGGCCAATGCTCCTGGGGCACAGCGGTTAGATCTACGGGTCTGCGATCGCGCAGCCGCAGCGTCTGAAAGTACGACAAAAACAGCGTGCCCAGCGCGTACAGCTCAGCCCCATAGAGCAGCAGTGAGAAGGTGCCATCGAGCGGGGTGTCGAAGTTGAGCGTGTAGCGGGTGCGGTAGTAGAGGTAGCGCAGGGTCGTCAGGCTGCTGAGGGTGACCATAAACAGGTGCAGCCGCTCGCGATCGCCGCT
>PYGV01000448.1 GCA_003022385.1 filamentous cyanobacterium CCP3 | reverse complement strand
GTGCTGGGCGGCCTGGGCCTGGGCGGGGCCGGGCTCAGCAGCCGGGGCAAGGCGATTTTTTCGCTGGTGTATTACCTGCTGATGGCGGCGGGGTCGCTGGGGGTGCTGTGGTGGTCGATTCGCCCCTACAAACCGATCCCCAAAGATATGTTTCGCATTAAGGCCTCAGGGCCGGGGCTGCTGTGGGGCCTGGGCGGCTATTTTGTGGCCCTGCCGCTGATGTTTGGCGTCGCCCTGCTCAACCAAAAAATTTGGCAGGGGCAGGGGGGCAGCAACCCGCTGCTGCAAACGGTGCTGGAAGAGCAGGACGGGGTGGCCCTGCTGGTGTTCTTTGCGACGGCGGCGATCGCGGCTCCTTTGTTTGAAGAAGCGCTATTTCGCGGCTTTTTGCTGCCCTCGCTGACCCGCTACCTGTCGACGGGCTGGGCGATCGCCCTGAGCGCCTTTATTTTTGCCGCCGCCCACCTGAGCTTGTCGGAGGTGCTGCCGCTGACCGTGCTGGGAGCCATTCTGGGGTTTGTGTATACGCGATCGCGCAACCTGCTCTCGCCCATGGTGCTGCACAGCGCCTGGAACAGCGCCACCATGCTGGGCCTGTTTATTCTGGGTGGATAACTCTGGGCGGCTAGAACGCCCGAACCAGGCGCTATCATAGGCACCATGATTACCCTCCTCCACCTGTCCGACATCCACATGGGCAGCGGGTTTGCCCACGGTCGCCTCAACCCCGAAAGCGGCCTCAACACCCGCCTGGAAGACTTCATTGCCGCCCTCACCCGCTGCATCGATCGCGCCCTGGCCGAACCGGTCGATCTGGTGCTGTTTGGCGGCGATGCCTTTCCTGACGCGACGCCGCCGCCCCTGGTGCAACAGGCCCTGGCCAGCCAGTTTTGTCGGCTGTCGGCGGCGGGCATTCCTGCCGTGCTGCTGGTGGGCAACCACGACCAGCATGCCCAGGGGCTGGGGGGGGCGAGTCTTTCGATTTATAGAACGCTGGGCGTGCCGGATGTTGTAGTGGGCGATCGCCTCGAAACCCACCACATCGACACCCGCAGCGGCCCGGTACAGGTGGTCACCCTGCCCTGGCTGACCAAATCGACCCTGCTCACCCGGCCTGAAACCGAGGGTCTGTCGATGACCCAGGTGAACGAGCTGCTGCTAGAGCGCCTGCGGGTAGCTCTAGAGGGCGAAATCCGCCGCCTTGACCCCGATATTCCCGCTATTCTTTTGGCCCACGCCATGGTCGACACCGCCAGCTACGGGGCCGAGCGGTTTTTGGCCACCGGGCGCGGCTTTACCATCCCCATGGCTATGCTGGCCCGACCCTGCTTTGACTATGTCGCCCTAGGCCATGTTCACCGCCACCAGGTGCTCTGCCAGCAGCCCCTGATGATTTACCCCGGCAGCATCGAGCGGGTCGACTTTAGCGAAGAAACCGAGGATAAGGGCTACCTGCTGGTGCAGGTGGCCAAAGGGCAGGCCCAGGCCGAATTTTGCCCCCTGCCGGTGCGCCCTTTCAAAACGATTGAGGTCGATCTCACCCAGGCTGAGGCTCCCCAGGCCCGGCTAGAACAGGCCATTGCCCGAGCCGACATTGCCGATGCCGTAGTGCGCTGCCTCTACACCCTGCGCACCGACCAGGTCGACCACATCGACCAAAGCCGCCTCGAAACCGCCCTGGCCGCTGCCCACTCCTACAGCCTGCAGCCCGAGCTCAAGGCCCAAACCAGCCGCAGCCGACTGCCCGAGCTGGGCACCGACAGCAGCCTCGACCCCCTGACGGCCCTGAGCGCCTACCTGGCCAATCGCAACGACCTGGGCGATATTGCCGCAGGCATGTTGACCGCCGCCGCCGCGCTGATGGCCGACGAGGGCGAGGCCGATCTGCCCCTCGACGACATCGATCTAACCCTCGACGACATCGACAGTCTCGCTCTCGAAGAAACGGCTCAGCAGCTGCGTTTGCTGTAACTGCTTTCAGAATCACCGCGTGCAGTACCATTGAGCCCAGACCTTGAGCCTGGTGGAACCCTAACGGCCCATGAACGAGGGCGAGTATCAACGCCGCATTAGCTATCGCCTGCTGCTGACGACCCTGTGGGCGACCCTGCTGCTGCTGGCCGTGCAGGCCATTGGGGGATGGGCCAACCAGTCGCTGACCCTGCTAGCTGAGTCGCTGCATACCCTGGTGGATGGCTTTAGCACGGTGCTCAGCCTGGTCGCCGTGACCTCACCCCAGCGCCAGATGGGCCGCGAGGTGTGGGGGCACGGACGGGCCGAAGTGGCGGGCACCCTCATGCTGTGCGCTTTTTTGGGGTTCACGGGGGTCAGCCTGCTGTTCGTGGCGCTGGGGCAGGTATTCAGCGGTCTCACCGGAGCCGAGAACCCGTTCCCGGTGGCGATCGACCCCAGAGTGCTGAGATTTACAGCCGCTATGGTCATTCTCAACGTGGCCCTGGGCATCTACGCCAGCTACCAGGCCCGGGGCCTCAGCAGCCAGGCCCTGAAGCTAAATACCAAACACTTTTTGGCCGACGCCTGGTTGAGCATTGTCATGGTGGGGGTGCTGCTGGCGATCTGGCAAAACCAGCGCTGGCTCGACCCCACCTTTGCCCTGGTGCTGCTGCCCCTGGTGGCCCGCAGCCTGTGGCGGGTGCTCAACGACCAGCTGCCCCTGCTGCTGCGCCCCACCGCGATCGCCCCCGAGGCCATTGCCCATATGGCCACCCAGGTAGACGGTGTCACCCGCTGCACCCGAATTCGATCGCGGGGCATGGTCGGTCGCCAGGTGTGGATTGAAATTCACCTGGTGCTGCACCCTGAGTTTGTAGAATCGGCCGAGGCGATCGGCGAACAGATCGACGCCCTCCTGCGCCAGCGCTACGGCCCCCTGCGCACCCAGGTCTGGGTCGAGCCCACCCGCACCAGCCAGGACGCCTATTTTGAGCCGGGCATGCCGAATTATCTGCCGCCCTCCCCCAACGGCGGCGAGGATTGGGCCTAACCAACTTGCTTGAGGTGCATTGCTGACACGACTGACTTTACGAGTAAGTCTTCTGGAGTGTATTGCTGGCGCGCTAGCAGAGCCTCGCCTTAGCATTATGCGCCCTACCCCCTCATCTTCCTCAT
>PYGV01000121.1 GCA_003022385.1 filamentous cyanobacterium CCP3 | reverse complement strand
GGGGTGAGGAAGGGGGAGTGCAAAGTTTAAAATTTTGAACTTTGCATTCATTCCCTCCACTCCACTCGTTCTTCAAACAGCTGCACGATTTTCTCGACGACATCATCAATCGAGAGGCCGTCGGTCATCAGGGCGATCGCGTCATCGGCCTGCCGCAGGGGCGATACCAGCCGACTGCTGTCTTTGCGATCGCGCTCGTCAATGGCCAGCTCCAGATCATTGAGGGATACCGCTGGCTGCTGCTGGGCGGCCAGGTCGCGCTGGCGGCGGCGAGCCCGCTCTGCCACCGAGGCGGTCAGAAAGATTTTCAGCTCCGCCTGAGGGAATACCTGGGTGCCGATATCGCGACCTTCCATGACCACCCCCCCGGTAACGCCATACTGCTGTTGCTGGTGCAGGAGGGTTTGGCGCACGGTGGGCTGGGCCGACACCAGCGAGACCTGCTCGGTCACCGCCGGGTTGCGAATCAGCTGAGTCACCTCCTGCCCGTTCAGCCAGATGCGGCTGGGGAAAGCAGCAAAGGCGGGGTCGTCGCCCGAAGCGGCCAGGTGAATGTCGCAGTCGCTGACCAACTCCGCGATCGCCACTTCGTCGTGCAGATCAACCCCTCGCTCCAGAGCCAGCCAGGTCACTGCTCGGTACATGGCCCCGCTGTCGAGGTAGAGCAGGTTGAGCCGCTGGGCCACCCGCCGGGCCACTGTCGATTTGCCTGCCCCCGCCGGGCCGTCAATGGCCACAATCGGCTGGCGATCGCGCAGCAGCAAGTTGTCAATCAGCCGGGTAGTGCCCAGGTAGGCCGCAACCGCTACCATGCCCAGGGTTTCTACTCGCTCCAGCGGCTGCAGCGTTTCAGGGTGCACCAGTTCCACGTACTGCGGCTGCAGGCTGGGCTCCTGAGCAAGCTCGTGGCGCACAGCCTCTACCAGGGCCGTGCGGTGGCGCTCGCCGGCCTTAAAGCGGCTCTGGGCAGCTACCAGGCCCCGGTAGAGGGCAGCAGCCTGCTGTCGCTCGGCGGCACTCAGGTAGGCATTGCGCGAGCTGAGCGCCAAACCACTGGCTTCACGCACCGTGGGGCAGCCCACCATCTGGCCCGGCAGGTTCAAATCTTGCGCCAGGCGCTTTAGAATAGCCAGCTGCTGGGCGTCTTTGTAGCCAAAGTAGGCGCGATCGGGGGCTACCAGGCTCAGCAGCTTAGTCACTACCGTCGCTACCCCCTCAAAGTGTCCCGGCCGGTGGGGACCGCAGAGCACCGACATCATGGCCCTGGGCGGCAAGACCTGGGTCAGGTCGCTAGCCTGTGGGTCCGCCGTGCCGTAGAACGCCGCAGGGGTTGGCATAAACACGGCATCCACCCCGGCCTGCTCACACAGGTGCAGATCTTGGTCAGGGGTATGGGGGTAGCGAGCCAGGTCTTCCTGGGGGCCAAACTGTAGCGGATTGACAAAAATACTGACCACCACCAGGGCATTTTCTCGCCGAGCCCGCTCAATCAGGCTCAGATGCCCCCGGTGCAGGTTGCCCATTGTCGGCACCAGCCCCACCTCAAGGCGGTCAGTCGATCGCTTTGAGGTGGAGCTAGCAAGCACGCCACGCTGACCCAGCCGGGCCTGGGCTAAATAGCGCGTTAAGCCTTCAACCGCCTTGAGTACCCGCACAATGTTCTACTCCTTTGCCGCATGAGCGTATGTGACAGCTAAACTTCTGGCCACCCCGTTCCAAAGGCATTACCGTACCAGATTTAAAGTCGGGAGCATACCGCCCCACCCTCCGCTTTGCCATGACCTTTGCCTGGCTCCGTTACAACCCTGACCTTACAGCCAGGGTAACCCACCAAAAACCCTCTCCAGCCAGGGCAATGGAGAGGGTTGAGTTGAGCCTCTGTAGAACTATGACAGAGGCTTGTAGCGGTGGCTACTGGGCTGCTAGAACGTCAATCTGTACCCGCCCGACGCCGCTGGCTCTCAAGCCAATTTGGGCCGCTGCCGCCGATGACAGATCAATGACTCGACCGTGGCCAAAGGGACCGCGATCGTTGATGCGCACTACCACCGACTGCCCCGTAGACAAGTTGGTAACGCGCACCTGGGTGCCAAAGGGCAGAGTACGATGGGCCGCCGTCAAAGCGTTTTGGTTAAATACCTCGCCGCTAGCGCTGCGCCGACCGTGGAAGCCGGGGCCGTACCAGGAAGCCATGCCGGTCAGGCTGGAGGTTACTACACCCACCTGGTTAGCCGCCGGGGCTGGCTCTGGCAGACCCTCAACCCGCGCAAGTGGAGGAGCATTGCCCACCAGACGGCGCAGCCGATTGGCAATTTGAAGCGCGTCTTCGCCGGGGTTGGCTGTAGTGTCAGGCAGAATGGCTTTGTTGTTGACGGTGAGCAGCGTTTCGTCGCCCCAGGCCACTACAAAAGCCTCTGATTCGTCTTCCCAACGGGCTTCGATCGCGGCAGCATCGCCATTGGCAGCCAGCGTTTGCAGGCGAGTAACGATGTCATTTGCCCGCCGCAGGGGTTCTTGAGCATCAGGGGGAGTTGCCACCGTGCCCTGGGCAGCACTCAGGGTTTCAAGCTCACCCCCAACCAGGGTAATAACGGGGATTGAGCGGATGTAGACCGTAGCGGCCTGGCGAGCATCAAGGGCGTGAGGAAAGACTGTAGCTGCCTCTAAGATCTGGTTTGGTTCGTTAGAGACAGCAGCGGGGGTATCAGCAGGCTGAATGAGTAAGGCAGGCTCGGCAGGCTCAAAAGTTGAAGGGGCAGAGTCGGCAGGTTGACCTGCATCGGGGTAGTCGGTAAGCGACAGAGCTTCGGCATCCAGGGAAAGACCGCTGTGACTGCTGTCTTGGGCGTGGCTGGGCAGAGGTGCTCCAAAGACGGACATAGCGACGGCAACCGTCAGTCCGCCCAATACGGAATGTTTCATGTACACCAAAAGAATTCAACAGAAAGAGCAGGGGGTATAAATTCTGGGTCTGGTAACCATGCCCTAGAACAGGCGACACAGGAATCGCCTTAAAGCCCGTGCTCGTTGCAAATTGGCCTTCGGTTTTTTTGACGAAACGTAACTTAGCACGTTCAGCCAGACTTGCGAATCCGGGGAAATATGGGCGAACTATTCCTCCACCGCAAAATAATAAGGTATCTCACTCTGCACGAATGGCTGAATTAACCGCTAGGACTGGGTTTGTCAGTCCTGTAGGAGCTTCCGTTAAATTTCGAATTAATTATGAGTTTAGTCAAGAGAGTTATGTAAAAATAATCAGTCTGTTCATCGTTTGGCGAGGGTTTGTCAGCAAAAGGTGAAGACTGCGGAACAAAAAATGTGCTCTGAAACACAATTTTTCTGGGCGATCGCAGTCTGACGGCAGCCCAGCCCAGCACCCTACTGGCTCCAAAAAGTCTCCAATCTTACCGCGACTTGGATCCAATTGCCAGAAATATACCTGCGCTGAGTCGGCGATCGTCGCTGCCAACGACCTGGCCCATTGACGAAGCTCACGCCCATTTCTAAGGTAAGAGACTGGCCCACACGCAAGGACGTTTGAAACCCCATGGACTATCGGGATGCCGGTGTAGACGTAGAGGCAGGGCGTGGCTTTGTGCAGCGCATTCGCAGCTTGGTAGACAGCACCCGCCGACCCGAGGTGTTGGGCAGCCTGGGGGGGTTTAGCGGCCTCTGCGAGCTGCCCAGCGGCTACCGCGAACCGGTTCTGGTATCGGGCACTGACGGAGTTGGCACGAAGCTCAAAATCGCCCAGATCACTCAGCGCCACAGCAGCGTCGGCATTGACCTGGTGGCCATGTGCGTCAACGACATTCTCACCAGCGGGGCCGAACCGCTGTTTTTTCTCGACTATCTGGCTACCGGCAAGCTAGAACCCGCTGCCCTGGCGGAAGTGGTTGAGGGTATTGTAGCGGGGTGTCACCAGGCCGGGTGCGCTCTGTTGGGGGGCGAAACGGCTGAAATGCCCGGCTTTTATGGCCCTGGCGAGTACGACCTGGCGGGGTTTTGCGTGGGCGTAGTCGAAAAGTCTCAGATTTTAGACGGCAGTCAGGTGCAATTGGGCGATCGCGTCATTGGCCTGGCCAGCAGCGGTGTGCACAGCAATGGCTTTAGCCTGGTGCGCAAAGTCGTCGCCGAGGGCCAGCGTCCAGACAGTGGCTCTGGCTACCGCTGGGACGAGGTCGTACCCACCCTCGGCGACCTGAGTCTGGCCGATGTCTTGCTGACTCCCACTCGCATCTACGTAGAGCCCGTGCTGAAGGCGCGTCGAGAGGGGTTAGCCATCCACGGCATGGCCCATATTACCGGCGGCGGCCTGCCCGAAAACCTGCCCCGCTGCCTGGGGCCAGACCAGAGCATTCAGCTTCAGGTAGGTAGCTGGCCTGTACTACCCGTATTTAACTGGCTGGCACAGGCAGGCGAGGTGCCCCAAAGCGCGCTCTACGACACGTTTAATATGGGAATTGGATTTGCCCTGGTAGTACCCGCCCACCATGTCGATCAGACCCTGGCCTGGCTGGCTCAGCACCAGGTAGCCGCCTACGCCATTGGCGAAGTGGTGGCTGGTTCGGGCCAGGTGACGGGGCTCCCAGACTAGCCCCGCCCGACTGGCTCAGAAAGTACTCAAACTGCCTCGCGTCAGTTGACCCAAAGCCTCATAACCCACAGCCCTCAATCCAAAGCCTTGCTGAAGAACCTCCCCGCTCGGCTGAATAGCCGATACCGTAGAAGGGCAGCACAATTAGGAACTTCCGTTGAAATCTTCGACTTTAAACTGGCCACCAGTGGTGCTGAGCTTTCTCGCCATTGTCGGTTTGGCCCTGGTAACCAGCAGCTTTGTCATCATCAACCCCGGTCAGGCCGGCGTGCTGAGCATTTTGGGAAAATCTCAAGACGGGGCCCTGCTAGAGGGCATTCATCTGAAACCGCCCCTGGTTTCTACGGTCGATGTGTACGACGTTACCGTGCAAAAGTTTGAGGTGCCGGCCCAAAGCTCAACCAAAGACCTGCAGGATCTTTCAGGCCGTTTTGCCATCAACTTTCGCCTTGACCCCACCGAGGTCGTCAACATTCGCCGCACCCAGGGGACGTTAGAAAACCTGGTGTCTAAAATTGTGGCGCCCCAAACCCAGGAATCCTTCAAAATTGCCGCCGCTCGCCGCACCGTAGAAGAGGCGATTACCCAGCGGGCTGAGCTAAAGCAAGACTTTGACGATGCATTGACCTTCCGGCTCGACAAGTACGGCATCTTAGTCCTCGACACCAGCGTGGTCGATCTGACCTTTTCTACCGAGTTTGCCAAGGCCGTAGAAGACAAGCAGATTGCTGAACAGCGCGCTCGCCGTGCCGTCTATATTGCTCAAGAAGCTGAGCAGGAGGCCCAGGCTGAAATTAACCGGGCGAAGGGGCGTGCCGAGGCCCAGCGGCTGATTGCCGAAACCCTGAAGGCTAAGGGCGGGTCTCTGGTGCTGCAAAAAGAGGCGATCGAAGCCTGGAAAGATGGCGGTGCTCAGGTTCCCCGAGTGCTGGTCGTCGGGCAGGGCAGCAACATACCCTTCATTTTGGATATGCAGCAGGCCGCGGAGGACGAGGTGGCGATCGCACCGCCCAGCTAGCTGGTTATAGCCTTGGCCCGGTAGCCAAGGACACCAGTGAGCGCTAAAACGTCCGGCCGAGCCAGCGTCCTGACAACGCTGACGCTGGCGATATCGCGCGATCGCATCTATCTGACGATAGCTACGCCCCAAAGCCGCGGATCAAATCGCGATCGGCAGATCAAAAATTGGACAGGTTAGAACGCTTGAGCCGTTTAACCTGTCTAATCTTCAACCCAAAGAACGCTCTGGGCCACCTGTTCAAAAGCCCTACGAGCGGTGAATGGCCAGTTACCAGGCCAGACTAACCGCTTCTGCGGGCGAAAAGGTAATCTCTCGGACCATCCCTGGCTGACCAAGGGCCTCGGCCTGGCGATCGTTGTAGCTGACCATGACGGCACCGGCATTTCCAGCCCGGATCGTGAGGGCCTGATCGGCCGTCCACAGGCGGCTATCGCCGGGCTGCAAAATGCCCTCAAACTCGGTTTGGCCATCGGAGGTGATGCGCAACCAGGACTGAGCCGTCAGGGTCATTTTGACCTGAATTGGAGACTGGGGGGCTGTAGCCTGAGGGGTCGGATCGGCAGGAGTTTCGCCTGCGCTAGGGCTGGCTTCAGACTCGGTCTGTGTACTGCCATCGAGGGGATTCAGGGGCGGCAGCACTGTCACCTCGGGAGCGGTCTGCCGCAGCAGGTAGGAGAGCCCGCTGATTGCCGCTACCAGCAGCATGAAGTAGGCCCCGTAGAGATGAAGGGGACGCAGCTGAGCCGCTGGCGTCTCTTTCCATGAGCGGCGCTGAATGCGGGGCGGGGTAAAAAACTGGCTGGCCAGGGTTTCACCATCGAGCTGTAGGGCATCGCCATAGCGGCGAATCAGCCCCCGAATGTAGACAGGCTCTGGCAGCCCGTCTAAATCACCCTGTTCGATGGCTGCCATCAGGCTGGGTCGAATCAGGGTTGTTTCAGCCAGAGCTTCTAGGGTCAGTCCCTGCTGCTGGCGAGCCGCCCGCAGTAGGGTACCCAGTTCTACAAGCTGCTCTCGATAGACGGCATTAGGGTCAACCAACTCTTTTGTCTTCATACAGGGAAAAAACTAGCTCAAGACGGCGAATGGCTTACTGATGGAGGAGACAGCTTAGCAAAGGAGGCTGATTGAGCCGATGACTCTGCTAATAATGCCTCAATTTCGGCAGATGATAAAGCCCTATAAGACCCCTCAGCTAGGTTGCCCAACCTGACGGAGCCCACCGCAGTTCGGTGTAAGTCTAGCATTCGGTACCCCAGGGCCTGGGCCACCCGACGAATTTGTCGGTTGCGCCCCTCCTGCAGTACCACTTCGAGCTGGGTCTGGGTTCGGCTTTGGGCCACCACCGTTACTTTGGCGGGGCGAGTAGGACGGTTGTCGAGGTCGATGCCCTTGCGCCAGGTCTCGATAGCCTCAGGCCGCACCTGACCCTCTAGACATACCCGGTAGGTTTTGGGAATGTCGTGGCGAGGGTGGGTGAGCCGAAAGGTAAAGTCGCCATCGTTGGTGAGCAGCAGCGCCCCGGTGCTGTAGGCATCGAGCCGCCCCACGGGATGAATACCCACATTGTGCAGTTCGGGCGGAAGCACCGTCAGCACGGTGGGCCGACCCTGGGGGTCGGCACAGGTAGACACCATGCCCAGGGGCTTGTGCAGCAGCAGATAGTGCTGGGTGGGGCGACCGTGGGCCTGGAGGGGGTGCTGGTTGACCTCAATGCGATCGCGGGTAGGGTCAGCCCGCTGACCGAGGTGCGCGACTTCACCATTGACCCGCACCTGCCCAGACTCGATCATCTGTTCGGCCTGCCGTCGGGAGGCAAGGCCATACTGGGACAAAATTTTTTGCAGCCGCTCTGCCATGGCGTGACGAACAGGGCCATGTGTGCCCAGCCGGATTACGTAACCAACTTAATAAGTATGCCAGCAATTCAGGTTGCCTGAGTATAAACTCTCAGTCTTTGGGTCTCGATTTCGATGTTATTACGGTTAAATTTTGGTCATAATTGGACCTAAAGCTAGTTAATTTGGGCATTAGCTGGCAGCTTCAGCTGTAGCCAGCCACCGCCTAGCTCGGGGTGGTTTGCCGCAGTAATGGTGCCGTTGTGGGCTTCTACAATTTGGCTCACGATCGCCAGACCCAGACCAGTACCGCGGCTCACCTCGGTGGCCACACCAGGGTGGACGGCGGGCAGGTCAGCCAGTGCATCATGGCGGCTGCGAGACGGATCGGCCCGGTAAAAGCGATCGAATATGTGGGGCAGATCTTTGGCGCTAAAACCTGGCCCCATGTCTATCACCTCAAGGGTAAGGAAGCCAGAGGGGCGATCGCCAGATTCGGTCTCGCGATCGGGCTCAGTCAGGTGCACAAAAATAGTGGCGCGGCTAGGGCTATGCTTGATGGCGTTGTCGATCAGGTTGAGCAGCACTCTGTGAAACAGCGTCTCATCCAGGTTGGCCAGACAGTGGGAGGGGCCGTCGTAGGTCATAGACAAGCCTTTGACCTGGGCGAGAGGCTCAAGGCTAATCCAGGCGCGCTGAATCAGCTGGGGCAGATCGACCGGCGCGAGGGTAAGCCCCTGAAACTGATCGCCCTGGAGTCGACTGAGATTGAGCAGATCTTCGACCAGATTGCTGAGGCGAATGGTTTCGTTAATCAGGCGATCGAGCCAGCGCCGCTGGCCCTCATCGACCCGAGCCTGGAGGGTTTCGGCCACCAGCCGTATGGAGGTGAGGGGAGTTTTGAGCTCGTGGGCGACATCAGACGTCCAGCGATCGCGCTGCTGCACCAGCAGGGCCGCCTCCTGACGATTCTCTAAAAATACACCCACTTCGCCGTTGTCAAGGGGCAGGGCATAGCCTCGCAGGGGATAGGTCGGCTCTTCTTTAGGGTGCAGCGGATCGGGAGAAATTTGGTAGAGCATCCACTCGCGCTGGCAACAGGTCTGCTTTTCGCGGGCCTCTTCGATCAGGGCATCAAGTTCGTAGGAGCGAGCCACCTCCAGCAACAGTCGCCGCCGCTGCACCGGCCCGGCCAGCGGCTGATTCATTTTGAGCAGCCGATTGGCCTGCTCATTGCACCAGATCAGCTGATTTTCTTCGTCGACCTGGAGATAGCCGATTGGCGCTGTTTGTAAAATGTGCTCCAGAGTATCGCGGCTGGTGCCGAGCGATCGCAGCTGCCGCTGCTGCTGGGGCTGAGTTTGAACCAGCTGCTCAACCTGCCCCAGGGTAGTAGACCAATCGGTCGTCTTTAAAGTTCGCATCAGTAGCTGCTCACGACGACGCTGTTGCCGCTGCTGCCAGATCAGCAGCAGTAGCCCAGTTGTCAGCCCCAGCAGATACGCAAAAATAATCAACGATTCTCCTGGACGACGTAGACGTAATAGTACTATCAACTATTGTCCAAGCCTATTGCACAAAAAAGCACCCCTCTAGAGGTGCTTTAGCCAAATATTGCCTCAATTAATACCGGATTAAATTAAATTGACAATTCGGAATTTTAACCGCAGCAGCCTTCTAATACCAGCGTACCCAGCGTACCGTTGATGTAAACGCATCAAACAATTGAGTCAACGCCTACCATAGCGACTCAGGATGCCATCGCCCCTCTAATCAAACGCTAGCCCCAGCAAGGGCAGAAACCCATAGCTGGGGCTAGCACTTAGCCTAACCGGGCAAACTCAACCTAGCGAACCACGGCCCCACGATACTTGAGACCCTGGGGGTGATCGGCTTTGGCCTGCTTAGCAACGTGGCGGGTGGCAACCGCACCGCGATAGCGGCCAATGACTTCTTCAGAGATAGCTACCTGGGAGGTAGCAGGATCATAATCAACGCCACGATATTTCAAGGACATCTTTCGCCTCTCCTTAAATGAGTGAAGGTGTATAAACAGAGGCGCGTTCCTTCGAGCTTTGGCTCTACTTCCGTCTCTCAATGAAACCTATCAGAGAGAGATGAACGATTTGTTTCTGTATTCATTGTTACTGTTTGACCCAAGGCTGTCAAGCCGATTCGTCAGAGAACCATAACACCAGCCCATTTATCTCCGTTCCTATGTTTTTTCCCATTCCGCCCCACCGCTACTTTCCCTACCTGAGCTGGACTGAGATTGACGCCATGCCCGATCGCGAAAATGTCGTGATTGTGCAGCCTATGGGGGCGATCGAGCAGCACGGCCCCCACCTGCCTCTGGTGGTCGATAGCGCCATCTGTACGGCGGTATTGAGTCAGGCCCTGGCCCAGCTCGATGCGTCAATACCGGCCTATAGTCTGCCGCCGCTTTACTACGGCAAATCCAACGAGCACTGGCACTTTCCGGGCACCATTACCCTCTCGGCAGACACCCTGCTGCGGGTCATTCACGACATTGCCGAAAGCGTCTACCGGGCCGGGTTTCGCAAGCTGGTGCTGCTCAATGCCCACGGCGGTCAGCCCCAGGTGCTCGAAATTGCCGCCCGCGACCTGCACCTGGCCCATGCCGATCTGATGGTGTTTCCGCTGTTTGTGTGGGCGGTGCCCAACTGCGCTGGTGACTTGCTCACCGAGAAAGAGCTTGAGCTGGGCATTCACGCGGGGGATGCCGAAACCAGCCTGATGCTGTCGATACTGCCCGATCAGGTGCGGATGGAGCAGGCGAAGGCCGAGTTCCCCCAGGGGTTGCCCACCGATAGCTGGCTGACGATGGAGGGGGCGCTGCCCTTTGCCTGGGTGACCCGCGACCTCAGCGCCAGCGGTGTGCTGGGCGACCCAACGGTGGCCACGGTAGAAAAGGGCGATCGACTGCTGGCGTCTCTGGCAACCAGCTGGGCGATCGCCCTAGAAGATATCCACCGCTTTCGCCAGCCCCACGCGGCGAGCGGGCAGGCCGCTGCGGTTGAGGCTATTCACACCGACAGCGACCCATACACTACGGATAATACGGAAGGGCCGCCGTCACCGCCTTGAGAATCGGGCTCCACAGCAGCCCCACCATGACGTAGGGGGCGTAGCGCAGGAGGGGGTGATGGTCGCGGCTGAGGCTATTGGGCAAAACCTTCTCAATGGTGAAGGGGCCGACCATCGTAAGCCCGTAGGCCAGCACCAGGGCCGCCAGCAGCGACAGTTCCTCCTGCTCAATGCCCAGCGGGTTCCACCTGATGCCCGCCCAAACCGCCCCAATGATCAACAGCTGTTCGGCAATCCGCTCGCCCTGGTAGCTGAGTCGGCTCCAGGGCCACAGGCAGGGCTGGGGCGCCAGACGCTGGCCCAACATCATGGTCCAGGTGACGGGGCCGCACACACCGTCGGCACGCAGGCCGTAGTAGCGCTGAAATCGGCGCAGGGCTTTGTCTGTCGCTCGATCAAATTCGCCGCTGATCTCAGCTAGAAAGCCTTCTTTGACCAGAATTTTTTGCAGCCGCAGGATGTCGCTGCTGTGGTCCTGGGCAATGGCCGTGTTGAGCGCCAGGGTGGGGTAGCAGAGGGCGGCCCAGGTGAGCGGGCCGACTACTCCATCTACTTTGAGGCCGTTGCTGCGCTGAAATGCTTCGACCGCAAGCCGGGTAGACTCGTCAAACTGGCCGCTGATCTGGTCGCGGGCTAAAAACCCTTGGATCATCAGCTTAGCCTGCAAATTGGAAGTGGCTTGTTGCAGCAGCGCAGGGGTGCGCTTGCTGTGCAGCACGGGGCGAATGCTGAGATCGTTCTCCCAGGCGATCGCCGCTGGAATTGACTTAGGGGAGGGAAACAGTGCCTCAAAAACCTTCCAGACCATAATCGACACTCCAGCTTAGAGGGCGTAAACAACGACCTGCTATTAAGATGGCTTGACGCTGCATATGTGACGCTTCAAGGGTGAATGGAGGGGCTACGGGGCTCACGCACGTTTGATTGCACCCCTGAGTTTGCTATACTCAAAAGCTGACAAGGTGGCGACATAGCCAAGTGGTAAGGCAGAGGTCTGCAAAACCTCCAACCCCGGTTCGAATCCGGGTGTCGCCTTTAACGGTAAACCGCTAGATTCAGCCCCCAGAGGCCCCTTCAGACGGCGAGTGCAGCACTTAGGTGTTTCACTCGCCGTTTCTGTTTTGGGTATGTTTGGCCATGTTTAGACAGTCTATTGGGGTAAAAATCGTGGCACCTAGTGTCACCCCAGGCTGATAAGTAGTACTTTTTGAGTGCATGTATTACCTAATGAGGTCACATCATGTACGCAAAAGGCAGAAATAAGTGCAGCAAGGGCACGGTTCAGGTTAAGAATTCTCATGGCCGTTTGCAGCTCGTCTTCTCCCATCCCGTCGTCACTGAAGGCGGGGAAATCAAGAGCAAACGGTTCTATTTCTCGACAGGGGAAGAAGACACTCCTCTGGGGAATAAGCGGGCGGCAGCGCTGGCAGCGACCATTCAGCGAGATATTGACTACGGCGAGTTTGATGCCAGCCTAGACAAGTACAAGCCCGCTGCATCCTTAACGACGGTTACGCTCATTGCCCCAGTGCCGGAGGCCCCGCCTCTGCCGAGGCTATCAGAGCTGTGGGAGAAGTATGCCGAGTTTAAGGAGCCACAGGTTAGCCAGTCTACCTACGCGGTGGACTACCGTCGGTATCGCAACCATATTCAAAAGCTACCGACAGATGATTTAAGGAATGCGATCGCGATTCGCGACTACCTCCTTGCAAACGTCACGCCCAACACGGCCAAACGGGTTCTGACCAACCTCAACGCCTGCTGCGACTGGGCCATCCGCAGCCAGCTGATCGACCACAACCCCTTTCGGGATATGGCTGGCGATGTCTACCTCTCTAAGGGCGATGTAGAAGAAGCTGACATCAACCCTTTCACAGCGGAGGAACGAGATGCCATCATCCAGGCGTTTCAGGAGAGCCAGCTGTATGGCTACTACGCGCCGCTGGTGCAGGTGCTGTTCTTTACTGGGTGCCGACCTTCGGAGGCGATCGCCCTCCAGTGGAAGCACATTTATGAGCGCTTCATCCTGTTCGAGCAGGCCATTACCATCAGCACCAGGGGGCTGGCGCTTAAGAATGGGCTGAAGACTCAGCCCCAGCGGCGGTTCCCGGTGAATCAGCAGCTAAGAGACATCTTGAAGGCAATGCGCCCGGAGGACTGGGATCCGGAGGCGTTTATCTTTCGCAGCAAGAAGGGGGGCATGATCGACTTTGGCGATTTTCTTAACCACGCCGGGAAGGGGTAAAAGAACCGCCACGGTAAGCAGATTGATGGCCTTGTGACGCAGTTGGTGAAGCAGGGGGTGGTCAGCGAGTATCGTCGCCCGTATCAGTGTCGGCACACGTTTATTACCCTGTGCCTGGAGGCGGATATTGATGCCAAGGATGTGGCCAAGTGGGTGGGCAATAGCCCAGAGGTGATCTACCGCCACTACGCCGGTAAGAAGCGCGACCTTCAGGTGCCGGAACTGTGATCTAAATGAAAGCAGTTTGAAAAATCAGGGTGCCTACTTTCCTCGCAGACAATACCCTTGCTGGCATTGGACCTGCAATTTGCTGGAAAATTAGTATCGAATGGACTCGACGATAATAGCGATCGCTGCCAAGCGACCGACCAACACCGGGACATGGAGCAGCAAGCACTCTAAATCATTTCATCTAAAAGAACAAAAACACTATTGAATCTGGCGCACACTAGAAAGTAAAGCGATGTTTGATGTTGAGTCAAATTGGTGTCGCCGTCAGTTCGAATGTCAATCATATATTAATAGCCAATATTTTGCTTCATCTGGCAGATTATATGTTTTCCTGAACGGATTAGAAAAACGTATATATAGCGGTTCCTGAATGGGCGAGGTACGATCAAAGTAGAGGAAATACTGCGCACGCTACAGTCTTAGTTTTCCTTTAGGAGAGTGTGATGAAAGCCTACTCACTTGACTTCCGGGAAAAGATCATTGACGTTTACTTTACAGAGCACGTGTCTGTTCGCAAACTAGCCAAGCGATTTGGCGTGTCGAAGAGTTTTGTAGAAACTCTTCTCAAGCGTCTCCGAGAAACGGGTGATATTTTGCCTAAGCCCCATGGGGGTGGACCACAACCCAAACTCAATGCGGAACAACTGAAGCTTGTGAAGGCGTTAGTCGATGCGGACAACGATGCGACCCTGGACGAACTGCGGGACCGTCTAGCCGCTGAAACCTCGATTTTGATGAGTCGGTCGTCGATGGCTTGGTGGTGCAGAAAACTCATAGCAGTCTCAATATGAGAATGTAACGACCCTGGAGAACTCAATGCGGCAGTCC
>PYGV01000120.1 GCA_003022385.1 filamentous cyanobacterium CCP3 | reverse complement strand
GCAGCGGCCCCCACCCCTGCAGCGAGTGATTCATCCGACCCGGATGAGGCGTCTCTGGATGACGCGGCGGGTTCGGCTACCTCAGCGGCAGCGGAACTGGATCGTCTGGAGACGGCTCCAGCAATTACGGACGCTGCTACCCTTGACCTTCTAAGAGACAGGCGATATCGAGTGCGGCTGACCGAGGCGGGCGACGTGGTAGGCTACGAGCCGCTCAACGCCCGATCTGGCTTGAGGTCTAGGCTGCACGCCCTGTGGACTCTGCTGGTGCGCCTGATCATGCTGGGGGTCGGCGTCAGTTCTGGCTGGATAGTCGGCATGCTGGTAGCGCAGACGTTTCCGGCCCGCAGTGCCGAGCCGCCGCTGACGGAAGTGGCCCTACGCCACAGCAGCCAAACCCTGGGCAAGCTGCAGCAGCTGCCCCAGTGGTGGCGGGGAGATAGAGGCGTGGGGACAGCGCCGGAAGAGGCCCCAGCACCAGAATCTGGCACCCCAGAGTCTCTCGATCCTCCTGGGGCAGACGCTGCCACCGAAAGGCCGCCCGTGAGCGAGAGCGATCGCATCGCCACCGACCTCAACACCCTGAGCCAGGACATATCTAGCCTCAACACCCGCCTGAAAGCCCTGGAAACCGACCTAGACCTGCCTTCTAGCGGCAGCATCGAAGAACGTTTTCAGCGCCTTGACCAGAGCTTCAACGCTGACAATGCGGCCGCTGAGTCCCCCGCAGCTGAGTCTCCGGCAGCGCCGTCGCCCGCTGCTGAGCCCGTAGCCCTAACGCCCTACCAGGAGCTGCGGTTTCCCCTGGTGCGCGATCGCGTGGTGCTGCCCAGCGGCCTGCTGTTTGAACCGGGCAGCAGCACCCTCACTACCCCCGGCCAGCAGCTGCTCAACACCATTGCACCCGATCTGAACCGCTATGGTGCCGCCACCCTGCTGGTGGGCAGCCACACCGACAGCGCTACCGCCTCCGAACCCGCCAGCCAGCTGACCCTGCAGCAGTCGCTGGCGGTGCAGCAGTATCTAGCCCCACAGCTGGAGGGCAGCGGCAGCCGCTGGGTCGCGGTGGGCTACGGCAGCACCCGCCCCCTCGTCATTGAGGCTGGCGCTGACCAATCGCGCAACCGGCGGGTCGAAATTGGCATTGTTCCCGGTAGATAATGTGCCCGGTAAATAACCTATGCGCCTTGTATTTTTTGGTACGCCTCAGTTTGCCGTGCCCAGCCTGCAGCGGCTGCTGGCCGAACCGGGCTTTGAGGTAGCCGCCGTCGTCACCCAGCCCGATCGCCGTCGCGGCCGGGGCAACCAGGTCGATGCCTCCCCCGTGAAGCAGGCGGCGGGAGACTGCCCCGTGCTGCAGCCCGCCCGCATCAAAAAAGACGAGGCCACCCTTACCGCCCTGGAGGCGATCGGGGCCGATGCCTTTGTGGTGGTGGCCTACGGTCAGCTGCTGTCGGCGCGCATTCTGGACATGCCTCGGCTGGGCTGCATCAACGGCCACGGCTCGCTGCTGCCCGCCTACCGGGGGGCGGCCCCAATTCAGTGGTGCATCGTCAACGGCGATCGCGTTACCGGCATGACCACCATGCAGATGAACCTGGGCATGGATACCGGCGATATGCTGCTCAAGTCGCACCTGCCCATCGGGCTGCTCGATACCGCCGGAGAGGTGGCGGCGGCCCTATCGCAGCAGTGCGCCGACCTGCTAGTCGAGACCCTGCACGGTCTGCAGGCCAGTACCCTCAGCCCAGAACCGCAAAATGACGCCCTGGCCACCTACGCACCGCTGATTCAAAAAGAAGATTTTGAGCTGGACTGGGGAAAGGGGGCGATCGCGCTTCACAACCAGGTGCGCGGTTTTTACCCCAACTGCGTCACGCCCTTTCGGGGGCAGCCGCTCAAGGTGATCGCTACCGCCCCCCTGGGTGCCCCCTACTGGGCAGAGCTGCCTTCAGAATTAATGGCCCTACGAGACACCGTGACAGGCATTGCGGCTGAGGCCACTCAGCGAAATATTCCTCCCGGCACCGTGGTTGGCCTGCTCAAGGGCCAGGGACCTGTGGTGCAAACTGGCGACGGGCTGTTGCTGCTGCGCCAGGTCAAGCCCAGCGGCAAGCAGGCTCAAGCCGGAGCCGACTTCGTCAACGGCAGCCGTCTGCAAATTGACGAATCTTTTGGCTCAGAATCAAGGATTTAATCAGGTGGGATAGCCGTCTCGGCTGTCCACGGTCAGGCAGGATGCCTGATCTACAAAACGCGGATTTAATAAAATCCCTACCCCTGAGTCGCTGGGTTGCAGAATCAGTTGATAAGCTGGGGTGGTTTGGTCAATCTTTCCATAGAGAGAAATTCACCGATGAGAGCAGAGCCTTCAGCCGCTACGGCGACCTATGGCCCCTTGCCAGAATATTTGCAAAATCGGCGCGATGTGGTGTATCTGGTGCTGTCGGGGCTGTTTCTTGGCACCCTGGGCATGCTCAACATTCTCGGCATTAGCCGGTTTGTCAACGTGTTTACCTGGGGCGATTTCGCCGTCACCGTAGCGGTGGGGGTGCTGCCTTACCCGCTGACTTTTCTCTGCACCGACCTGATCTCGGAACTTTACGGCAAGCAAAAGGCCAACCAGGTCGTGTGGGTAGGGCTACTGCTCAACGCCTGGGTGCTCTTTATTGTTTGGGTGGGCGGTTTGCTGCCGGGGTTTGAAACCCTTGACCCGGCTACCGGCGAAATTGCGCGCGACGCCGCCGGACGACTGCCGGTATTCTTTGAAATTCGCAACCTCACCTTTGGGGCCGTAACCGCCTCCATGCTGGCCTATATGGCGGCTCAGTTTGTCGATGTTTACCTGTTTCACTTTTGGAAAGAACTTACCAACGGCAAGCACCTGTGGCTGCGCAACAACGGTTCTACCCTAATTAGCCAGCTGGTCGACACTACCGCCGTCGTGCTGATCACCCACTTTTTGGCTGGAGCGCTGCCCATTGAGTCGGGGCAAGACCTGTGGCCGCAGCTGATTCGCTTTATCGGCTACGGCTACATGTTTAAGCTGGTGGCGGCTCTGCTCGATACGGGGCCGTTTTACCTGTGCGTGTTTTGGCTGTCGAGCTATCTGGGGTTAGAGTCTCCCGTCCCAAAGCCGAAGCGCCCCCGTCTGGGCAGCCGAGGGCAACCCTGACAGACGGGTGAGCGTTAGAAAAAGCAGCGTTGCTGAATCCAGCTATGAGTAGGGGCAAACGGCCGTTTGCCCCTACTCAAATTCACGCTTCAATTCAGCCACACCATCTGCCCTGACCCTGGTAAACATTTGTGATGTGAACAAATGTTTAGCTGCTCTTGGTTGCGGGCAATAACTTGCCTCAGCCGAGACACACCACCCACGCAATCGACCGATCGGTACAGCGTGGCCCAATAGACCGGGCGCTCTAGCTCAACGCCAATAAAATCGTTGTTCGGCTGGCCTGGGCGGGTAACGTGCCCACCATCAGGAGAATGCCAAGCTGATGATCAGGTCGCTAACGGCTACTCACACAGCTAACGGCGATCGCAGCGTCGATCGAGATCTTACAGTCATTGCCTAGCGTCTGCCATTGACCGTTCGTTAGTTGTTTTTTTACCCAAGAATAGGCATTTTGCCCTCGTTTTAGCTCCGCCTGTCGTGCATTTAGGCCAGTTCTGTCAGTTGGCAAGGCAGGCACCCATTAAATCCTTGCCCAAGGGGATCTGATAACGCTTAGGATCGCGAACCTGAGTTCGACAAGAGTGAAGTGCTGAAAGAAAGGCTGAGGGTTACGCTCAAAGTATCAGCGAAGTGATGACCATCGTCATTGCCTTCCACGGCTCGGGCTACCGGACCTTCAAAGATTTCTACCCGCAAAAAGTTCTGGCTGACTGGCGGGACGCCTTCCCAAATTTGGTCAGCTACGGGCGGTTTGTAGAGCTGATGCCTTGGAGCTTCATGGCTTTGGTGGGCTTTCTCAACACCTGCTGTTTTGGCGAGGTGACCGGCATCAGTTTCATCGATTCTACTTCAGTAGCGGTCTGTCACCTCAAGCGAGCTAAGGTTCACAAGACGTTCAAGGGCTTGGCGGGTTAGGGGAAATCCTCGGTGGGGTGGTATTTCGGATGACCGAGGATATATCTCGCAGGCGCTCTTCGAGTCGCTCTTTGAGCGTGGCCTAGAGCTGATTACCAAACGCCGCAAGAACATGAAAAACGCCCTCATGCCGCTGCTGGATAAGATCCTCCTGCGCAAGCGTCCGATTATCGAGGCGGTTAATGACCAGCTCAAAAATCTCTGCCAGATCGAGCATGCGCGTCACCGTAGTCCTTTCAATTTCCTAGTCAATCTGGTCTCGGGCCTGATCGCCTACGCCTACCACCCTGATAAGCCTTCGCTCGGCATCCCTAACGATGAGCTGCCCTCCCACAAGCTGCTTTTTAGCTGTCGAACTCAGGTAGGACGAGGTCTTCGGTGCCGGTGTTGGTGACTTCGTGGTGCTCGCCGGGTTCTACCGCAATGCAGGTGCCGGGGGTGAGGGGGTAGGGCTGACCATCGACGGCAATGGTGCCGTGGCCCGATTCGACAAAAAAGACCTCGGCCATATCGGTATGGCTGTGGCCGCCCGCGATCTGGCCGGGGGCAAAGCGAGCCTGGGCAAAGTTGGTCAGGTGGGGCAGATCGCGCGATCGCAGCAGCACCCGCTTTTTGATCGCCGGGTTGTGGGAGACTGCCTCTTCGGGAACCTGGGTTAGGCCGGTGATCTTCATGCTAAAACAGCTCGCACTGGCCGTGGTGGCGCAGCAGGTGATCGCACAGCACTAGAGCCACCATCGCTTCGACCATGGGTACGGCACGGGGCAGCACGCAGGGGTCGTGGCGACCTCGGGCGGCTAGCACGGTGGCTTCGCCCGTGTTGGTGACGGTGTTTTGAGCTTTGCGAATGGTGGCGGTGGGCTTAAAGGCAACGCGAATAATGACGTTTTCGCCATTGGTAATGCCGCCCTGGGTGCCGCCGGAGCGGTTGGTGCGGGTGCGCAGGGTGCCGGTTTCGTCGGTGTAAAACTCATCGTTGTGCTGGCTGCCGGTGAGCAGGGTGCCCGCAAAGCCGGAGCCGATTTCAAAGCCCTTGCTGGCGGGGAGGGACATGACGCCCTTGGCCAGGTCGGCCTCCAGCTTGTCGAATACGGGAGCCCCTAGACCGACGCGAACGCCACGCGCCACGCATTCCACCACGCCACCGATGGAGTCGCCCTGGTCGCGGATGGCTTCGATGCGGTCGATCATGCGCTGGGCGGCCTCGGGGTCGGGGCAGCGAACAATATTGCTTTCGACCTGCTCCAGGGTAACGGTGGTAGGGTCAATGGTGCCTTCCAGGTCTTGAATGCGCTTGACATAGCCGATGATCTCGGTGCCTGTGACCTGCTCCAAAATCTTTTTGGCGATCGCTCCCGCTGCCACCCGCCCGATCGTCTCGCGCGCCGACGATCGCCCGCCGCCCTGGTAGTTGCGCAGGCCGTACTTGGCGTCGTAGGTGGCGTCGGCGTGGGAGGGCCGGTAGGTTGTCACCATCTCGCTGTAGTCCTGGGGGCGCGTGTTCTCGTTGCGCACCAGAATGGCAATGGGCGTGCCCAGGGTTTGGCCCTCAAACACGCCGGAGAGAATTTCACAGCGATCGCTCTCTTTGCGCGGCGTGGTAATTTTGCTCTGCCCAGGGCGGCGGCGGTCTAGCTCGGCCTGAATCTCTTCAGCGGAGATGGCCAGGCGCGGGGGGCAGCCATCTATTACCACCCCTACCCCACCGCCGTGGGATTCGCCGAAGGTGGTAATGCGAAATAAATGCCCAAAGGTGTTGCCCATAATCGGTAATGCCAGCGCTGGTCCAGGTCGTTTTACCGATCCTACTATGCCAAGTCCAGCTCAGGGGCTGAGGGTTTTCTACCGGCAAAACTTCACGTCTGGACCTGGATTTGTTTATTTTTCCTCAAGCTTCAAATAGTAGCGAGGATTCACCGCCTGGCCGTTGCGGTAGATGCTGTAGTGCAGGTGCGGGCCTGAAGATCGCCCGGTGCTGCCCAGGTAGCCCACTACATCGCCTCGCTGGACGCGATCGCCAATTTTGACCTCGATGTCTGACAGGTGGGCGTAGAGGGTTTCGTAGTTGTAGCCGTGGTCGATTCTGACGTGGTTGCCGTAGCCGCCGTTGTAGTCAGCCCTGACGACGACGCCCTCGGCGGTGGCCAGAATAGGTTTTCCCACGGGGCCAGAAAAATCAATGCCCTCGTGCATTTCGTAGCTGCGGGTGCCAAAGGGGTTGGGGCGCAGGCCAAACTCCGACGAAACCTTGGCCCTGCCAGCGATGGGCTGGCCATTGGGGAAGGCGGCGGCCTGCTCTGCCTCAGACGCCAGGGTTTGCTCTAGGGCGGGCTTAACTGCGATCGCAAGCATTTGCTCTAGCCCCGGCAGCTGGCGACGGGCTTCATCGAACATCATTTCGGCGGGGGCTATCTCAGCTACGCCTCCCTGAGGCGGAATCTTCTCATCGTCAGGGAGGCGACTGTTTTCCAACCGTTCGTCAGGCAGCCCGGCCCGAGTTTTGAGCACCTCAATTTCGTTGCCAATAGCATCTAGCTCGGTGAGCACTTCGCTAGCCGTTTCAGACAGATTTTGGTTGCGCTGAGCGAGCTGCACGTTCTGGTACAGCAGGGTGCCAATCCAGGCGGTCGGCAGCCCTAGGACTACCCCCAAACCCACCAGTAGCGGCACCGGACGCAGTTTCAGCGTAATCGGAGCCTTGCCGGTTGCCGTAATCAGCACGGTGTAGGGCTTGATGGAAAGACGGGCCATATGCAGAACTAGATGGTAGAGAAACGACAGTGAACGTTAATCCTCAGACCAAAACGGATTATACGGGGATCAGCGCATTTGCACAATTTCGAGGGATATTTGGCGGAGCAGAATCGAGGTCGAGTTGGCCGAATTGGATGGTGGCATCGGTTACAGGCAACTCAGCTCGTAGGCCCGGCGCGGCAGTCAATTCTGAGCGTGTAAAGAATCCGTTACAATACCGATAGCCGATTTAAGCAAGACCCCGCCCATGGATGTGACCTGGTTTGACAGTAATTCTTGGCTGCTGACCCTGGGAGGGCAGCGCATTCTGATTGACCCCTGGCTGGTGGGCGACCTGGTGTTTGGTCAGCAGGCCTGGCTGTTTAGAGGCGAGCACCCCCAACCTCGCTCCCTGCCCGAATCTATTGATTTAATTTTGCTCAGCCAGGGGCTTGAAGACCATGCCCATCCGCCTACCCTGAAGGCCCTCGATCGCTCCATTCCGGTGGTGGCCTCGCCCAACGGGGCCAGGGTGGTTGAGGAGCTGGGTTACCAGCAGGTTACAGCCCTCGCCCATGGCGAAACCTTTACCCTTCAGGATCAGGTCACCATCAAAGCTGTTCCCGGTAGCCCCATTGGCCCTACGCTGGTCGAAAACGGCTATATCTTGCGCGACATATCGCGCGGTGAGGGGGCGGGGGCATCGCTGTTTTATGAACCCCACGGCTTTCATCGGGCCGAACTGAAGCAGGAAGGCCCAATTGATGTGCTAATTACCCCCGTGGTCGATCTGGCGCTGCCGATGTTGGGGCCAGTCATTCGCGGGCAAAAGGGGGCGCTGGAGCTGGTGGACTGGCTGCGGCCCCAGGTGGTGCTGCCCACGGCTGATGCTGGTGAAGTTACCTACAGCGGTGTGTTGCTCAACCTGCTCAAGGTGGTGGGCAATGCCAAGGGGCTACAGGCGGCGATCGCCCAAAAAGGCTTATCCACTCGGGTGCTCAGTCCTGAGGTGGGGCAGTCCATCGCCCTCAACCTGGCTCCGCGCCAGCCGGCTGAGGCCTAAGCCCGCCTATCTCGCAGGGGCTAGTTTCCTGGGCCTACCTCCTTGTAAAGATTGGGGATCGCTGGGGGTACCCAGTTTGTACCCTCATCAGGTAACCTTCTTTTAAGGTTAGTCAACTTTTAAGAAGGATTTTTAGCAATGCCTTATACCACCGAAGAGGGCGGTCGTCTCAATAACTTTGCTAACGAGCCCAAGATGTACGAGGCGGAGCCGCCAACCGCCTCTCAGAAGCGTAACTACTTCATCTTGGGTGGTTTGGCGCTGGCTCTGGTCGTTGGGCTGATGGTGGTAGCGGTATCGGTATCTTAGTATCGAAAACGGTACATTGCGGCCAATGGGCGGGCAGTCGAGGCATTAGGCACAGGCCACAGGCCGCTAACGCACCCTACTGGCGTGCTGAGGGTTTTTAATTTTTGCACTTTGAATTTTGTTCATCGGCCTTTTAGCGGCTGTAGAGCTGAGTCATCGCCAGCAGGCGATCGCTGAGCGCCTGGGTCAGCAGGGTCGAGCTGCGGTAGCGCCAGCGCCAGTTGCCATGGTTGCGACTGGGGTCGTTCATGCGGGCGTGACCGTCCAGATCTAAGAGATCTTGCAGGGCGACAATGGCTAGGTCGGCTACCGAAGACAGCGCCATCCGAATCAGCAGCCAATTGATCGCCTCGATCGCGTCGGGTGACGCATAGCCAGCGTAGCGGGCCAAAAACTGTTTTTCGCTGTCGCTGGCCTGCTGCCACCAGCCGATCACGGTGTCGTTGTCGTGGGTGCCGGGGTAGACCACAGTGTTGCGTGTGTAATTGTGGGGTAGGTAGGGGCTGTTGGGGTCGTCGCCAAAGGCAAACATTAAAATGCGCATGCCTGGAAAGTCAAAGCGATCGCGCAGAGCCTCCACTTCAGGGGTAATAATGCCGAGATCTTCGGCCATGATCGGCAGCGTCCCCAGGGCCTCTTCCAGGGCGGTAAAGAACCGCTCGCCGGGGGCTTCAATCCATTCGCCGTTGATGGCGGTTTCTTCGCCAGCGGGCACCTGCCAGTAGGCTTCAAAGCCGCGAAAATGGTCAACGCGCACGATATCGACGTACTGCAACGTCACCTGAAAGCGCTTAATCCACCAGGCAAAGCCAGTTTTTTCGACCTTATCCCAATCGTAAACGGGGTTGCCCCACAGCTGCCCGGTGGCGCTGAAGTAGTCGGGCGGTACGCCAGCAATAAAGGCGGGTTCAAAGGTGTTGGGGTCGAGCTTGAAGATCTCCGGGTCGGCCCACACGTCCGAACTGTTGTGGCACACGTAAATGGAAATGTCGCCTACGATTTTAATGTTTTTGTCGTTGGCGTACTGACGCAGGTTTTGCCACTGCTCAAAAAACTTGAACTGCACAAACTGGTGATATTGAATAGCGTCTTTGAGCGCTTCGCGCTGGGCCTGGAGGGCGGTGGGCTCGCGGCGGGCGATCGCGGGTTCCCAGTGGTTCCAGCTTTTGCCCTCGTTGGCCTCCAGCAGCGCCATAAACAGCACAAAATCGTCCAGCCACGAGGCTTGCTCCCGGCAAAACTGCTCCAGTTTGGCCTGCTGATCGGACGATTGGTTGCTCAAGAAGCGATCGTGGGCCAGCTTCAGAAAGTGTGTTTTATGGGGAATAACTTTGTCAAAATCGACTTTTTCAGGGTCTACATCGGTCAAGGGCGTGAGCTCGGTGGCCTCTAACAACCCCTCGGCGGCCAACTGCTCCAAATCAATCAGCAGCGGGTTGCCCGCAAAAGTGCTGAAGTTCATGATGTAGGGCGAATGCTCGTACCCGGTCGGCCCCAGCGGCAAAACCTGCCACAGCGTTTGCCCACTTCTGGCCAAAAAATCGATAAAGGCGTAGGCGGCCTGCCCCAAATCGCCAATACCAAATCGGCCTGGTAAAGAGGTGGGATGCAGTAAAACACCACCGGCACGTTGAAAACTCATAGAGATCTCTGGTTTAGACATCTGCGCTGAGGTCAGTTGACCGCAACTCACCATGCCATTGATAGAGGAAAATGTTTACCATCCACATCCCTCCCAGGGACAGATTAAGGGCCGCTCAGGGCTGAGGCAAGGTCTAGGCAGCAGGTGCCCCACTAATGGAACAGGGCCCACCCAGCATTTACAATAGATGTACCCTAGGTAGTCAGCGGCCTATGATGAGTCCTTCAGATATCCGAGAACAGATTTATCGCTATGTAGAGCAGCTGTCCCAAGAGCGGTTGGCGATGGTGCTAGATTTTTTGTCTTATCTGGTAGAACGCGACAACAGCGATGCCACCGAAGAGCTTTTGACTATTCCTGGGTTTATCGATGAGTTAGCCATGTCTGAACAGGAAGCCGATGCAGAGGAGCTAACTGATTGGCGAATTTTGCGTAGCGATGTATAAGGTTAGGCTAACCAAGGGTGCCGCCAAGGTCTATCGGTCAGCAGAGACTTCTTTGGCAAGACGGATAGCAAGAGCATTTGAAATTCTGGAGCAAACTCCCCGCCAGCATCCAAACATCAAGGCGTTGAAGGGAGACCTGGCTGGACGCTACCGCTATCGAGTTGGGGATTATCGCGTAGTCTATCGCATTGACGATGACACCGCAGAGGTCGCCATTCTGCTGATCAAGCACCGCCGAGATGCCTACGATTATCCAATTTTGTGCCCGCCTCCTCAAATCTCGGCTTTTGAAGAGACCAGAGTTCTGACCTCACCCACACTTCTCAAACGCTGCCATAACATTGGGACATTGGGAGCATACCCGCTGGCGTTGCTGGAGTGAGGTATGACTTTGCGCAAGGGCAAACAGCTGTTGACTCCTTTGAAAGACGTTGAGTTTTAGATTTACCTAGCGGTGGTCAGTTCGCTGAGCACATTGGTGACCGCCCTTGGCAAAAACTTGGGCGGCGAACTGGCGCGTAGACATCGCTTCAGAGATTTTGGCCTGTCCTAACGACCCTGTCGACGGCTGTACCTGTGGTCGGCATCGCTCTTACCTCAGGACGATGACGCGCTTCACCATTTCCGCTAGCGTAGGGGCTGATATTGTGCGTGAAGGAAGACGTTGGCTTTGAAGAATGATCCCCTGTGGTTTAAGAACGCCATCATTTACGAAGTGCCGGTGCGCGCTTTCGCCGACAGCAACGGCGACGGCATTGGCGACTTTCGGGGCCTGACCGGGAAGCTGGATTATCTTCAAGACCTGGGCGTGACGGCGATCTGGCTGCTGCCGTTCTTTCCGTCGCCGCTGCGCGATGACGGCTACGACATTGCCGACTACATGAATGTCAACCCCATCTATGGCACTCTAGACGATTTTAAAGACCTCATGCAGGCGGCCCACCAGCGGGGCATTCGCGTCATTATCGAGCTGATTGTCAACCACACCTCCGACCAGCACCCGTGGTTTCAGCGGGCGCGGCGGGCACCCAAGGGCAGCCCCGAGCGCGATTTCTACGTGTGGAGCGATACCTACGAGAAATATCAGGAAGCCCGAATTATTTTCCAGGATTTTGAAACCTCTAACTGGACCTGGGACTCGGTGGCCAACGCCTATTTCTGGCACCGCTTTTACTCTCACCAGCCCGACCTCAACTACGACAACCCCGCCGTACAGCAGGCCGTGTTCGACGTGATGGATTTTTGGCTGGCCATGGGGGTTGACGGCCTGCGCATGGACGCGGTGCCCTACCTCTACGAGCGCGAGGGCACCAACTGCGAGAACCTGCCCGAAACCCACGCCTTTTTGAAGCGGCTGCGCCAGCACATCGACGAAAAGTTCCCCAACCGCATGCTGCTGGCCGAGGCCAACCAGTGGCCCGAAGATGCCGCCGCCTACTTTGGCGATGGCGACGAGTGCCACATGAACTTTCACTTTCCGCTGATGCCGCGCCTGTTTATGGCCCTGCGCATGGAGGACAGCTTTCCGATCGCAGACATTCTCCAGCAAACGCCCGCCATTCCCGACAACTGCCAGTGGGGCCTGTTTTTGCGCAACCACGACGAGCTGACGCTGGAAATGGTCACCGACGAAGACCGCGACTTTATGTATCGGGTCTACGCCCAGGACCCTGAGATGCGGGTGAACCTGGGCATTCGACGCCGGCTAGCGCCGCTGCTGGGCAACGATCGCCGCCAGATCGAGCTGCTCAACAGCCTGCTGCTGTCGCTGCCCGGCACCCCGGTGCTCTACTACGGCGACGAAATCGGCATGGGCGACAACGTCTACGTGGGCGATCGCAACGGCGTGCGCACCCCCATGCAGTGGAACTACGACCGCAACGCGGGGTTCAGCAGCGCCAGCCCCCAGCGGCTGTTTCTGCCGCTGATTGTCGAAGCTGAGTACCACTACGCCACGGTCAACGTGGAGGCCCAGCGGGCTAACCCCACCTCGCTGCTCAACGCCACCAAGCGGCTGATCGCCATGCGCAAGCACTTTCGCGCCCTGGGCAGCGGTGATTTTCAGCTGCTGCACCCTGAGAACCGCAAGGTGCTGGCCTTTACCCGCACCTACGAAGACGAAAACATTCTGGTGGTCGCCAACCTGTCGCGCTTTGTGCAGACCGTTGAGCTTGACCTAACGGCCTTTAAGGGCTGGCTGCCGGTGGAGATCTTTGGCCGCACCGAGTTTCCGCCCATTGACGAGATGCCCTACTTCCTCAGCATTGGGGCCTACGCGGTCTACTGGTTTACCCTCAAGCCCCAGGCGGTACCACTGCCCGCCACCGACCCGCAGACCGATCTGCCCACCCTGGCGCTCGACGGGGCCTGGCACGGGGCTTTTGCCCGCTTGCAGTCGGCCCAAACCCGGCGGTTTGCCGGGAGTTTAGAGAATTTGCTGCCCCACTACCTGGCCAATCACCGCTGGTTTGGCGGCAGAACTCGCACGGTGCAGACGGCCCGCGTTGTGGGGGCGATCGCGATTCCCTACGGCCCCTACGGCGATAGCTATGCCCAGATGGTAGAGCTGCACGTCGACTACATTCAAGGCAATCCGCAGACCTACGTGCTGTTTTTGGCCGTGGCCGAGGGCGACCAGGCGCTGCACCTGCTGTCCGACAACCCCAGCGCGGTTGTGACCCGACTGAAGCTGGCCCAGAGCGAGGATGTCGCCGTGCTGTTTGACGCGATCGCCGATAAGGCCTTTTTAACCACCCTGCTCGACGGCATTGCGCGGCACCAGATTTACGAAAATGCCGCCGGCAGGCTGGCCTCTACCACCACGGCGCTGTTTGAGCAGCTCAGCGGGGGCGAGCCCAGCGACGCGACTAACGGTGAACCCAGCCC
>PYGV01000447.1 GCA_003022385.1 filamentous cyanobacterium CCP3 | reverse complement strand
CCCATACGGCGACGCCGTCAGCGGGGTAGGGCAGGGTGAGCACTGGGGCAGGCTGAAGGTCGTCGAGGGCGGTAGTATATACCGTGTGGTCGCGGCAGAACCACAGCTGGTCTTGCCAGCAGGCCACGCCTGTAGCCCCGTAAAATGCTTCCGCTTCAGAAGCGTTGAGAATTTCGAGCTGGTCAGTTTTGGGGTCGAGGCGCAGCAGGTAGCCCCGAAACGGATCGACCGCCAGCAGCCGGTCGCCCTGCAGTGCCAGGCCGTAAATAGCCTTCACCCCAATCGGCTGAATCAGCGGAACGGCTCTCGCCGGGGAGAGGGCCGGAGACATGGACGAAAGAGATTCAGGCATAACCAGTGGGGCAACCTAGAAGAAAGACAGCAGGCAGCAGGATCAGCAATACCCCACCGCTAAGGTCATATCCTAGGTGAACAAGGCGATAAAAAGTGTAGTTTGCCTAGCCCGGTTTTCAAAAAACTGTGGAATTGAGATGGGACGGTGGCGAGATGAGGAGAGGGCGGGATGGGGAGTTTTGGATTTTGGATTGGGTAAAGTTCTCACCCACCTCACCCACCTCACCTTCCCCATCCCCTCACCTTCTCCTACTCAGCATCCTGACTAATCTGCTGCTCAACGGTACTGATGGCGGCATTGAGGGCGGCCAGGCGGGTTTCTAAAGCGTCGCGCCAGGATTTCATCATCTCCAGCTTGTGGCGCTGGTACTCACGGCGAGATGCGGCGGACGGTGGGGCACAAAACGGTAAAAACATAGGGGCTACGAGAGTGAAGAGGCCTATCTAAAATCTAGCTCAGCCAGAACAAGATTGCTGCTTCAGGATTGAGCACTTCAGTGACTCGACATTAGCGGCTGGCGCAGTAACTTCTCCCGGCCACTGGCTGGCTTCACAATGGCTGCTGGTGATACATAAACCCCAGGGGCTGAATGAGGGCTAGCTTCAAGATCTCTGCTAAATTTGCCGGGGCAATTTGGCAAAGTTCGGTAGCGTGGTTATTTTTACAGGACAGAGGTGCACGATAGCGGTAGCTGAGGCCAGTGTTTTGGCCTGAAAAGTTCGTTTTCATGCGGTTTTAGCCGAGAAATCTATGTGGAAAATCGTCCTGGGTGCCCTTTCTGCCAGCGGAGTTGTGGGCCTGATAGTTTTGCTGAATCCGCTGACGCTGTTTCCGGCCCTGTCTGTTGGTGTATCTACTGTGCAGGCCAGTACCACCGTTCCACGGGTCGCTGTGGCAAGGGCTGATATCTCAGAAACTGATATCTTAGAGGCCACCGCCCCAGCTCCTACTACGCCAGTTCCGACGACAATAGTGCACCTGTTTGAGTGGACCTGGGCCGACATCGCCAGCGAATGTGAAACCTACCTCGGTCCCAATGGCTATCGGGCCGTGCAGATTTCGCCTCCCCAGGAGCACATCGTGCTGCCCGATTATGGCTACCCCTGGTGGCAGCGGTATCAGCCCGTCAGCTACCGGCTTGAGAGCCGCAGCGGCACCCGCGCCGAGCTTCAGGATATGATCAGCCGCTGTCGTGAGGCGGGGGTCGCCATCTACGCCGACGCTGTGATCAACCACATGGCCGGGTTTGAGAGCGGTGTGGGCAGTGCTGGCACCCGGTTTACCAAGTACGATTATCCCGGCCTGTACAAACCCGAAGATTTTAACGATTGCCACCAAAACGTCACCGACTACGGCAATGCCGAAAATGTCACTCAGTGCGAACTCGTAGGCCTAGCTGACCTCAATACCAGCTCGCCTAAGGTACAGGCCACGCTAGTTAACTACATGAGCGAACTGGTGGAGATGGGGGTGGCGGGCTTTCGCATCGATGCGGCCAAGCACATTCGCAATGAAGAACTGGGAGAGATTTTGACGCAGCTGCGCGATCGCCACCCCGAAACCGAGCTCTACATCTATCAAGAAGTGATCGATCCTGGCACTGAAGCCATTCGCAAGCAGGATTACTACGACAGCGGCAATGTGCTCGATTTTAAGTACGGGCGCTTTATTGGTCTGGCCTTTTTGGGGCTGGAGGGCCAGACGCTAGCCAACCTGCAAACCCTGGGCGAAGGCTGGGGGCTGGCACCCTCGGCTCAATCGGTCGTTTTCACCGACAACCACGACAAGCAGCGGGGCCACGGCGGCGGCGGCGACTACCTCACCTACAAAAATGGCGACCTCTACGCCCTGGCCAACGTGTTTATGCTGGCCTTTCCCTACGGCAAGCCCCAGGTGATGTCGAGCTTTGCCTTTGACGACTCAGAACAGGGGCCACCCACCTACGACGACGGCACCACTCAGCCGGTGTACCAGGGCGGAGAAGCGAACTGCTTTGCAGACTGGGTCTGTGAGCATCGCTGGCCTGCGATCGCAGGCATGGTGGGCTTTCGCAACGCCACCGAGCCTGTCGCTGAAGTTACCGACTGGTGGAGCAACAATGCTAACCAGATTGCCTTTGGCCGGGGCGACCTGGGCTTTGTCGCCATCAACCGCGAGGCCCAGCCGCTGACCCACAGGTTTCAGACTCAGCTGCCCCCCGGTCGCTACTGCAATGTGGTGCAGGGCGGGTTAAGCGCCGATGGTACCGCCTGCGCCAACAATGCCAACGTCGTGCTGGTCAACCGCGCCGGACAGTTGACCGCCACCCTGCCGCAGATGTCGGCCCTAGCCATTCACGTGGAGGCGAAGCTGCCCGATCGCCTATTCGGTATCTGGAGCGGGTTTCTTAGCGCGGTAGAAGGCTTTGATGGCAAAGCGCACCAGCAAAATAAAGAAGGTTAGCACCACCACAAACATCACGATGGGGGCAACCAGAGCGAAGATTGAGATCGCGATCGCCCCCACCAGTTCTACCCCAGCAATGATCAAATTCGTCGCCCCCCCGGTTGTAGCTGTGGAGACAAAACGGGTCAGGCCGTTGAGCCCTTTTACTGTGGCGGCAGCGCCCCCTCCAGCCACAATCGCCACGCTCCATTGGGCAAAGGGGTCGAGCTGGTTGGCCGCGATCGCCATCAGCAGCGTGCCGGCCACCGCCGCGATCGGCAGCGCCACGGTATCGATCGCGTTGTCGAGCCAGGGCACGCTGTAAGCCGCAATTTCCACCACCAGCGCAATGGAAAGGCCAATAAAGGCC
>PYGV01000446.1 GCA_003022385.1 filamentous cyanobacterium CCP3 | reverse complement strand
GAGCCAGCCCCAGCGGCAGCACCCAGGCCACACTGTCGTCGATCGATCGATTCTCCAGCCAAACCCAAACCGCCCAGGCGGTGCAGAATACCGACAGGTACGAAATCCGTATTCTGCCGCTGTGCCAGGCGAGCCAGCCGTAGAACCCGCTCAGCACCCACAGGGTGGGAATGTGGTCAAACCCACCCGTCACCAGGGCGATCGCCAGGGGCACCCCCACCGCCATCACTCGCCAGGGGCGCTGGGGCCAGCCCCACGTCTCCCACGGTACCCAGTACACGGGCACCGCCACGGCGCAGGCCACCACGCCCCACCCGTTGTCGAGAAAGCTTAGGGCCGAAAAGAGCGATCGCCCCAGGGCAAACCAGCCGATCAGCTCGACCAGGCCAGCGTAGACCCAGGCGTGCTGCACCGCGTCAGAATCACCCAGGCGGCCCTGACTGAGGGCATAGAGGACGAGCGCGGCGGCGATTGCTAGCCCCAGCCAGCCCAGGGCCGCTTGACCAAAGCCCATGCCAATGCCGCCTCCCAGCATTAGCAGACTGCCGATCAGCCAGTGCAGGTGTGCCGCCCAAATCAACTCTGTCTGGGGTAGGCCCAGGGAGCGATCGAGCTGTCCGGCGAGCAGACGATACACAGCCATAATTGACGCCGCCACCCCGGCCAGCACCAGCAGGGCATCTGCCGCTTCCCCTCCAGAGCCCAGCAGCATCTGGTAAATCACCAGTTCGTACCAGCCCACCGACAGCAGACCCAGGGCCAGCCAGCGCGCCAGAGGAGTCTGGGTGCGGCGTCCGACCTCCAGAACGAGTAGTGCTGCTACTACGACCAGCCAACCTGTCCAGGCCGTAGCGGTGTAGGCCCGCAGTGCCAGGGCCAGCCCGGCATAGGCAAGCGTAAGGGTGTGTAGGGAAGCGGCTAGCATGGGTCGCGATCGCCCTGCGGTAGCGGTAAGGAGCAGGGCGATCGCCCCCAGGCCCAGGGTCGGCACCGTCAGGGACACCAGAGTGGGGTAGCGCTCAACCAGCAGCCCCGCTACCAGCAGTTCTACCCCCCAGCCCGCTAAATAGACCGCCATGGGCCGCAGATGGCCCCAGTAGCGCAGGCCCAGAGCGACCAGGAAGGCGGCCAGGACGGCGACTATCAGAGCGCGGGGTTCCCGTAGGTCCAGGTAGTAGAGGGAAACGGTGACGGTAGCAAGGCATAGAACGCCAACAGCAAGAATGTGACCCCAGCGATCGCAGGATTTTCGGTAGAGCCCTCTTAGGGAAGGTGTTTCAGCGTCTTGAGGCGAAGGTAGCGATTCGCGAAGCGACCCCTGCGAAAATCGCCATCCCCCCCACAGCACCGCCATCAGCCCTACGGTCACTAACCCCCAATCGGCTAGATGGCGCGGAAATCCATTTGCCCAGTCGGCCAAACTGCTATAGACCCAGCCCAGCCCAAAGCCTACGGCCAAAAATGCCACCCCAGGCCGTCGGTAAAAGGCGCTGTTTACCCCTGTCAGCACCGTAGCGGTACCCAGACCCATCAGCCGAGTCCAGGGCAGGCCCAGAGTAAACGGCAGCGCAATGCCTGTGGTCAGCACGCTGGCCGGATGGCGACCAATCAACGCCAGCACTACCGGAATCACCAGCCCTACCCAGCTCAGCTCAAAGCCAAAGCCATCGTCAATGAAATAGCCCCACAGCAGGGCGTAGGTCATGGCTGACAGCCCCACGCCGTAGAGCCAGGCGCTGCTGCCCCACAGCCCCGGCAGCGTTCGGCTGAGTAAAAGCGCCACCACAGCCAGGGCCACAATGACGACCAGCCAGCGATCGAGGGTTAGCGTTGGCCACTGGTTACCGATCGCAACCCAAATACTCACCAGGGCCAGACCGTAGGTGACGACAATGCGCCAGCGGGCCAGAGACCGCCGCAGGGTTACCACCAGCGCGGTGACCGTAGAAGCGACCAAATTCACCACCAGCACCGAACCACTGGCCAGGCTAATGGCGGTAAGCAAGGCATTGCTGCCCAGGGCAATACCATCACTCAGGTGCCCCAGTTTGGGCTTGTTCTGGCGTCGATACCAGTCGGCCAGAGCCACCATGCCCACCACATAGGGAAACAGCGAAATCCCCAGCAGCGCGTCGGGGCTGCTGTTGGGACCAATCCAACCGACTAGGGGAGCCATGATCGCCTGGCGTAGAGCGATGGGGAGCAGTTCCCAACCGACAAAGGCCAGCTGAACGGCGATCGCGTAGGCGACCAGCAAATCGCGCCGCTTTCCCAACTTCCTTAAGGCCTGAATTCGCAGGGCCAGCCCCAGCAGGCCAAGGCCGACAGCCTGGAGTAGCCGGTCAGCGATTGCCAGCAGCCAGCCCCACCACAGCAGCCCCCGACCAATGGCGATGCCCCAGCGAGAGGCGCGATCGATCGGTGTTTCTGGCGCTGAACTTGTAGAGGCTTCTGGATTGGCGGCTGGCTGAGGTTTGCCCCAGCCAGACCCAGGTTGCCCCGTAAAGCCCAAAGGCGAGGCCAAACTGCCCCAAGTCCTGGGCTGATACGGCGGTTAGGCCCCGCGCCAGCAGCAGCCCCAGGGCGGCGGTAATGGCGATCGTGGGCCAGCGCAGACCGGGGGATACTCCCCGTCGCCGCTGGTCGTAGACTGTGGCGGCGGCGCTGCCCAAAACGCCGACATAGACCGCCAGCACGGGTACTGCACTTAGCCCCCAGCCGGTGTGCAGATAGGCCAGCCCCAGGGCATTGGCCTGCGCCAGTGAGGTGCTGGCCTGCTGGCGCAGCACTTGCAGCGCCGCCAGAGTCAGCAGAATGGCGGCGATCGCTCCCACAACCACGCCCCCGCCCTGCCACACTCCCAGCCCGTCCAGCGCCCAAAAATTTAGCGGCACCAGCAGCAGGGTGATCATTTGCAGAGTTTTGGCGGTGAGCTGCAAATTGGGGCTCTGGTGGCACCACCGCCCCACCGCCCAAAACACCAGCGTGTAGGCCAGCAGCACCAAATAATGACCGACTGCCCCAAAGCGCACCCACTGGGTGGCCGCCAGCACCGCCGACGACAGCACCACCAGAAACACCCCCAGCCCCAGCAGCCACACCACGCTCAGCTCGCGCATCAAACGGCTGAGCCACAGAG
>PYGV01000119.1 GCA_003022385.1 filamentous cyanobacterium CCP3 | reverse complement strand
TTGGACTGCCGCATTGAGTTCTCCAGGGTCGTTACATTCTCATATTGAGACTGCTATGAGTTTTCTGCACCACCAAGGGTCGGAACCTCAGGGGTAAATGCTGGAACTATGAGAGCTTTCGCAGCCTACGAATCGCTAAACACGTAGCGGGTGAGCACCCGCATTGACTCCTGCTGGCGATCGGTGGCAATGGGTTTACTCCACTCAATTGAGTCGGAGAAACCCACGTGGCTCATCTCCAAAATCACTCGATTTACTGCCGTCGGGCGGCCAATGACGAGAATGCGAACTTTGTCGCGCTGGTCAAAAATTGGCCTTTTAGAGCCAGCGCTAGCTGAGGGCGTGGCTTCATCTTCTGACGGAGTGCTGGTGTATAAGAAGGTATTAGGCATAGTGGGTTACTGAATAGGGGTTCAACATACAGCTGCGGTGACGATTCAGGCAGTGGTTAGAACGTTGAATACCCAACGGGGAGACGGCCACAGGCCAATTCCCAGGCATCAAGGCACACCTATCCCCAGCGTATTCACAATACCGAAGAGCGGAGATTTGACTAGGGGAATTTGCAGAGGCTTTAAAGTCAACAGCGGGCGCTAAATCGTCAGATATGGCCCAGAATTCTGAGTGAAGGTTGAATCTGCCCCAATACTGTTTTTGACGACATTTTTGGGCCTTATCGGAGCTTTGCATGGGCAGGGGAAAACGCTAACCGAAGATTTTGGTGCAGCTAATTTGGGCGCGATCGCCGTTCCAGCTCTGACCTAAGTGCTTAACGCATGAGTCAGTTACTAGTAGCTAGAACTGGTGATCACAAAACCGGATCAGCTGGCTAGCTCCCAGTGGTCGAGGGTTTCACGCCAAAGGCCCTTACCTGTAGCGTGATCGTGAGGCCACTATTGCCCCTCTCAGTCCTGTCCGCTTTGATGTGGCTGTGTGTCACCAAGCTGAATTACTGCCGTCAAACCTATTTGCCAAACTTATCTGCTACGATGTAGCTTCGCCAGCCATCCGGTCTGAGCTGGCCAACAGAATTTGCTTAGCAGCCATTCTTTTGATCACACGTTCTCTGCTCTTATGACTGGGCCCAGGTAGTTGATTTGGGATAGGGGCACCATTCGGAGCAAAAACTAAATGACATTTGAGCAACTCGGTCTTGCGGCCGGTCTACTTCGCGCAGTTGCCGATCAGGGCTACACTTCGCCAACCCCCATCCAAGAAAAGGCGATCCCCGCGATTTTAGACGGGCAAGACATTCTTGCCAGCGCCCAGACGGGCACCGGCAAAACAGCGGGCTTTACCCTGCCCATGCTGCAGCGGCTAGCCGAAACTAAAACTACGGGGCGACGCATGCCTCGTGCCCTGATTCTCACCCCCACCCGCGAACTGGCCGCCCAGGTGGGCGACAGCGTTACCACCTACGGTAAGCACCTGCCCTTTCGCGCCGCGATGATCTATGGTGGCGTCAGCTTTGGCGGTCAAATTCGTCAGCTGCGCCAGGGCGTTGACATCTTAATTGCCACCCCCGGTCGCCTGCTCGACCACGTTGGCCAGGGCACCATTGACCTCAGCGCCGTGGAAATCTTGGTGCTGGATGAGTGCGATCGCATGCTAGACATGGGCTTCATCCACGACATCCGCAAAATTATGGGTCGCCTGCCCGATGAGCGCCAGACCCTGATGTTTTCGGCCACCTTCTCAAAGCCCATTCAGCAGCTGGCCCACACTCTGCTGAAGTCGCCCGTGCAGATTGAGGTAGCTCCGCGCAACACTACTGCTGAACGGGTCGAGCAGGTCGTGCACCCCGTCGATCGCCACCGCAAGCGGGAACTGCTGTCGCACATGATTGGCTTTCACAACTGGGAGCAGGTGCTGGTGTTTACCCGCACCAAGCACGGAGCCAATCGCCTGGCCGAGCAGCTGGCCAAAGACGGGCTCAAAACCGCCGCCATTCACGGCAACAAGACCCAGGCGGCCCGCGCCCGCGCCCTCAAAGACTTCAAACAGGGCCGCGTGCGAGTGCTGGTGGCTACCGACGTAGCCTCTCGCGGCATTGATATCGATCAGCTGCCCTACGTGGTCAACTTTGAGTTGCCCAACGTGCCCGAAGACTACGTCCACCGCATTGGCCGCACCGGGCGGGCGGGCAACGAAGGCCGCGCCGTATCGCTGATTAGCGACGATGAGCTACCCCTGCTGATGGGGATTGAGCGCCTGCTCAAGCAGTCGATCACTCAAGATGTCGTGCCCGGCTACGAGCCCTCCTTTTCCTCAGATACGACGACGGTAAGGGCTGCGGGTGCTCCCAGTAAGCCTCGACGTCGGCCTCGGCGTCGCAGTGGCGGCAACAGCGGCAGCAGCGCCCCTCGCCGGGCTGGGGCCGGGGCAAGGTAAGCCCGATTCACCATTAGGGGCTTTGTAGGGGTGTAGCATGCTGCGCCCCTACAAAGGGTATGCATTCGAAATTTGCCCTGATTAGTGGGCTAGAGTTGGCGATCGCGCTTCAGCGCATAGGCCATTAGCGTGGCGTGGGTGCCACGCTCATCCTCCCCTTCTTTGGGGCGGCGCTGGATGAAAGTGCCGTCGGCGGCCATTTCCCACGCCTGGCGGTTGTCGGCTAGCATCACATCGAGAATCATCTGCAACTCTTCAATCAAACGGGGGTCTTCGATCGGCACGACAGCCTCGACCCGGCGATCGAGGTTGCGCGTCATCCAGTCGGCGCTGCCAATGTAGTACTCAGGCTGACCGCGGTTGTGAAAGCAAAATATACGAGAGTGCTCTAGAAACTGACCAATTACGCTGATCACGCGAATGTTTTCGCTAACTCCCGGCATTCCAGGGCGCAGGCAGCAGATGCCGCGCACGACCAGATCGATCTCGACGCCCGCCTGAGAGGCCTCGTAGAGCAGCTGAATAATGCGAGCATCCACCAGGGAGTTCATCTTGGCGACAACTTTGCCCTGGCCACCGCTTTGGGCGTGGTCGATCTCGCGGCGAATCAGTGCTTCCATGCGATCGCGCAGGGTCAGCGGTGCCACCAGCAGCTTGCGGTAGGCCTTTTGCCGTGAGTAGCCCGTGAGAAAGTTAAACAAATCGGTCAGGTCGGCCCCTAGGTCATCGCGACAGCTAAACAGGCCCAGGTCGGTGTAGAGCTTTGAGGTCTTGGGGTTGTAGTTACCGGTGCCAATGTGTACATAGCGGCGAATGTTGTCGCCCTCTTCGCGCACCACCAGCGTGGTTTTGGTGTGGGTCTTGAGTCCAACAATGCCGTAGACCACGTGCACCCCAGCATCCTCCAGCTTCTTAGCCCACTCAATGTTGTTGGCCTCGTCAAAACGGGCCTTGAGTTCGACTAGAACTACCACCTGCTTGCGGTTCTCTGCCGCCGCGATCAGCGCCTTCACAATGGGCGAGTCGCCCGAGGTGCGATAGAGCGTCATTTTGATCGCTAGCACCTTGGGGTCGTTCGCCGCCTGGGTAATGAACTCCTGTACCGAGGTTCTAAATGACTCGTAGGGATGGTGCACCAAGATATCGCCGTCCCGCAGCGTGGCAAAAATGTTGGGCGGGTGCTCGGAGTAGCTGCGGTTGCCGTCCTCATCGAGGTCTACGACTGGCTTCAGCCTCGGCGGCACCAGCGCTGACCAGGGTTTTTCTTTTAGCTCCGGCAGCGGCAGCGACATAAAAAAGAACAGGTCTTTGAGGTTGAGCAGCCCGTCGATGTCGTAGACGCGATCGCTATCCACCTTCAACTCGCGCATCAGCCCTTCTCTGAGATCGGGGGGCATGGTGCTCTCTAGCTCGACCCGGCAGACAAAGCCCTCCAGCCGTCGTTTGTTGATCTCTTTTTCGATCGCAATCAGCAAGTCATCGGCCTCGTCCTCTAAAACCGGGAAGTCGGCATCGCGGGTAATGCGAAACAGGTGATGCCCCACAATCGTCATGCCCGGAAACAAGGAACCCAGATTTTCGGCAATTACCTGCTCCAGCGGCACGCCGATCCACAGGCAGGGTTTGCCCTTGTAGGTGCACAGGGGCTCGGGCATGCCCACAAAGCGAGGTAGGCTGCTCGGCACCTTTACTCGGGCAAAACGCTCGACGCCGGTATCGGGGTCAGCCACCTTCACCGCCAGATTCAGGCTCAGGTTCGACATGCGCGGGAAGGGGTGCGACGGGTCAACGCTGAGGGGCGTCAGCACCGGAAAAATGCGCTTCTCAAAATAGTCTTTCAGGTAAAACGTCTGCTCTTTACTGAGGGCGCGGTAGTTTTGCAGGTAAACTCCATGCTCCCGCAGCGCGGGCAATAGCTCATGCTTAAAGGTCTGGTGCTGCAGCTGCACTTTTTCAACCAGGTGCGATCGCATCACCTCTAGCTGCTTCACGGGGGTCAGCTGGTCGGGCGTTTTGGGGTGAACCCCGGCCTCCGCCTGATCCATCACCCCAGAAATACGCACCATAAAAAACTCGTCTAAATTGGCGCTGTAGATCGCTAAAAACTTCAGCCGCTCCAGCAGCGGCGTCCGGGGGTCAAGGGCCTCGTGCAGCACGCGATCGTTAAACCCCAGCCAGCTCACCTCGCGATTGATGTAGTAGCGCGAATCGCTTAGATCAATATCCTGTTCCGCCCTCTGCTTTGGCCCTTGCTCTGCTCGCTGCTCTGCCCCCCTCTCTAAGCGCTCAGCCTTCGTCATTGCGGTGTCTACGCCCCAATTTGGTCTACGGGGGTATTTTAATGATTCAACCTGATGGTTTGGTTAAGGGATAAAGCCACACCACCGGCCATCTCACCAAAGCGATCGCACCGCCCAGGCAGGCCAAAACACTAGAGGTTTAGATAAAGTCAGCGCAATCGTCAGTAGGCTGTCACGCTCTAGTGATACTCTGAATGGTGGCGCTTTAAAACGTAACAGTCATCCATAAAGCGACCAAAACAGCTGATCATACGAGATAGGCGCAAGGCATGGTCACCACAGCAGAAAAAACAAACGTTGGTTACGTCACGCAAGTCATTGGTCCCGTCGTGGACATCAAGTTTCCGGCGGGCGAAATGCCCAAGATCTACAACGCTCTCCGCATCGAGGGCACCAACCCCGCCGGTAATGACGTTGCCGTTACCTGTGAAGTACAACAGCTTTTAGGCGATTCCCAGGTTCGAGCCGTGTCGATGAGCTCGACCGACGGCCTGGTGCGGGGCATGAAGGTTGTAGACTTAGGAGCTCCCATCAGCGTGCCCGTAGGCGCAGCTACCCTGGGCCGCATTTTCAACGTGCTGGGTGAACCCGTTGACGAAAAAGGCCCCGTCAACGTCGAAACAACCTCGCCCATCCACCGCTCAGCGCCCAAGTTCACTGAGCTAGAAACTCAGCCTTCGGTGTTTGAAACCGGCATTAAAGTGATTGACCTGCTGGCCCCCTACCGACGTGGCGGTAAAGTTGGTCTGTTCGGCGGTGCAGGCGTCGGCAAAACCGTACTCATTCAAGAACTTATCAACAACATTGCTAAGGCCCACGGCGGTGTGTCGGTGTTCGGCGGCGTCGGTGAGCGCACCCGCGAGGGCAACGACCTCTACAACGAATTTATCGAATCGGGCGTGATCAACGCCGACGACCTCAGCCAGTCGAAGGTCGCCCTGGTCTACGGTCAGATGAACGAACCCCCTGGGGCACGCATGCGGGTGGCCCTCTCGGCGCTAACCATGGCCGAGTACTTCCGCGACGTCAACAAGCAAGACGTGCTGCTGTTCATCGACAACATCTTCCGGTTTGTGCAGGCCGGTTCTGAAGTATCGGCACTGCTGGGCCGCATGCCTTCCGCTGTGGGCTACCAGCCCACCCTGGGTACCGACATGGGCGACCTGCAGGAGCGCATTACCTCTACCCTGGAGGGGTCGATTACCTCTATTCAGGCGGTGTACGTGCCTGCGGACGACCTCACCGACCCCGCTCCGGCCACTACCTTTGCTCACCTTGACGCCACTACGGTGCTGTCTCGGGCGCTGGCGTCTAAGGGCATCTACCCCGCTGTAGACCCCCTCGACTCGGCTTCTACTATGCTGCAGCCCAGCGTGGTGGGTGAAGAGCACTATGCCACCGCTCGGGCCGTGCAGTCGACCCTACAGCGCTACAAAGAGCTGCAGGACATCATTGCTATTCTTGGTCTTGACGAACTGTCTGAAGACGATCGTCTGGTGGTCGCCCGCGCCCGTAAAATCGAGCGCTTCTTGTCTCAGCCTTTCTTCGTTGCTGAGGTGTTCACGGGTGCTCCTGGTAAGTACGTCACCCTGGAAGACAGCATCAAAGCCTTCAACCAGATCCTCTCTGGTGAGCTAGACGAGATTCCTGAGCAGTGTTTCTACCTCAAGGGCGGCATTGAAGAAGTGCTAGAGGCCTACGACAAGATCAAGGCTGAAAAGTAAGCTGCTGTTGGGGGTAGGCCGCTGCTCTGCCCCCAATCCTGTGTGCCCTCATACCCTGTGACATCCCTATTTCATCCTTGTTATGGCATTAACCGTTCGTGTAATTGCCCCAGATAAAACCGTCTGGGACTCAGAGGCCGAGGAAGTCATTCTGCCCAGCACTACTGGCCAGCTGGGCATTTTAGCTGGCCACGCCCCGCTGCTAACGGCCCTAGATGTAGGGGTGATGCGGGTCAGGTCTGATAAAGAGTGGGTGCCCATTGCGCTGATGGGTGGCTTTGCCGAAGTTGACAGCAACGAAGTGATCATTTTGGTCAACGGGGCTGAGCGCGGCGATGCGATCGATATGGCGAACGCCCAAACGGCCTATCAAGAAGCCGAAACTCGTCTGAATCAGGTTGATCCTGAGGATAAGCAGGCCACTATTCAAGCCCGTCAGGGGCTAAAGCGCGCCCGGGCTCGGCTCCAGGCCGCTGGCGGGTTAAAGTAACCCGGCTCAGCTTGCCTATCTAACCCTAAAAAAAGGCCTGCTGCTTTTGTTTCATCAGAGCAGTGGGCTTTTTTTTAGTGGTAAAGCCTTGGTCAGGGCAGCAGGTATAGCTGTAGCTAGTCTGGTTAGGACAGTTTTTCGAGAAACGTTTGAACGCTCAAACGTTTCTAAGGCTTCTGGGATCCTAACCTGGATGACTGTAGCTATAGTTCCTGTACTAAACCGTTGCAATCGCTTACCGACCTGCTTGGCCCTCAGACGTAGGGGTTTGGCTCTATTTCCCTGCACCTAGGCTGCCGCCTCGACCCATAAACTGCCCGTGAATGCTGACAGCGTAGGGCACCAGGTAGGTGAGCCCGGCTGAGATCCATCGGGCCTGGGTCATGGTGCCCGATCGCAACGCCGCCCCATGGTTAATAGCAAAAAGTAGCGTACCGATCACCAGGGCCACTCGTACAGCGCGGCTGGCTAAATGCGGCGTTACCAGTGCTCTGAGGTAGCCGTAGACTGCTTCCATGCGCTGTTCCTAAACCTGCAACAACGAATTTATAGCACTGTCTCGTTAAGATTGTGTAACATCGCCCTTTCTGCCGGTCCATACCGGGTTTGCGAACGGCATAAAAAACCCTCTCCTGCTGGAAGAGGGGCTGGGGTAAAGGTCAAGGCCCAGTGAGCTAAGACCTCGGGCTAAGACACCAGTTCCTTGGCTCGGTTTTCTTCCCACTTGCGGGGGGGGCTGGCGCGGCGAATGTTGCGCCAGATCTGGGTGGCGGCTAGGGTGCCGTCGGCTACGGCCACCGTCACCTGGTTGACGCCCTGCTTTAGGTCACCGATCGCAAAAATGCGATCGTGGGTGGTTTGACACATGGTGTTGGTGACCAGGTTTTCGCCATCCCACTCCAGGTTGGCAATGCCCTTGAGGTACTGGTTGTGGTAGATCGAGCCCATGTTGATCAAGCCGGTAGTCGCTTCAATGACGGTGCCATCGGTCAGCTCTACACCGCTCATTTTGTGGTTTTTGCCCAGAAACTTGGCGATCGGCGCTTCGTAGAGGGGGTAGCCATAGTCGGCCAGTTTGGCTTTTATCTCGTCGCCGACGGTGCAGAGACCGTGGGTGAGCACCGTAATGTAGGGAGTGAACCAGTCGAGGACAAAGGCGGCATTGATCTGCGACTCTTTGCCCGCAATCAGCACGGCTTTTTGGTCCCACATGTCGAAGCCGTCGCAGATCATGCAGACGTGTAAGGTGTAGCCTGCGTAATCATAGACGTTTTGCATGTCGTCGAGCTGGGGCAGCACGTCGATCACGCCCGAGGCCGCGATTAAATATTTGGCGCGAAACACGGGGTAAATGCTGTCGACTTTACCCACTTTGACCTGCACCGCCAGATGGTCGCCCTCGTCAACCACGTCTTCGACGAAGCCGCGCAGGTAGTCGGCCCCCCACTCCACCGCCTGCTTTGCTCCATGGATGAGCATGTTACGACCGGGGGTGTCGGGGTCTACACCGACGACGTTGCGCACCTCCTGCATCCACAGCGATCGCCCCTTGCCCTTCTCGATCACCAGGCACTTGAGCCCGTAGCGGGCCAGATAAATAGCCGCCGATAATCCCCCCATACCGCCGCCTACAACGATGGCGTCATAAATTTGATCGGTGCGTTCATGCAGATTTTGGCGGGATAGTTTCATGGCGGTGATGGATGGAGAGGACTGTGATCGCCTGAATCGTAGAGATGAGTTAGGCCGTGTTTCTAGGCTAAAGGATTTAGAAGAATCGAGATGAGAATTGTTAAAGACGTTGGGATATCAGCAGATCCTGCCGATTTGACCCCCGATCTAAAAAGGCAAAGGGGATTGTGCCTAACCCCCTTTGCCTAACTCTCACCCAGGGTGAGCCAAAGGGCAATTAGCCCACGAAGGCCAGACGAGGCTCAGAAACACCAGCAGACTCGGTACCCTTCAGGTAAGCCATCATGGTGTCGGCATCAGACACTTCGAAGGGGTCGATGGGGCAGTTGTCGCCGAAGTCGGGCTCAACGAAGATTTTTTCGATGTTACCGTCATCGACGAGCATGGAGTAGCGCCAGGAGCGCATGCCAAAGCCCAGGTTAGATTTGTCAACCAGCATGCCCATTTTGCGGGTAAATTCGCCGTTGCCGTCGGGCAGCAGGTAGACGTTTTTCGCGCCCACCTTTTGGCCCCACTGGAACATCACAAACGCATCGTTGACAGAGACGCAGATGATGGCGTCAACACCGTGGGCCTTGAACTCTTCGTACAGCTCCTCGTAGCGGGGCAGGTGGTTGGAGGAGCAGGTGGGGGTGAAAGCGCCAGGCAGGGAGAACACCACCACTTTCTTACCAGCAAACAGATCGCTGGTGGTCGTGTCTTGCCAGCGGTAGGGGTTGGGCCCACCCACAGACTCGTCGCGCACGCGGGTCTTAAAGACGACGTCAGGTACGCGTCCAGTAGCAACCATAGCAACCATAAATTACCTCTTTCGTAGTTCTACAACAGTTAACTGCGTTTCCAGCCTTCGCTGCTCAACTCAGAATAATTCTAAGTTAAGAAATGTTCAATAAGTATAGTAGCTTAAAGACCATACCTTTTGTCAAACATGGCTTATTCCTAAATGAGAATGCTAATCTGGTAGCAGTAGGTTATTGTGGTATGTCCAGCCGCGATTCGCTCCCGCTGGAATTGCAGTCGTGTCAAGTGCCGGAGTCGGGCCGCAATGTCGTTCCAAGCCGACCAAATCGTTACTACGCTCAAGTCTCGGGGGCTGCGGGTCACCCCCCAGCGGTTTGCTGTCTATGCCAACCTGCTAAGCCGCTGCGACCATCCCACCGCCGACGATATTTTGCATGACCTCAACCAGGATGCGCCCACATCGTCGCAGGCGACGGTGTATAGCTCGCTGCAGGCGCTGCGCGAGGTCAACTTAGTGCGCGAGGTGCTGCTCGAAGAAGGGGTTTGCCGCTACGACGCCAACGTTGGCCCCCATCACCACTTTCGCTGCCAAAGCTGCGGTGCGATCGCAGATATTCCCTGGGAAACCCTGGCCAGCCTCAACCTGCAAACCCTCAGCCCGCGTTGGCAGATCGAGGGCTATGAGGTGACGGTGCGGGGCCTGTGCGATCGCTGCCAACCCAAATAAGTTGATTCTGGATTGGCGATTTTGGATTTTGGCCTGGGCGACTTGCTCAGGCGGTAAACTACTGCTAAATAAGCCCTAGCCTATCGGAGCCACCCGCTCCAAAATGGCAAATCCAAAATTCAAAATCAGTATAAAACCATGGCCGAACCTACGCCTATATCCAGCCCCTGGCAGCTCAAACCCTGGTGGTGTCAGCCCTGGTCCATTGTGTTGACCGGATGCGCGATCGTGGGCGGCAGCTGGGTCTTGCTCCATCGTCTCTGGTTGACGGCCCTGGTCGCAGTTCCCATCGGGGCTTGGATGGGATTCTTTTTGCTGTTCTGGCCTCGCCTCATGCGCGAGGCCGGGCTGCTAGAGCAGCACCAAAATGTAGACAACCCTAACGCCTGATCGCCTGCTTCTGGCTGGCGGTATACCGACGATAGTGGTCAAACCGTGGGAAGATCTGCCCCATGTTACGTCCCAAGCTGATAGCTCTCGCGATCTTGGTTTGTGTTGCGCTATGGTTGGGCCGGGGAATGGCGATCGCAGCGCAGAGCCTGCTGGGTCGGGAGACTGCTCCTCAAGCTCGCCACTGTGCCCTGGACCGCTGGCTGCGCTTAGGCCGAGGGCCGACTCTGGCTTCCCTGGCGCGAGGGCAAGACCTGTACGTGGGCACCGCCGTTAACCTCAAGGCTCTGGGGCGCGATCGCCAGTATCGCCGCCAACTGGCCCAGGAGTTTAACCTGGTCACCGCCGAAAATGACATGAAGCTGGAGCGACTGCAGCCCCGCCCCAACCAGTTTGACTTTAGTCAGGCTGACCGCCTGATGGCCTTTGCCGCCGACCACCAGATGGCGGTGAGGGGCCATACCCTGGTGTGGCATCGGGCGGTGCCCGACTGGCTAGAGCAGCAAGACTGGAGCCGCGCTGAGCTGATGGCGATACTGGAAAACCACATTAAAACCGTGGTCGGGCGCTATCGCGGCCAAATAGCGGCCTGGGATGTGGTGAACGAGGCGATCGCCGACGACAGCACCCTGCGCGACACCTTCTGGCTGCGCGGCATTGGCCCCGACTACATCGAAATGGCCTTTCGCTGGGCCCACGAGGCCGACCCCGACGCTTTGCTGATATATAACGACTACGGCGGCGAAGGGCTCAACGCTAAGTCTGATGCCATTTATGACCTGGTGCAGTCGCTGCGGGCCAATGCCGTCCCCATTCACGGGGTGGGGCTGCAGATGCATGTGCAGGTCAACGCCGCCCCCAGCCCCGATGAGGTCGCCGCCAATATGGCGCGACTGGCCGGACTGGGGCTTCAGGCGCAGATTACCGAAATGGACGTGCGGATTCGGCAGCCCTCTGGCCCCGACGATGCTGACCAGCAGGCCGACATCTACCAGGCCATGCTGCAAACCTGCCTAGACGCCGAAAACTGCAACACGTTTGTGACCTGGGGCTTCAGCGATCGCTATTCCTGGGTGCCGGGTTACTTTGAGGGCTGGGGCGAGGCCCTGATATTTGACAATGACTATCGGGCAAAACCCGCCTACCACAGCCTGATAGAGGTGCTAAAAAACTACTCGACGGCAGCTCCAGACTAAAACGGCAGCTTTTTCTTGTTGGCTTTGTTGCTGTCGTAGTCCAGCTCCTTCAGCTTCTTCATAATGCGGCTGAAGTACTCCTGCATGTAGTCTTCGAGGGTGGTGAGTTCGTCTTTAGGAATGCCAAATACCTGGTAAACCTCGTCCATGGGGGCATCGAGCGGTTGGCTACCGGCCACAACCTCGACAAAAGCGAGGCGATCGGCAAAATTCCAGCCCCACTGGAAGAACTGCGCCACCTTGCGAATGGCCCGCAGCAGGTCCAGCGAGATGCGAGAAACCCTAGCCTCCTGGCCGCACTTGCGCTCGCACAGGCGCATAATTTCGTAAGCTCCCCAGGCGCGAGTGCCCGCCAGCGGAAAGCTGCGGTTCTCGGTTTCGGGTACCGACAGCGCTTTGACGGCGAACCGGGCAATGTCCTGGGTATCCATGTAGGCGATCGGGGCGGCTTCACCCATCACCCAGATCGGCTGCTTTTCGAGAATGGGGATGGCGTACTGGCCGATGAGGCCCTGCAAAAAGCCGCAGGGCTGCAGAATGGTGTAGTTGAGCCCCGACTCGGCTAAAAACTTCTCAGTGCAGCGCTTGACGTTCATCAGCGGCACATGGGGAAACTTTTCGGAGTTAAGAATTGAAAAAAAGATGAATCGCTGAACGCCAGCGTCGCGGGCGGCCTTGATTAAATTGACCTTGCCGTGCCAGTCAACCTCCATCACCGACTCCGACGGTCGGGCCGTAGAGGCATCAATGACGGCATCAACACCCTCTAGAGCAGGGGGTAGGCTTTCTGGCCGACAGAGATTGCCCCGCACCAGTTCTACCCCCCACTCTCGCAAAAAAGCAGCTCGTTGAGCGCTTCTGACCAGGCAACGAACCTCGTGCCCCTCATCCAAGGCACGGCGGGCAATTTGCCTGCCAAGAGTGCCGGTAGCGCCAACGACCAATACTTTCATGAGGGAAATGATACAAAAGTTTAACTTCCTCTAAGAATATCAGATGGCTTCACCGGATACACCCCCGAGGCAAAAACTACTCCTCACCGCCCTGCACCCGCAGCATTAGAAACCCAATGCCCAGGCCCACCAGGGTAAGAGTAAAGATTGTGACCGCCGTACTAAAAATTTCGCCGCCCATACGCTCTCCTTCCACAGCACTATAGTAATTGGGCCAGTTGCCCAGCCCGCCAGCGGTTGACGTAACCCCTGGCCGCCCTCATTTTAGACCAGTTTGGTATCAACCCCCTGCGCCTATGACCACCCCTACAGCCTCGATTTTGCAGCAGACGTCTGTACGCCCACGGCTGGCCGTTACCCTGGGCGACCCAGCGGGCATTGGGCCAGAGGTCGTGCTGAAGGCGCTGGGGGCAAAGGATTGGGCCGCGATCGCGGACATCACGCTCCTGGGCACGCGATCGCTGCTCGACCAAACCCGCCAGGCGCTTCAGCAGTCTGCCTACGGCGGGCCGCTCCCCGATCTAGATTCCCTACCCCTGGTCGAGATTGCTCCGCCCCTGCCCCTGGAGATGGTGACCTTTGGTCAGGCCAGCGCGGCTACCGGGGCGGCTAGCTTTGCCTATCTCAAAACCGCTGTCCAGGGCGCCGTAGCGGGTCAGTACGATGCGATCGTCACCGGGCCGATCGCGAAATCGGCCTGGAAAGCGGCAGGCCATCACTACCCCGGCCAAACTGAGCTGCTGGCTGAGGGAGCGCAGGCCCAGCGCTTTGGCATGGCCTTTATTGCGCAGTCGCCCCACACGGGCTGGTGGCTGCGGGCGCTGCTGGCAACGACCCACATTCCCCTGCGCCAGGTGCCCGATACCCTGACGCCAGAGCTGCTGACCCAAAAGCTCGATTTACTAATCCACAGCCTGAAGCAAGACTTTGGTCTCAGCCAGCCCCGCCTTGCTGTAGCGGGCCTCAACCCCCACAGCGGCGAAGGCGGACAGCTGGGCCGCGAAGAAATCGACTGGCTGACCCCCTGGCTGGAGACCCAGCGCCAGCGCTACCCCCAGGTGCAGCTCGATGGCCCCATCCCCCCGGATACCCTGTGGGTGCGCCCAGGGCAGGCCTGGTTTGGCACCGAGGGGAGCGCTATCGAGGCTGCCCACGACGCCTATCTGGCGCTTTACCACGACCAGGGGCTGATTCCGGTAAAGCTGATGGCCTTTGACCGGGCGGTGAATACTACCGTGGGGCTGCCCTTTGTGCGCACGTCGCCTGACCACGGTACGGCTTTTGACATTGCCGGTCGGGGGATTGCTGACGCCAGCAGCATGGTGGCGGCGATGGAGCTGGCGGTGGCAGTGGTGGGGGTG
>PYGV01000017.1 GCA_003022385.1 filamentous cyanobacterium CCP3 | reverse complement strand
TTCTCATCCACACATCCACCCATCCACACTCCCACACTCCCACACTCCCCCTCACTTCCCCTGCCGCCGCTGCTCCAGCAACCGCTGCCACTCGGCGTCGAGCTTGTCCTTCTGTGCGGCTTCCTGGTCAGTCAGGTCGGTCTCGGTGGTGTAGGCCAGGTCGTCAGTTCCCAGCACTGTCTGCCCGGTTAGGGTTTCAGCAAAGACGAGCTTTTCGTGCTGCTCTGGCGTCAGCTGATCGAGCGCTGCGGCCCGCTGCTCGCGGTCGGTGTTGCGCGCTTCGATGCGCTGGTTCTGCCGCTGCACCCAGAAGTAGCGCACGAGCGGAATGCCCAAGAAGGCTGAGCCGTAGCCCAGCAGTACCCAGTAGAGCGAGTTGGCCAGGGCAACAACACCCCCCAGTTGGTAGACCAGCGCCTGATCTTGCAGCAGGTTGCCCAGCACCAGCGCCCCAATCAGGTTGACCCCGCCCAGGCCAGCGGCAGCCATGATCTGGCCCGAGCTGGCCTGGCTAAAGCGGCGAGGAATTTCGCGCAAAAACTGGGGTGGCCGCAGGCGGCGACGCTCGTTGGCGGTCACCTGCAGTTCTGGGAACTGATAGGCAATACCGCCCTGGGGGCTGACCTGAGGCACCCCATTAAAACGACTCAGCACCGGCACCATAAAGTCTTCGAGGTCCCGATCCCATCCTTGGCCCAAATCATCCAGGAAAGGCACGATTTGCTCGGCGACTACGGCCCCACCGTTAGCTTGAATCACCTGGGCGATGCTCTGCCAGCGGCGATCGCTGAGGTCCGCATTGGGGTCACCATCGCCAAACAAGAAGGAGAACACCGCCTCTAAAAAGTTCATTTCGCTCTTGGTGCGGGGCGGACGGCGGCGATCACTCCTGGGGTCAAACATCCAAAAAATGTCTGGCCCCAGCCAGATGCGGGGCAGAAAGATCATGCCGCCGCCGCCGCCGCGATCGTTGTCGTCGCGCCCGGCGCTGCTGGCGGCGATCGCTATCACCGTAATCGCCACCACAATCAGCACCAGCGACAAAATCAGCAGAATGCCAAAGGAAATGCGGATCAGGTAGAACAGGATCCGCCACACCCTTTCCCAAGTCGCCTGCCACCGCAGCCGCCAGGATTTACTCCACAGGATGGCCTGAATATTTTTGGGGAAAACGTAGGCGATCTCGCCCGACTCGGCCACCTGCAGGTGAGCCTGCACCTCAGAGGCCAGGGCCAATACCCCCTGCTGCGCCTCCATCAAAGGCATACCGGCCTCGGCGGCCACATCCCCTACGGTCACTCGATAGCCCAAGCGCTCTACGGCTTGGGTAATGGTCTTGGTCTGCGCCATTTCTTGCGCCATAAGCAAACGAACCCCCTGGGCTCTAACGATCGCGCAACCACCCGTTGCATCTACAACCAGTATAGGAAGGGCGATCGTGAATTACAGGGGGCAGTTAACCGTACCAGGAGGGTTAATTAGTAGAGTGCCGTAGCATTGTCTACTTAACCCTTGCCCAACACCTGGTCGCGAATAGCCGCAATGTCGCCCAGCAGCTCTTGCCGATTGGAGGCTTTGAGCAGGTAGCGATAGAGGAACCAGCCGCTGTAGATCAGCCCGATGAGTTCGAAGGTGGGAGCCAGCAGCGGAAAATCATTGATGGCATCGAGCAACGCCAGCACCAGCTTGACCGCAATAATGGCGGCAATAATCAAACCCACCGTCACAATGGGCCGACGATAGCGCTTAAAAAATACAGACACGTAGTCTGGCAGGTCGCCCAGTAGCCCAGACACTTTATCCCACACTATTTGCACCTGGCGGGTGGCCTCTTCTCCCAGGCTCTCAGCGGTCGATTCTGACGTGTCTACGTCGAGCACCGGGTCGGGCACCGGCGTTACGGGGTCTGTAAATGCAGTATCCGATTGATAGTCACTCATGACGGCTTATCCCAGGGGCTTAGTTAAGGTCTAATAGTATGCCGAGCCCAGCTCAGGAAATGTAGCTTCCACAGACAGAACCCCACTTCTCAAATGGGCTCGAAGTCAAACTCGAAACAAGGATACACCCAATTCTCATTGAGCGTATTCAATTTTAGGAGTGTTATAGACCGAAACCGTCTAATTTTCAATTTTTTTACCCTGGTCAAATGCCCAGGTAATGCCCTGGGCGGCCTATTCGCCTGAGAGCCCCTCTAGAGAATCTAAATACTTGTAAAGCCGTTTGCGATCGACCACAAAACCGGGATCGAGCCGATCGCTCTGACCCTGTCGCCGAGCTGAGGTTGACCAGCGAATAAAGCCACCCTGGCGGCGATCGCCAGCGCGATCGTTAGAATATTCTGATGTCATGGCTGTCGTTGACGCTCTCACTTCGGCCCCATTACTATGGCATATCCCATCGATCCCAGGAGGGAGCTAGCCCTATCGAAACGGTTTACGGAAATCTAAAGGGCCTCAAGCCCAGTCAGCTCAAGCAGCTGCAGCGCCTCTACCACCAGCGGCTGCCGGGCGACTGCGTGGTGACCCCTGAGTTTGCCCAGCGCCTGGCGGCGGTCAGCACCGACATCGACAGCCCCCTGTGCGCCTACATCAACCGGCGCGGTCAGGTGATTCGCGTGGGAGTGGGCACGCTCAGGCAAACCCAAATTCCGCCCTCAGAGCTACCGCGCTACGGGGCCGAGCGCCTCAGCGGCATTCGCTGCGTGACCACCCAGTTTGAGCTGGCCCCGCCCAGCGACACCATTCTCACCACCATGGCTCTGCAGCGGCTCGACGTGCTGGCGGTGCTGGCGCTAACGGGCACGGGCTTTACCCGCCGAGGCGGTGGCGCGACGGGCTACATTGAGAATGCCTATCTGGCTCACCTGGTGCCCCACCCCGAGCAGCGCTGGCTGGTGTCCGAGCCTATCGGTCTAGACGACCTGGCTCAGCAGGATTTTCTCGCCCTGGCCGAGGGGCTAGAGGCCGAGTTTAGCCGCGCCTTTACCGCTCTACAGGTAGAGGATGACCGCGATCGCGTCCTGGTAGTTGGTCTCTTTACCCAGGACCAGAGCGACGACCACTTTCACACCCGCCTCGAAGAGCTAGAGCGCTTAGTCGACAGCGCTGGTGGCGAAGTGATGGAAACCCTCTATCAAAAGCGCCCCCGCCCTCATCCCCAAACCGTACTGGGGGCCGGTAAGGTGCAGGAAGTCGCCCTGGCCGCCCAAACCGTGGGGGCCAACCTGATCGTGTTCGATCGCGATCTGTCGCCCATGCAGGTGCGCAACCTGGAAGACATGGTGGGCCTGCGCGTGGTCGATCGCACCGAGCTAATTCTCGATATTTTTGCCCAGCGGGCCAAGAGCGGCGCGGGTAAGCTGCAGGTGGAGCTGGCCCAGCTAGAGTACCAAATGCCTCGGCTGAAGGGGCGGGGGCAGGCCCTGTCGCGGCAGGGGGGCGGCATTGGCACCCGTGGCCCCGGTGAGACCAAGCTAGAGACCGAGCGCCGAGCCATTCAGCGGCGGATCAACAAGCTCCAGCAGGAGGTCAACCAGCTCCAGGCCCACCGCGCTCGCCTGCGCCACCGCCGCCAGGACGACAACCTGCCCTCGATCGCCGTGGTGGGCTACACCAATGCGGGCAAGTCAACCCTGGTCAACACCCTGACCAATTCCGAGGTCTACGCCGCCGACCAGCTGTTTGCCACCCTCGACCCCACCACCCGCCGCCTGGCCATCACCGACCCCGAGACGAACGAAACCACTCAGCTAGTGGTCACCGACACCGTGGGCTTTATCGAGGAGCTGCCCGCCTCGCTGATGGATGCCTTTCGCGCCACCCTGGAAGAAGTGACCGAAGCCGACGCTCTGCTCCACGTGGTCGATGTCTCACACCCGGCCTGGCAGGATCAGATTCACTGGGTGATGCGCATTCTCAAGGACATGCCGATTGTGCCGGGGCCAATGCTGCTGGTGTTTAATAAGGCCGACCGGGTGAGTAGCGAAACCCTGGCGATCGCCCAGGAAGAATATCCCAACGCCCTGTTTATCTCCGCTACCGAACGTATGGGCCTGGAGACGCTGCGATCGCGCTTGCTGCAGCTGATCGACTACGCCGTCACGGTATAACTAAAGAGACCGATTTTCTCCGAGGCTGCCATGGTTCAGGTCGCCCCCCAACCGCTTACCTTCGACGAATTTATAGCGCTGTACCCTGAAGACGGGGGTCGCTACGAGCTGCGCCACGGAGTCATCACTGAAATGCGTCCCATTGGTGCCCATGAAGAGGTGATTAGCCTGGTACGCAGAAAGCTGGATTTTGAAATTGAACGACTGGGCTTACCCTACTTTATTCCTCAATCTTGCCTAGTAAAGCCCTTGCGAGAGGCTGAGGGCTACCTGCCCGACATCATCGTGCTAGACGGAGCTGAGGCTAAGGCTGATCCCTACTGGCAGAAGCACTCCAGCATTTCAACTGGCAAACCCGTGCGGTTAATTGTTGAAGTGGTCAGCACCAACTGGCAGGATAACTATCTAACGAAACTAGCTGAGTACGAGAAGCTAGGTGTTCCAGAATATTGGATCGTGGACTACCGCGCCCTGGGTGGCGTTCGGTTTATTGGTTCTCCTAAAATACCAACTGTGTGGGTGTATCGTCTGCTAGCCGCGGCGGAATATGCCACAGGGCAAGCTTTTCTGGCTGGACAGAGACTGACCTCGCCAACTTTTTCAGAACTGGAGCTGACGGTAGACCAGATTATTGCAGTGGATCAAGCGCTCGACCTTCCTGATTAGAGCATCCTTGATTAAAGCATCCGCGGTGTTGAGAATCGTCCATGTCGCTAGCGCGTCACCCCAAACAATGAAAATGGGGCCTGTTTACGTTTTGGCACCGACCGAGTACCGTCATGCCCGTGCAGACGGGCATCCAATGGAGCAGCTGATCTGAATGGATTCCCGCAGCAGCGGGAATGACAGGCGTAAGCTATTTTCAGAGCAAGATATAACTGGGCCAGTTGATATTGTGTGGGAGAGCTAGCGAGTGCCCGATCAACCCATTAAGCGCAGCGTGCGCCGCTACGAGCAGGACTGGTTCAGGCTGCTGTTCAGCATCCGAGGGTCGGTCATTCCGGCGGTCATGCCCCGGGTGCTGCTGTGCGCGGTTTTCTCGGTGGGCATTTTGCTGCTCTACGCTCGAGGCTGGCCGGTAGCATCGCCAATTTTGGGGTCGCTGGTGCCCAGCATTGTGCTGGGGCTGCTGCTGGTGTTTCGCACCAACACCTCCTACGAGCGGTTTTGGGAGGGGCGCAAGCTGTGGGGCAGCGTGGTGAATTTGACCCGCAACTTAGCTCGGCAGATGTGGGTGGCGATCGCAGCTCCCCAGCCGGGCGATCGCGAGGCTAAACTGGCCGCCGTACGCCTGCTGCCCGCCTTCGCCGTAGCCATGAAGCTACACCTGCGCAGCGAAGCCCCCAACGCCGAACTGGCCAGTCTACTGACCGCCGACCAGTTCGACAAACTGCGGCAGATGAATAACCCACCCCTGGAGATTGCCTTTTGGATTGCCGACTACCTGCAAACCCAGCAGGCCCGCGGCAATCTCAACCCCTACCAGCTCACCTACGGCCTAGAAACCCTGGATGACTTAATCGACGCCCTGGGCGGCTGCGAACGCATTCTCAAAACGCCGATGCCCGTGGCCTATAGTATTCACCTGAAGCAGCTGCTGATGCTCTACTGCCTGGCGCTGCCGTTTCAGATGGTGGCTTCGGTGGGCTGGGCCACGCCGTTTTTAGTGGGGCTGATTAGCTTTGCGGTGTTCGGCATTGAGGAAATCGGCATCGAGATCGAGAATCCCTTTGGCCACGACCCCAACGACCTGCCGCTAGATGCGATTTGTCGCACTATGCAGCAAAACATTGAGGATTTGCTGTCGCTGGAGCCGGGAGTGGGGCGATGATTAAGCGTTGACGCGCCGTTGTTTGCGAGACTTGCTGTCACCCATAGCTGAGCCACCGGCGCCCCCAATGCCAACGCGGCCTAGGCCCAACAGGCCAATGCCCATTACCACCAGGTTGCTGGTGCTGGCAATGCTGGCTTTGGTCAGGTTAGTTTTGGCGTTTTGCTTCAGGGTTGCAGCCTGGGTATCGATGGCTTGCAGGGCTTGGGCAAAGTCTTCGGGGGTGGCGTTAGCGGTAATTTCTGGATTGTTGCGGCCCTGCTCAACCTGGGTCTGTAGCTCGGTGGCTTCTTGACCAATGCGATCGATCGCCTGCGATTGCAGCACGAGCCCGTCGCGAATAACCAGAATGCTGGAGAGCAAAAAGGCGACGCCCACTGCCAGGGCGGCGTAGGAGAAAGGTTTGCGTAGGCCAGAGTTTTCCCAAAAGCCGTAGATGAGCAGAGCGAGGCCAATCAGGAGGACAATGCTGCGATCGCCCATCTGCTGCAATAGACTAGCTCGCCAGGCGGCCCCAGCACCTAAAGGAAACGTGAGTGCAATCATATCGGCTAAAAAGCCAAACATACAGGTAAAGCCGACGATACGGGCGATCGCCTGCCCGCCAAGACCAGTTTGAGTAGGAATGCTGACCATAATTAATAGTTGTCCTCAATAAGCGCGGTGAAGGCTTGACACACTGGTTGACGGGGCAACCGGGCCAAGATGCCATATACGTTTTCGTTGCGTAGGCCTTGATTCCGCACAGTTTTGAGGAGACTAGCCTAGCTTTATACAATCAAAACTCAGGTAAGGGTCAGAAAAAGTTCCCCTAACCGACCAAAAGTACCGATAGGGAGAGCATTACAGCTCAATTTACTGCCGTACGTAACTAACCTAGGTAACTTTTTGAGAGATTAAGCTTAGGTAAATCCACGGTGATGAGGATTGCTCATTAAGCTGACTTGTCTCATCATTGTTTTGTTAGCAGCGCTACCACTTAAAGTCGGGGTACAGACGAGTGCTTTTCATCAGTAGTTATTGAGAGCACACAACTCTACTACGTGAGTCTTAGCATCTACCTTCGTAGTTCTTAACTTATCAACGAAGGAAAATTAGAATGATCGGTTTCAAAACAGCCTCAACACTTCTGGCCACAGCTACTCTTAGCTTAGCCCCTGTTGCGATCGCGGCTAGCGCACTGACTGTAGGCTCTGTGATGTACGCTCCCACAGCCAATGCAGCTTCTTTCACAGGAAGCCTCGTCGAGTTTACTGGCGATGATGCAGGTGGACAATTCACATTCTCTGATTTTGGTCCTAATACAGTGCGGCTCTTAACTAAAATCACATCGCCCACGGTTGGCGGAGATATTCGAGGCGTGTTCTTTGATGTGATTGGAGGGACTGCTGGTCTCCAAGTTACGCCAGTATCAGGGCAAGGAGCAGGAATTACTGTCTCAGATCTTTCATTTAACACCTGCAACACTGGAGAAGGTAACAACCTCAACGGCGGAAGCCCTGGTGCCAACCTATGTAATTTTGATGTAGGGTTTGCTGTAGGAAGACCAGGTACTGCAGGTGGAACAATCACGTCTGCACTCTTTACAATCACAAGGTCTGGTTTAACTGCATCCTCGTTTGCTGGTCAAAACATCGGCATTCGCTACCAAGCAACAGGTGCAAACGGCAATGGAAGTAGCAAGCTATCAGGTACTGTATCAGCAACAGCCGTTCCTACCCCCGCCCTACTGCCTGGCTTGATTGGCATGGGCTTAGCTGCTCTGCGCAAGCGCAAGGGCGAAGCCGAGGAGTCTGCCGAAGCGTAGGCCTTCTAGTTCCCAGGGTTCTCAGAGAACCCTGGGAACTGGCTACAAAAACGGGCAGCAAAAATAAGCCTCAGGCCAAATGGCCTGGGGCTTTTTACGTAGCGCTAACCGGCGCAAAGCCCCCAGATTTCTTTAAAAAATCTGGGGGCTTTGTCGTAGAGAAACTACGCCAGATAGCCAAAACATAGGCACGACAAATTTGCCCCTGGCTATGGAGCCAGGGGCAATAAAATATAGGCCATACCCTAAGCTACGGCGATGGCGGATGAGATCTGAGCCTGCTGCTCAAGCCTCAGCGGCTAGCTCTTCAACCTGGGCTACCGACAGGCCCACCAGCTCTGCTATCTGGTTCGTGGGCATACCCTGGGCTAGGAGCGATTTTACCACCTGCACGAGTTGCCCCTCTGCCTGCTCGGCTCGCTGGCGCTCTTGCTCGGCTCGCTGGCGCTCTTGGTCAATCTGTTCGCTGCCCCACGGCAGCAGGGTTTCAGCTTGATCCCACCAGCGCAGCCAAAAGGCTTTCATGTCAGCCTTTTGCCCCCACCATACTCCTAAATGCAAGCCCATTTCTTCGAGCCAGTAGCGCTGATTGTGATTGGCAATCTGCTGCTCGTACTGCCCGTTGACCAAGCGATATAGATCTAACTCGCCCGTCTTGGGATGAAAAATGCCGTAGAGCGGTACTTTAAGAATGCGCTCATAGAAATACCACTTGCCGTAGGGAAAGTGAGGATTGATCGAATACTCACCCCCCTCGGTTTCTGAAACAAACTCTATGACCAGGGTGGGCACTTCACCCTCAACGTGGGGCGTGTAGCTGCGCCGAATACTCCCCTCTGGCAGGGGGAAAACCGATCGCACGTAAACCCAGTCGGGGGCTTTGACAATAGTTTTGTCGCCCACTGTGGCACAGAGGCCAAAATTAGACGCAATTAGCGCTGACTCAACAATTAGACCAGCTAGTTCCAGGGCTTCTCGCAGGGCTGCGGCCAGTAGGGGTTGAAGGTTGCTTTCAACTGGGTCATCAGGCAGAGGGAAATCTGCTGGCAGCTTTTCCCAAGTGATGGGCGGGGGCGGAGCCAAGGGGCGAAGTTTTAGCGTTGTCATAGAGCAACGGGTCTCCTCGCATTCGGGCTATAGCAACTGTAGCCCATTTTTATTCAACGTCGCCCCTGTTGGGTCAGCACATTGTTGACCAGGTTAGCTCTGCGGGGGTGAGCGGTGGGGTAGGGTCGGTATTGTAATCAATAAAAAGGGTACAGATCTGCCAGGGGGCAGGTGTTGGCCTGGCTGATTAAACCCCTGTAGGGGCTGGCCTCAGCTTCTCCTGCCATGGGCAGGGGATCGCCGTCTCGTCACAGGTCAATTTCTACCAAGTGAGTGCGGCTGTTGAGTACTTGCTGGCGCTTTTGCTCGTACTTTTAGCGTCCTTCGCCGCGCTTGTTAGTGGGAGCTAAAATTTCGATCGCCGTCACTACGATTTGGGTATCGGCTTCTTTAATCTCTAGGTAAGCTTCTTGGATGTCTTCAGTGATAGGTACTGAGACTGCTATCGGCTGGGGCAAAGGCGCTGAGGCTACCCTCGGCCCTGCACTCTCAGGAAGCGGTTGGCGAGGGCGCTGGACGGTAACGAAGCTACTGCTTATACACATCTCTGTTCTTGGTTAAATCCCCAGCATGATCCCCCCAGATGTCCCCTTTCCAAGTTCCCCAATAAAGCCCCCCTTTTTAAAGGGGGGGCAGGGGAGATCGTCGGGCAGCAATGACCGCAGTGGAGTTAGGCTATGGCTCGCGATCGCACCAGGTAGGCCATGACTTCGCCCTGGTTGGGGGTGACCACAATGCCGCTAGGGGGCACAGCAATCAGCTGGCTCCAGTAGCTTTGGTCGACATAGCCGAGGCTGTGGAGTTGGTGGATGGTTTGCTGTACGCCGCTGCGGGTGCCGAGCAAGATATGGCGCAGGGGCTCGCGCTGGGGTTGGCTGGAAGCGGGTGGAGTTAGCACAAGGGGCTCTAGATGACAGGGTTCTTGTAGAACTCTGGCATCTGGGCTAGGGGCTTCTGGGCAGAAGGGCATTGATACCATGGGGGATTCCTCGGTAGAGATGGGTAAGGAAGCCCCCAAAAATTTGGCCGCCCCAGACTGGTGAAGTTCGGGGCGGCCTCGGTACAATGACCGGAGCCTCCGCGACAGCTAGCACTGTTTCGGGGGTTAGGTATCGGGCTGTTGCGCCAACAACGCCCGATACCGCCAAATTTTTGGGAGAGCTAAGCTGCACGCAGGCAGCTATAGAGGGAGAATCTAGCGGATTTGGAGAGGATAGTCAAGGTGTAACTAGAAATTTGTTTCGCAAAGGAGGGGCTTGGTGCTAAGCCAAAACCGCGCTGTAGCGGTTCGCTAATTGACAAAATTAGTCCTTCAAGACCTTAATTCTCTGCCAACCTTCTCCCCCGATCGCAAAAAAGGCTACAGATAACGGCTTAAGCCTTCGTTTTAGAGTCACGGTTGATAATAGCCATAACAGCATAATAATAAGGGGTGAAGAGAATAGCGCTAAATATCTGCGACCCCCAGCCACCATGCCAAAAATCAAAGGAAGCATCTCCCCAATGAATAGCTGCAATAGTAAGCATCATAATTCTAGGGACATTGAACAGCAGGGCTAAAACAATACCAACTAAAACTATAGCAACGATCTTAGGCCAAGACTGTTTGTAAAACAGACCCATAATTAGTCCTGCAGCAGCCATCGTAAACGCCATATTAAACCCATTACACCCAAAACCCACTTCCACCGCCCCATTGGGTGGCAACGTTACTATAATGCCTTCAACATTTGCAGGAAAACCAAGCATTCGTAAGCTGGCAGCACCGGCATTGGCCATAATTCGCTCAAGAAAAAGGTGTGGTGTTAATGCTGCCCAGATCGTACGAGCAAAAACCCCAGGTTTTGGATAAGCGGTCAGCAGTATTAAAAAAGTTGGCAAAGAATACTTCTCAAAGAACCTGACGCCCCAGGAGCTAACAACAATGCCAGCCAAAATAACTAACCAAATAATGGATTGGGGCCAAATGGCAAATCGACAAAAAGGATACAGTATAACTCCACCAATGATAAGCAAGTGCCCTATTGCTCGATCTTCCTCCGAAGACTCAAGTTGAGCAATTCCATGACGATTTTTCCACAACTGGCGCAAACCAATAAACACAGCCGATCCCATTAAAGGAATACCAGCAGATCCCTGAGATGCGCGAACAAGCATACCAGCGGTCCAGACGTGGAAATAAAGAAGACCTACAGCAAGACCAAGTAAAACGATGCGGCCATGCCAGCTAGCGAGAGCGAGTTTTGCATGAGTTAAACCCGAGGATCTAAGTTTAAATGCTTTATTCTTAAATGTTTTATTCATGACCATGGAGTGAACCAGAACTTCCAGAAACGGGCTTCTTTGAGATACTGCAGACAACAAAAATGCTTTGAGTTAACCTTTTTTCGGAATCTGACGTATACTTACACTTTCCCGTTAAGCTTATTAGCCATCGCCCGTCTATTAGTTTATTTTCGAGAACAAAGATAAACTATATTACTGACCTAAGAAGATCAATAGTTTTTCTAGTTCTAATCTGAATACCTTCGTTATTCAAATGATACCTAGTATCGAAGAAGAGGGATTTATCATACATGAAATCTTTAGGTCTTCCCAAAACGGGAACCGACAGATTTTCATAAAAGTCAATAATGTCATTAAAGAAGCTATCACTTACTGAATTTTCGTAACTTTCATACCATATTGTATTTGGCCAGGTAGCAACCACAGTAATATCTCTTTGATGGCACCACTCGACAAATTCAGCAATGCTTTTCATGCCAGGCGTGAGCTCGCTTGTCTTTTTCAGCAGCATAGGTTGAAGTTCAGAGATACGCTTCTTGAGTTGAGGTGTTGATTCTAGTTCTTGAATAAAAGAATGGTCGCCCGTGGGAAGAGGGGGCTTTCCAGATTCGGAGGCAACATCAATGGGCTCAATTTGCTTAATTCTATTAGAAATGCCCTCAACGATACGAGGGATAGAAATTCCCATAGCAAACTTAAACTTAGTTAGCCAATTGAGCGAACTCAGGTATCGAACGTCAAAAGCTGCAACGTAGTCTACCTGTACAGCGCCTGGCACACCTGTACTCATGTAATGCTCATACTCAAGTGGCAGTAAAACAATATCACCAGGCATAAGCCATTCTTTTCCACGATAAAGTAGATACCTAATACCTAAACCTGCATTCATGCCTCCATTAAAACAAGGAATATTGAGTTCATCCTGAACCAACTGACAACGAATACCTAATGAGACATTCGAGCCTGCAATTAAAGCTATCTTTTTTGCATAATAAGTGCTCACGATTTCAGTTTTAGCCGTATATTGTCTTTCGATTTTTCCAGCATCTTTAGTAGGTACACCCAACTGAAAAATAAAAGCACCAAGATAGAGAGAGCAGCAAACAAAAAAAGAAAAAACTATAAAGAGCAAATACCTGTTAGAATTCATGTTTCAAATGCTTCTTACTTAAAAAGTAAACTTCTTACTTAAAAATTAAAGTAAAGGAATTCTGTTTTAGGAAGACTAAGCGCGACTTTCATAACTACAAAAAGCATAATTCCTAATAGAGATCCGCAAACTGAGTTAATTTTCCAAACCAGCCAATGTTTTTGTTCAATTTGAGAATTTTTTTCATATTTATTGAAAGATAAAACGGGCTTAAACCTTATCATCCATTGCTGTGTATTTGGCAAAATCCATACAATAGGAAAAAGAAATATAAACCACAAAAAAGGCATTTCAAGATCATAGTTTGACCACTCTGGAAAGGTTGCCCCCAAGAGAGCAAAAAGTTCTTTTACTGGGCCTATTTTCATTGCGATTGCTTGAGGAATCATAATACCATTGAGCCCTATCATTCCTCGAAACATAGCTACTGCCGCTTGCAAAGATTCAGAGCGAAATAATACCCATGCAAAAACTATTGAAACAAATGTAACAATAATTCCTATCACACGATTTAAAGGTTTTGGCTTATCTGGATTATATCCTAGCCTTCGAATGAATTCATGCCACCAATTATTGGCAATGAGAAAGAGGCCATGTAGCCCCCCCCACAATATAAACGTCCATCCAGCACCGTGCCATAGTCCTCCTAAAAGCATAGTCAAGAAAAGGTTTAAATCTCGACGCCGCTTACCCTTTCTATTGCCTCCCAGTGGAATATACAAATACTCCTTCAAAAAATTAGAGAGAGTAATATGCCAACGTCTCCAAAAATCAATAATACAGATTGCTTTGTATGGAGAGTTGAAGTTCTCAGGAAGAGTTACTCTGAACATTCTAGCTAATCCAATCGCCATATCAGAATAGCCAGAAAAATCAAAATATAACTGGAAAGTATATGCTAAAGCAGCACCCCAAGCCTCAAAAAGAGATGGGAAAGCACCTTGTTGCGCTGCACCAAAAATAGGCTCAACATAAACAGAAATGCTGTCAGCGAGGACAATTTTTTTAAATAAACCAAAAGAAAAAATACTAAGGCCAATAGCAAGTTCATCTAGATCAAAAGCATATGTTTTCAGTCTAGAAAACTGAGGTAAGATTTCCTTATGATGAACAATTGGCCCAGCAATAAGCTGAGGAAAAAAGCATACAAATAAAGAGTATTCCAGAAACCTATAATCTTTAACCTCATCATTATAAGCATCAACCAAATATGCAACTTGCTGAAATGTAAAGAATGAGATTCCTAGGGGTAAAGCAATGTTTTGCAATGACCAAGAAAGTTGGAACAAAGAATTTGCAGTTTCCAAAAAAAAGTTAAAGTACTTAAAGTACCCCAATAGACCCAAATTGAATATGAAGCCAAGGATTAAAATTACTTTTTTAACCGATTTCGTTTGGGTTTTTCCCAGCATGAACCCCAAATAATAGTTAACAAAAATTGAAGAAAAAATTAAAATTAAGTATTCCAACTTTCCCCAAGAATAAAATATTAAGGAGTTGATAATTAAAAATATGATTGCTAAGCGAAGATTTCTCTTTGCCCCAAGTAAGTAAAAAGAGGCTAGAGTGGCAGGCAAAAAAAGGAAAATGAACTCTGGCGATGTAAATAACATTCGATTATTTGTTAAACCAATTAGGTTACAATACTGTATTAACGAAGAGTGTACTAATTTTATTTATACTGTCAATTAAAATCGAGACTTCAGAATGAAGTCTTTCATAACCCGTAAAAAGAAAATACTATTACCCACTAAATAACGTGACCAAAGGCGGCCAGGTTCCGTAATGAGACGGGTCATCCATTCAAAACCCCTATCTGTTAGCCATTGAGGTCCGCGATTAACAGTTCCAGTGTAGAAATCAAGACATGCCCCTAAAGGCAAAAATACTCGAGCATTAACTTGGTCAAAATTATCGGTAATCCAGCGCTCTTGAAGAGGCATGCCAAAACCTACATAAAGTATATCTGGCTTAAACTGGTTAATTTTTTCAATAATAGCCTCATTTTCTTCTCCTTCCTTAGCGAAATAGCCATGATGCCCATCAATCTCTAGGTTAGGAGCTACTTTCTTAAGTTGATAGATGGCCTTTTCGACAACTCCAGGCTTGCCGGCAAGAAGATATAAAGATAAGCTTTCTCGCTCACAGGCTTTAGCAAAGTTTTCAATATAGTCGGGGCAAGTCATACGGTGTTCATTACTAAGGCTAAAGCCTTTTAGCTTTGCTGCAAGTAGAACACCAAAACCATCACAAAACACCAAATCAGATTTATTTAGAAAATCTTTAAACCAAGGCAAATCGTTAGCAAAATTCATTGCTCTAACATTCACATTGCCAACAATAGTCTTCTTGGGTCGTTTTGCAAAAGAAGTAATATGGTCAATCAATTCACAACAGTTAATCCTATGAAATCGAACTCCAAGAACAGTAATTTCAGAAATTTTCTCAGCATTAATAGTCATAGAGTAGTTTTCACCTCAACAAAAACAAAAAAACGAGACCTATTTTTTGTAGGTCTCGCCCGCATGTATGAGTCGCAATTTCTAGGTTTTCATCCAGTCAGATAAATCTCTCTGAATCAAGTCCTGAAGCTTAGTTATGTCGTCAAGATATAGTTCGACTAGCTTTTTGCGTAAGTCAGCATCTAGAGGGTTAGGCTTCTCAAGATTACTATCGCGGATGCTTATCAAGCCTTTCACAGCAAATTTAGGTAACAAAGGTTTAAATACTGTTTTGGCAACACTTTTTCGAGAAATAAAGTCATGAATAAGGCGATTTCTAGGCATGCCTGAAACATTGTACTTACCGCTGATATCAGGTATAAAAGATGCATCAACGCCGATAAAATCAAGTATTTCTTGGGTAGTCTTTATTGGTTGCTTGACATAGTCCTCATAGAGACAAACTTTAATTTGGTCTTTGTTGAATCGCTCATAATAGCGACTTAAAAGATCAAAATAAAAACCTGATTTTTGATAATGCCAAGAAGGCGACCAGTAGTTTTTAATTCTCGTCTCTTCTGCCTTGAGGGCATCAGCGAAGGAGGTTAAGGGTTCACGACCATCTCTGCGCAAATGTAGAAAGTTGGAGTAGGCGCGATCAACAGGATTTCTAAGAATAGCGATTAGCTTAACCTTAGGCAAATATTTTTTTATGTTCTGAGCCGCTTGGTCACTATAGAGATAATAAGGTGATATTTCACCTATTGCTTTTTGTTTAGTGGCCTCAGAAAACAAACGGGAATACTCTTCTAAAGAATTTACCGAAAAGCAGTATTGAGCCTCTCGATCATCTCGCAAACCACGGAAGGTTGGGCGCTGCCCTTCAACAGCAAAGAAGTTAACTTCTTTGAGCGGGCTCATAAATACTTCAGGATGCTGAGCAAGATAAAAGTATAGAGAGGTAGTCCCTGCTTTACCAGCACCAATCACCAGAAAATTAGGTAGTTTCATAACACTAATCTCGTCCAGGAAGGCCCACTAGTACTTCACTCTTTAACCTATTAAAAAAGGTACCTCTGTAAGTTAGTTCATGCTGCCAAATATAGTCTTTAGCTGAGTTTGAAAGAAAAAGCTTTGATAAGTCTTGATGCCTACTCAGCTTGTTACACATCTTTATTCCATCTAAAACTCCCTTGAGAGTTTGACCAGGAAGTTTATTCAGCATTCCTTTAACTAAATATCCAACAGCAACTGCTGAAGTCCTAAAAAAGTTTTGATAATACTTCTGGTTAATATAAACTGCATTTCTGACCAAATAATAAAAACGATTGTTTTCCCATGTAACCCTTGCCTCCGGTGAAACCTTATGGAGAACACAGATATCTGGGCAATACAAAATTTGACATCCTAGATTGATGGCTCTATAAGAAAGATCTACTTCCTCCCAATAAAAGAAGAGGTCGGCGTCGTAACCATTTACGTCTTTAAAGATATTTCGTCGGATTGCATGACCACAACCTACAAACCGAGTCGTGAGAAATCTAGCATCTCGGCTTTGTTTAAGTTTCTTTGGAAAAATCCAAGATAATTCATCATCATCTTTAGTATAGTAGTTTTTAATTCTAAAGCTTATAATCCCAATTTGAGGTTCTGCATCAAAAATTTCTACAACTTTTTTAAGTGCATCCTTAGATTCAAATACGGCATCATTATCAATGCTTACGGTATATTGAGCGTTTCCAAGCCAAGTGCCTACATTACGTCCACCAGGGACTCCAACATTTTCTTTAAGTTCTGTGATATGAATACTTGAGTAGTCGGATGCAAATTCCTTTAAAAGCCGTAGTTCATCAGCCCGGCTACCTTGATCTACAATCCAAATCTGTGTGATTACGTCTTCCTGCTCCAATACGCTTTTGACAGTTTCAATAGTAAGCTCACAGCGGTTCCAGGATAGTAAAACCACATCAATTACTGGTAGTACTTGCATAGATAAATCTTCCCCATCAAGATTAGTTTTAGAACAGACTACAATCGGTCAAAAGCGCTCGGTCTAAACTTCGCTCTTAGACGGCTCAGCATATATGGAAGATCGCCCTGCATTGTTAGATAGGTAAATTGCCGAAGTCTATAGAAAAGTCTCCTTAGCTTATAGTCAGACCTGTTCCTTACGTCAGCAATTTCTTTTATCTGCAGCAGTTCCTGCTTAGACTTGTCAGCAGTACCAAATGTCTTACTGCTGCTATGGCAACGGTAAGTGCCTAATAAACTATGCAAAAACCAAAATTTTGCCCCTTCCTGGATAAACCTGACCAGAAGCTCCCGATCCATAGCAAAACTGTAGTTTTCGTCAAGCATCCCCACTTTAAAGAAAAGGTCTCTGCGCCAAAAAACCGCGCTTTGGGACGCTATATGAACAGTTTCATAGTAAAAGGCTGTTGAATCAAAGGGAACAGAGCGCAGTTCAGTAATTGTCTGTCCAGATTCATCAATAATTTTCACATTGCCGTATAGTAAATCAACATCAGGCTTTTCTACCATCAGCCTTGCAACGCGCTGAAGGGCATTCTTTTCATAGGTATCGTCGCTATTTAACCAGGCTAATATTTCGCCACTGCTGAGTTGAAAGCCTTTGTTGACAGCATGAGTTTGCCCTCGATCTGGCTCACTAACCCAATAGGCTAGCCATGGCTCATATTTTCTTATAATTTCAACACTATTATCAGTGCTACCACCGTCAATTACGAGATATTCTAAGTTAGGGTACCCCTGCAACAAAAGAGAACGAATAGTCTCCTCAATATACTCCCCTTGATTAAATGAGGGTGTGACAATACTAATAACTGGCCAAGAATCAATACCAGAGAAGGAATCATGCAAATCATTACTCGCTTCAGTCCAAGGCCACCCAGTTTTTCCAGGTGGGGGAGGTGGAAGTTCGTGCAGTTTTGGACAGATCATAATTTTTTATAAATCTTAGGAATGTTTTAACTTGAGGTCACCAATTCAGATATCAAAGCCTTGACCGTCTTAGCAGCAGTGTCCCAATTCAAACGTGACTCATATTCACGAAATGAAGAAAGCGCCAATTCATCATAGCGATCATAGTCAGAAAAAATTTCAACGATATAAGAACAATATTCGTCAACGGAAGCTTTCTCTGAAAAAAGTTTTCCATTCAGGTTATTTTTAATAGTAGTTGGTATTCCTCCAACATCTGTCGATAAACATGGAGTTCCAAAAGAGTTTGCTTCACACAATACCATAGGAGTGCAATCTGCCTTTGACGGTAGAATCAAGAAATGAGATGTTTTCATCAAGTTGTTAAGCCTGATCCTACCCTCAGGGTTTGCTTTTTTGATAAAGCCTAAATATTTAACAAATTCAGGAAAAGGCTCATCAATTTCTGGTTTACAACCTACTACAACCAGCTCAGTTGGTAGGCCTAATTGATTGAGACGCCTTGTTACAGCTAACGCAACATCACCTCCTTTTCTGATCCAGTCAACACCAATAAATAGGAGCTGGCATTTAGTTCTAGATCGAAGACTAACGAAACGCTTGATATCCTCTAAACTACGGTTGCACTCTAAATTTGCTCCATAAGAGACAACCTTAACCTTTGAGGGATCAATTGAGTAATTTTCAATTGCAGTGTTTGCCGCCCAATCAGATGAAAAGATAGCTAAATCTACACGTTCCAAAACACGCTTCTCAACTGTATGGCCAGTTGTTATACTTTCCCGACACAGGTTAGAAGTATAAGCATAAAAGTCAACTAGACCAGCAAAAGTACAGTCATTCCATAGAACCAAAGGTTTAGAACTCTCTAGATAAGCTAAAGGAATTGTTCCAGGACTAAATAGTACATCTACACTATCTTTAGTCAACAAGTCATTAACTTGCTGAGCATACCCCTGTAGTAAGGGAAGTGATCTATCCAAAAGATACCTTTTCCTGAGAAAAGTTTGATAAAAGAATTTTTTCAGTTTGTTAAAAAATATAGGTTTATCGCGCAGCGGTCCTATGTATTGAACAGAAATATCTTGCTTTTGCAACGCGTTGGCCATGTAAAACATAGTACCTGACCAACTTAAGATATCTCTAGCATCGGGTACAGTTATATAGCCAAGCTTAAATTTATAAGTCATGACACTTCTTTTAATAAGCTTTTACCAAAGCTGAACATGATCAAGATGCGCTAAGGAGTATTCAAAGCACCCTTTAACCTTGGGATACGGACCATTACCGGTTTTCATAATGGTCTTTTTACCTATCATTGCAGAAAGGATGCCGACGTGTAATCTAGTTGTAATGACGATTGCCGAATCTGATATCAATTCTGCAAATGTGTTAAAAGGAAACTCAACTTTAGATATATCTTCTTTAATGACCGGCAAGCCATTGAGATGTGGATAGTTCTGGTATAGTCTTTTAAGAACAGAATCAGAGAACCCAGTTTTTGAAACCTTTCTTTTGTGGTTTAAGTCCCTAAGAGTATCTAAGATAGGTTTAGGAATAAGCGATTTTATCGAATCAGGCAGTAATTGTTCTCGTGGTTTGTCCGTAGCAGATTCGAGGTCAAATCTTTCAACAATAAGAATATGCTTTTCTCTTTTTCTTTGCTTTAGCTCTTGTACAAATAGACTTTCCGCTAAAGCCATAGCCATATCGTTATCAATACCAAGAAAAACTTCTGCTGAATATTTCTCATTCAAAATTCTTTCCAAACTAAATCGTTCGCGCGCGAATAAAAAGGTAGGGGCAGTACGACCTATAAAACAACTGCAAAAATCTGAGCTTTCAAAATAATAGCTTGAGGGCAAAACCACTAAGGGTTTGTTTTTGAAGCCTTGAGCGTATTCTCGTAGGGTTTTAAAGTCTGGATTCCAAAATTCAACTGCCAGGCCACCACCACCATTTATAATAATTAAATCTGCTTCATCTGGTTGTTCAACAGTTTTAAGTTCCAGCTTTTCGATTAAAAATCGACTTCCCATTTCGATTAATTTATCGCCATTGTTTCCTGCAAGAGGTTCAAAGAAAATCAGGCTTTCTTTATATTGGCGCAATAGATCTTCTACAGACTGATTTATCTGCATTAAAACACCTTTCAATTATATAAACAGATAAGATACCTAGCTTAAAGATTTTTAGGACTAAGGCTTTATGTAAACTCCTTTGTTTGAATGTGGAAAAGGCTGATCAGGAATTTCTAAATTTAAAAAATTGCAGAGTTCTGGCCAACCATGACCGTGTTCCCAGTTTACTATTAATAAAGAATCTGGTTTATCCTCGAAATATTTAATTACTTCAGCATTGTGGAGATTATATCTAGCAACAAGTTCCTCTTCAGAAACATTTGGAAAAGGTAATTGATAAATCGCCCTACGTACCTTATTTAAGTGCCGAGATGCTTTTCCTTGATTTAGAAGCATGTTTTTATAACTTAAAATCCACTTCTCCGAATCTCTAATTGTTAAAACAAACTTACTATTCGGAAATTCCGTATAAAATTCTTTATAAAAAAGAATCCAAGGCCAGTCTTCAAAAGTTTCTTTTTGGTGAGCAGTTTCCAAAATCCTAGCGAGATCTTTTTTTCCTAAATCATGAACTAAGCTTAAGTCTTGGCTTTGATGATCAAAACCTAATATTTCGAAGCATTTGCCAAGCGTCGTAGTTCCTGTTTTTGCCCAGCCAATACCAAAGATTTTGTTTGTCATTATTTGATTCCTTATTTAACAGTAGACCAATGAAGAATCTGTCTAGAAGAAAAATTCTTATCTTAAGAAGAAAAAGCATTCATCTAACCACAACTAAACCAGGCCTCACTTAGGTTCAAGTACTAAGACATCCCCCAGCTGTAGCAACGGGATATTGTGACCGCCCCATCTCACCCTATGCACTATTGAAAATGAAAGGGTTTCGGTTTATCACCTTCTAAGAGGCCAGTGCCATTATCAAATACTCTTTAATTAGACGGTTTTTGTTCTAATGAAAGTTTTCCTGAGATGATAACGAAAGCAATCCACGTAAAGTTGAAGCTGAGAAAATGAGTCTCGTAAGTATTAGAAATCAAGGTGAATAGAATTAGAACTAGGGGAAAGACCGCATATTTGGAGTTCTGCTGTGAAAAATAATTTGAAACTGCCTGAGAGCAGGTAATTACAATAGAAATAATTAATATAGTTAAGCCTAAAAAACCTAATTGCAACCATGTATCAAGGAAGCCTTGATGTGCGGAAGGTGGAATCCACTCAGTGGCCGAAAGCCAACTGAGAGCAGGATTATCAGGCCCACGCCACGATTGCCAAAAGCCAAACAAACCATAACCAATCCATTGTTTTTGCCATGCAGCTTCTATTATTTCTGGCCAAAAGGCAGTTCTACCTGTTAAAGTTGGGGTTTTCCCAATAAGACCTAGAAAAAATTCCAAATTAGATATCATAACTATGCCAATCAATAGTAAAGCTGCAAACAGGAAAGAAACAAACGAATTTTTTTCTCTTATTCCTTTGATCTTTTTGAGAAAAAATATGATTACCATGAAACTTAAAGAAGTAATACTCGCCACTATTGCGCCTCCTGAACGAGCATCAATAAGAGCATACAGAGTACAACCAATTCCTAATAAGTAAATGAGCAAGCTTTTGACTGTGAGCTTGTTTATATCAATCGTTAATAGCCAAAGTATTAGACCAAGAGCTGCCAATGAGCCTAACTGATTTTTAGATGATGTAATCCCGGCTAATCCTCCACCTTCAGTAGTAAAATTAGTCCTTTGTCTTATGAAGAGACTGAGAAAACAAATCAATGATGTGTTTATTTTGAATAAATCAATGACTGAGCACCAGGAACACTGAGTTGAAACATGAGTAGCGAACAAATTTATAAAAATCAATAGAAACCCAGCCTTAACAGCATAGACTGGTGTATCAGATAATAAGCCAGTAACAGCCCCGATTGCTGACACACCCCAAACAAAAGGATTGCTAGCTATACTCTTAAAGATAGATAACAACAGAATAGATGCGTTTTTCTTTTCGATCAAAAACGTAAAAGAATATACTAAATAGATTAAAAGTGAACTATAAGTTATTAATTCATTTTGAGGTGGTTGCACAAAATAGTCTAGCCTCCAATGTTGTATCGGAGACATTTGCACCTTGCTATTACAAAAGAGAAAAAATATTATAAATACGAATTCAACCCTCTTTCTAAAGAGATTCTTTCTTGAATAAATTATTGTTAGAATTACATAATTTATGATGCATACGAAGGTAATTATAAATAAAAATGGGTCATTTATAAAATCAAGAAAAAGATCTCTCATAATTTACAAATTATTCACTGTTTATTTTCTATTAAGCAATAAATTGCTTTGAGGTTACTCTAAAACTCTTTGGATTGAGTGCCTGTCCAGCTGTATAACCAATTTGAGCCACTCATGGTGTTTATGGATTTAGAAATAGCTTATAAATTAAAGATAAAATAAATGGCTTAAGCATATATAGCGGTTCTCATTCGGATGAGGTACAGGTTAATTGCCCCAGCCGTTTATCTTCAATGCTTTCCTTGATCAGGTGTCCCTCATACGCTCAGGAGCCGCTATAGCTTACCTCTTTACTTCGCTCATTCATAGCCATATTTATTTCCTTCACAAGGTCAGTCAACAAAAAATAAGGTTTGGCTGACTGACAAAAAATTTGCTTCACACTTCCTCAGAATGCAAAAGCACAAAGTGAGAAGGTAAAATGGGAAAATCTCATGTCTGCAAAAACACCGCATGAATAGCTTCAATCCCTTTGCTGCGGTCATTGGGTTCATGGATTTGCAACTTTGAGATATTCACGGTAATACTTTTCCCCCTCAAGCCTTTACTTTTAAGACAGAATTTCTACAAGTAACCTTATGTCCTCTTTAAAACTAAGCCCTAAAGTATACCTGCCATTTGCCTAAAGGAAGATGATTTTTCTAATAATTCACGATAGCTACCCTGAGCTACTATTCTTCCTTTATCTAACTCCACAACTAAATCGCACCGTTCTACAGTACTTAGTCGATGAGCAATCAGAATAATTGTAAATTCACTACTTAATTGCTGAATTGCAGCCATTAACTCTCGCTCTGTCACGTTATCAAGCGCACTTGTAGCCTCATCAAACACAATTGTAGATACTTCTTTACGATATAGTGCCCGAGCAATCCCAATGCGTTGACGCTGTCCGCCGCTTAAACGGATTCCTCGCTCTCCTACATAAGTATCATAACTAGCGGCTAAACTTTCAATAAAGTCTTCAATTTGCGCTAACCGGGCAGCACGCCGTACTTGAGTATAATCAATTTTTGCTTTAGGAACACCAAAGGCAATATTCTCGGCCAAGGTACTATCTCTCAAAAAGATATGCTGGGGAACATGAGTAATACCTTTCTGCCACTGTCGCAATTGCTTGCCTTCTAAAGGAATACCATCTACACAAAGCTTCCCCTTTTGAGGTTGTAGCAGTCCCATGATCAGATCGGCTGTTGTACTCTTACCACTGCCTGTTCCCCCTACAAAAGCAGTCGTGCTCTTTGCCGAAATAGTTAGACTAAGATCTTGCAAAACCCAATCCGTGTCTTCCGTGTAGCGAAACCATATTTGCTCAAGCCGAAGTTCATTCCTTAAAGTTAAAGGCGCAGGAACTGAGGCTGATAATGGGTCAACAGGATGCTCTAGGGCTACTAAGATTCGACTTAGCGAGGAGTGCGATCCTTGAATGTTAGCGATAGCCGAAAACACTTTTTGCAATGCTGGAAGCATTTTTTGTGCCCCCAGTCCTAAACTTCCAAGGATTGGAATCGCTTGGCTAAAGTCACCTTCTTGACCCAATACTAAGCCAAGCAGGGCGATGGCGGATAGCGCAAGTGCCTCTATGAAGTATCTAGGTGACTCGGCGAAGAAAGAATTCATAGCCGTGGCATGCCTGTAAGCCTTTTCAGAATGAAGATAGGCTTCATGAAAAAACACCTGGGAATCACCTAAGAGTACATCCCTAATACCGCCAATCCCTTCTTGCACAACCTTGACTTTTCGTGCCCCTGCTTCAGCAATTATTATACCGTTACGTTTAAGCGCACTTCGACGGATTCGATAAATTAGAAAATAAGCACTACCTAAAATGACTGCTGCTCCTAACGCAATTTTGCCATTGATCGTCAATAAAGTCATTATTAGCGCTGAGACTAATAGTACCTGAGAAACAAATTGTAAGGATTGAGAAACTACGAAGCTTGTCAACCGATTGGTGTCATCTACCAATATTTGAATCAAATCGCTACTATTTTGTCGAACATGGAAAATATAAGGTTGTTTTATGAATAGATAGTAAATTTGGCTACTGATATCCGTGCCAATTATAGCTGTAAATCGAGATTGCAAACGCGAAGCACATATTCGCAAAGTATTGGCGGCTACAGCAGTCACAATAAAGATAATCGCTAATACTGTAACAAGCTGAATAGATGTTTGAACACCTAATAGAGACCACATGAATTGTAATCGTGGCTCTTCTAAAAGAACTTGTGCATTAACCAAAGCTGACAAGAAGGGAACGATTAATCCCAAGCTAACCATCTCACTCAAGGCGGCCAATATCAACAATAACAGTAGCAGTGAAAGCTGTAAGCGACGAATGGGACTAAGGTGGCTATAAAGACGATAAAGATCTTTAGTAATGGAGTTAGAGTGTTGCTTTTTGTAAGTCATTATCTTAGCAATTTTGCTCTTATAGCAGTTCACAGTTGGGTGAGGCAGGCAGATTTAAACATAGACGGCTTTAGAAAAAATCATACTTTAGGAGAATTCTTCTATTGACATTTAACATTCAAGCCTACTCCTTTGAGTTTAACTTTTAGAGAATGATGAATTTGTTAAGGCTTTGATTGATCTATCAAATTTTGATATCTGTATAAAATCTAGAGGAGAAGCTCTTGAAACTATGTACCAAAAAGCTTTTAGCCTAAGAAAAGCTGAAAAAATACCAAAATATTTGTTCTTTTTTGGATGATTAAATACCCCATATCTAATTAAGATATAATTTCCGTATATGTTATGAAACCCAAGTTGAGGAGTCTCAAAAAATTTTTCGAAATAGGAATCTTTTAGTCTTTCCTTGGGGATAAAATGCTGAAACCTAAGATTTGAGTCATACCACAGCCTATATCTTGCCAAGATAAACCAGGAGCTAAGTTCCATATCATCTCCCGAGGTTAAGACATCTTTTTTCCGTCCGCTGCTCCTCGGTTCAACGCCAGCATCATAGATAGATTTTAGTACTTCAAGGCGAATTCCCATTCCAGCACCCCATAAGAAACCTCTATGAGTCACATCTCCAGTAAAAGGAGCTTGAACTCCAATTGCGAGGCGATGGCATCTTGTATAAAAGCAGGCAGGCGCATCGACTTCCAGGACAGGAGTACTACATCCACCCACTATCCCTATATATGGGTTCGCATCTAAAATTTGAATCACTTTTAGTAGATAGTTTGGTGCGAGCCAATTATCATCATCGCAAAATACGCCGTAGGCATATTTTGCACATTCCACACCACGTCTACGAGCAAAGGCAATACCAGAAGTTGGTTCAAATACTATTTTCAGGGGAAATGGGTTACCGCATTTATTCCAAATTTCGTCAACAGTAGTCTTCAGATTATCTGCGCTTGCATTGTCAACAATTATGACCTCACACTCGATCTCGGGATTTAGTTTCTGTGAAGCCAAGTGCTCTAATGTAGGTTTTATACGCGATGTCGAATTGTAGCAGCACATTATTACGCTAATACCACGTTCTAGAGTTGTTTTATTTTTTTGGCTTGTCTCTTTCACGTTTGTAGAATTCCTTTTGTTTTCTTGTTTCATAAAGGCTAAGGACATAGTAGAAAGTAAAGAGCAAAAAATTCATTATATTTAATTCATGCTCAAAATATTTGCAATCAAATAACGAGCACTTCACAAAATACAAATACTATTGAGAATAGCACCCGAATTCCAATATTTTGGGGCTTTGGAAATTCTCAATAGTGCAGTTAATTCAAATGCCTTGCAACATCTAAATTGCTATTTCTGAATATTCAAATTTGTTGCCACAATCGTTTTTCAAAATATTCAATTAAAGGAAAGTAAAATTTTTGAGATACAATCTTCTGCCGTTAGAGGTCTTGATTCAATGTTTTCGCATTTACTTTGGATAAGTTGCAAAAACTTTTCTACATCGCGCAGCGGAAGGAATGACGGCCTTATAAGGCTCTTTTCACCCAGTACCACGTTAAACAACTGGGGCAGCTCATCCGGGCTCTAAATCAGCATTACTTTAGTGAATGAGTTAATGCTGGGGCGTCTTTGAACTTGAACAGCACCCCACCCCAGTCTCATTCTTGAACTTTGACTCCTTCTGTAGCTTGTCGACATCAGGTACCAACATCAATCTGAACTTTGCTCAACCACCTGACCGTGCAATTAGTCAGACCCAGCTGATTGGCTAGAGCTTCAGCTAGGTCTTGGCCAGTTGATGGCGCTAACCGACCTAGGATGGCGTAGTGGACTAACCCTAAATATTCTCGTAGGGCCAGCACCGACCGGTCTAAAGCCGATAAATCTGGTGGGTAAGAAGATAACAACGGCCACAGAGTAAATCCCAGACGGCGAAACGTTAAGACCGACCGCCACATATGCGCAGGATCGGTAATCAAAACAATGTTCTCTATTTGCTGGGGCTGCAGCAGAGTCCCCGCCGATATGGCCTCCTCATAAGTAGTTCTGGCGCAGGTGCTACCAACTAGGGCGCTCAATGGCAGGTTCGCCTGCTTAAATTGATCCGCCACATAGCTGATTCGACCGAGGTTAGTGACAAATATCTTAGATACTCGCCCCTGCTGCCAGAGATCGATAGCCAAATCATAGCGGCTAAAACCTAACTCTTTTCCCCGGCTCAAAACCACCACAGCATCAGCCGACTCACCTGCATAGGGCTGTAAAAACAGGCTAAGTCCCTTCATCAATACAGAAGCTGCTAAAGGGGTAGCGAGCAACAGATAGATAGCCAGCAGCAGAGCCATCAACCGGCCCACACACTTACTCCATAAAGGAATTCGAGGAACCAGCGCTAGAGCGCTAATAGCCAACAATGCAGGAGTAACGAATCGAGGTGAACTGGCAGAGAGAAAAACAGTTCGTGTAAACGTAGTCCAGATATTGGTTAAGTCTGGCATGGAGAATTTTACCCAGTTTAGGTAGATGGCCATGCCTATTCTAAGCCTGCCCCTCTCTCTCCATCAGTGTCGGCAATCTCATTCCTACTTGGGCCTCAGGGTGGGTCAAGCAGTACTAGGCTGCACCCACCCAGTTTAAGAGGCCAAGATAACCCAGCTCAATAAGCCCCCGACTTTTTCAGCACCACTCCCACCGTCTTAAACAAGATCTGCAAATCCAGCCAAATTGACCAGCGGGTAATGTAAGTCAAATCAAGCTGATACGCCTCCTCAAAATCGACAATGTCCGATCGCCCCGAAATTTGCCACAGCCCCGTAATCCCCGGCAACACCTCCTGCCGAATGTGGTGATGCTGCGAAAACTTCTCCACATCGCGCAGCGGCAACGGCCTTGGTCCCACCAGGCTCATTTCGCCCAGCACTACGTTAAACAGCTGAGGTAGTTCATCCAGACTATAGGCCCGCAGCACCTTACCCACCCGCGTAATGCGGGGGTCGTCTTTAATCTTAAACAGCACCCCATCCTTAGTTTCGTTCTTCGCCTCCAGCTCTTTTTGTAGCTTGTCAGCATTGGGCACCATCGTGCGAAACTTCCAAACCTTAAACGGCTTGTTCTTCAAGCCAATGCGAGTTTGCTTGTAAAAGATTGGCCCCGGTGAGTCTATGTAGATTAGCAAAGCAATCAGCAGATAAATCGGCGAAGCCAGCACTACTGCAACACTAGCTGCCACCACATCAAACGCTCGCTTGGTCCAAAACTCCAGACCCGACAACACAAACGGGGTAAACGACAGGCAAAGCTTTTCACCCACCGCAGTGTAGGTAATTGTGCTTGGAGGAGGCAGCTCATCATTAGGCAAAATCCGCAGAGTATACCCTTCAGACTGAAACAACCCACAGATAAACAAGCGATTCTCAATTGCCTCCCAGTCTACAAACACCTCAATAATCCCCAGGCGGTTGAGAGTTTCGAACGTCGACTCTCGCTGGTTCCTATCGAGAGCTTTGGCATCTAACATACCTAAAACTTTGTAGTGCCCTTCGCTCTTAATTAGGTTAGCGGCACCTTTTTGTTTAGGGGCGTCGGCAATTACAAACACTGGGTACAGACCCAACCCAAGCTGACGCAACTTATTCGTTGCAATATCAACGACAAATCGATTCAAAGGTATGAGTACAGCAGCCAGAACCCCAAATACCAGAAAGTAAATTTCTGTCAGCCCAGGGCCAAAGATTTGGGCATATTTGAACAGTATAAAAACCGTTATAGCCAGCATTATACTGGCACTGACCAGACCCAAATAGTCTTTGCGAGATGTACCACTTTGGTAAAACTTTCCAGTCGAAAAAATGCTATAACCAATTGCCAAAACGGGTATTGCACTGTTTAGGCTGCTGGCTAAATCAACCATGGCAACCGAGTGCATAGACACCGCGCTGGCCCCTAGCCAGGCCGCAGTTATCGCGGCAGCATCGGCAAGCAGCAAGCTACTTAGCCGAAACCAAACAAACCGAACCCCTTTACGAAACGAATTAGGATACTGCGACTGTCGCAAGTCAAGAATTGGCTTTCCCTCAACTGGGTTCAGCACATTGAGACTAGACATAATTAGTTACCTGCGTCTTTCTGAGGAGAATTTTGACCTAATCAAGATTCATGCATCGCTTAAGATGCGTCATCCAGATGACAGGTAGACACTCAAACCCTGGCAAAAATCGATTGTGAATCAAGTTAGTTAGTTAAGGGCATAGGTATGCCCCACGCAATTGTAAAGAGACTGAGATCTAAGCCGACCATCAAAGCCCACTCAACAAAGCGGTAAAACGTTTGAACATGATTTCTCTCCCAAGTGTAAAATCTCAGTTTAGATACCTAACCCAGCGACCCTAGCTTTGCCCCAATGTTTAGGGCTTTGTAAGGTCTCCCTAAGAAATCAGCAAATCTTCCGGATGGGCTCAGCTATTGATCAGCCTTGCTTTTCATAAGAAAAGCGATCTTATGAATCCACACGATCGCCTCAGATTCTATTCAGTTTCTCTCTAGAGCTTTAGCCCCTGCGCCTAACTCACCGCCTTTCGCTGGAGCCGCTTGCACTCCGATTGCCTTACCTTGCTCGCCATTTCATACTCCACACTATCGCGACCAAACCTTACCTTTACCCCATCGGATGCTGCACATCGTAACAGGCATTCAGATCGCTAGCGGCAAACCACTCTCCACGACGGTAGCCTGATAAAGTCAACGTGCGGCTCAACAACTGGAGCTATAAATCATGAAATTCGTCCGGCAACCCCGGTTCCTTCGGAAACTCACTCGGCAAATCATACATCGTCGGCAGCGTTTCCCGAGGCGACCGGGGCGGGTCGCTTTGAGGCACCAACCGACCTCTAGTCAAGGTCATTGCGAGCAGGAATTTGGGTAGAGGCAAATGGCCGTTTGCCCCTACGAGAGGCTTTGAATTGTTGGCCCATACCTGTATTCAGCACCGCCGACGATTGCTGTCATAGCCCATAAGGTCAGCACTAACCAAAAAGCGATCGCATGAACCCATGCGATCGCTTCTTGCTCCTATTTTTAATCGTAACTATCGGTTTAACCCATCACGCCGTCTTGCGCTGGGGTCGCTTCCGCTCAGACCGCCTTACCCCGCCCGCCATTTCATACTCCACGCTGTCGCGGCCAAACTTGACCTTTACCCCGCTCAGCATGTGCTCCGACATTTCGCCCAGCGCCCGCTCATCCGCCAGCAGATCGTTGTACAAGCTATCTACCTTCGATAGCAGCGTATTATACTCCTGCTGCTTCATCCGCAGACTGTTAATCGCTTCCCAATACAGCTCTAACGTTTGTCCATTCCCCAAATCTAGCTTCTGGTCAATCGAGTCCATGGATGCGGCTCGCACCTCAGCCTTGTGTAACTTGATAGACAACCTTTTTCGTCTCATATACCGTAAATGCCCCTGGCATTACTAAACAACAGTGTTGGTAGGAGTTCCAACCTCCACACTGTAGCCAAACGCCCAGGCCAGCCATCACCGTATAAATTACGATCCCTTTGAAGCTATTTTGTGGTTAAACCCCAGATAGATCCGAAAATTCTCTCAAGCCACTCAGCCATTGCTAAAAAGTATTAAAGCTTTCTTTGCAACGCTTCAACCTCTCTCTAAAACGCTTATGGCTTTCTTTTCAACCTATAAGCCTTCCTTTGAAACCCTTACTGCTTTCTTTGTACAGCTCTAGTCTTCCTTAGCAGCGTCTAAGCCATCTAAAGAGACGCTTACAGCCCGCAAAATAACCTATGAGCCAAACAAACAATGCTTCAATCTGTCCTTTGCACCTCTGTAGTCTTTCTCTAAATCATTTAGGCAATCTAAACGCTACCCCTAGCAAAAGCAATATTCAGGTACACCTATCCCTTGTACTGCCCGATCGCTTCAAAGCGTTCAAGAACAGGGCAAAGAGACTGAGATCTAAGGCGACCGTCAAAGCCCCTCTGCAAAAGACCCTTTCAGAAAGGGAATGTGCTCAGGTTGTTATCTTCCTTTACAAGGCTAAAGCGCCCCCTCCGGATACCTTGCCTAAAGCCTCCGTACTTTCCCTAGGGTTTAGGTTTGGGTAAAAATTATTCAAAAAGAACAAAAACTTCCGGATTGAATATCTAGAACGCCGATACAGGAGCCCGGTTTTCGCGGCCTCTCGTTCCAGCGCTCTGCGTTGGAATGCTCGTCAGCAGCTCTGCCTCCTAACATGAGCGGCAGAGCCGTAAAACCAGGAGCAGCCACTACTGCAAGGCCTTGAGCACCTCGTCGTGGATAGCCCCATTGCTCACAACAACCCCTCGGTTGTGCTCCAGCCGGGCCGATTTAGCAAAGTCTAAAGGGTTGCCGTGCATATCGGTAACCTTTCCCCCCGCCTCTTGAACCACCAGGGTGCCCGCTGCGTGGTCCCAAATCTTTTCTCGGTAGTCAGGGGTTTTAGGCGAGGGCAGGCGCAGGTACAGCGCCGCTTGCCCAGCAGCAACAGCTGCGTACTTAGCCTGGCTATCCATGCGGATGGATGGGGCGATAATCCCCGCCGCTGCCGCAACCGCCTTTTGCTGGGCCTGGTCGCCGTGGCCCGACTCAACGCTTTCGACAAAGCGCAGGCGCTCCGCATCGGTTGCGTTAGCCACGTGAATCGGTTTGGGTGTACCACCAGCGAGGGGCACCACCACGGTGCCTTCGCCCCGCACCGCCACGAACATTAGACCGGGTTCTTCGCCGTCAAAGCTGAGAAAGGGGCAGCCCAGCACCCCGACTTTCAGGTCGCCATCGACGACTAAAGCCAGGGCGATCGCATACTGATCACCCCGCAAAAAGCCCTTTGTCCCGTCAATGGGGTCTAGGGTCCAGTAGCGAGACGTGACCTCGCCATTGCCGTGGTTAATCCAGCTCAGCACCTCGTTGTCGGTGGCTCCGGCAATCACGCGATTGACCTGAGCAGTAACGCTGGCCAACACTGGTGCTAGGGCTGGCTCGCTGAGAGTGGCGGCGTCTTCTTCACCCACCACAGCGTCTTGCGGAAAGGCCGCCGCTAATGCCCTACAAATAATCGCTTGCGAGCCGTAATCGGCGACGGTTACCGGGCTTTTATCCTGTTTCTCGATCGCCTCCGGCACCATCTCCAACCGCACCGCTTCGCAAAGCTTAGCCGCCTGGCGAACAGCTTCAATAGCAACTTGCTTCTCTTTTTCGTAAGCCATAAAACCTCAAGTTAGTAACGATAGGGACAATTCGCCAAGCCATTGTGGCGGGCTAAAACGGAAAGGCCAGGGGCGTAATGATGACCGTAATTAGCCAAAACAACAGATTGATCGGAACTCCAACCCGCAAAAAGTCAGTAAAGCGGTATCCGCCCGGGCCATAGACCATCAGGTTGGTCTGATAACCAATCGGGGTAGCAAAGCTAGCCGACGCCCCAATCATTATGGCAATCACAAAAGGCATAAAATCGACGCCTAAGCTCTTGGCCAGGGCGATCGCCACCGGAAAAATCAGTGCCGCTGCCGCATTGTTGGTAACAATCTCAGTTAGCAGCGTAGTGACCCCATAGACCAGCACCAGGGCAATCCAGGGGTTACTGTGGGCTGGCCCCAGCAGGGCCGTCGCCATAGCAGCCGCTACCCCAGTCGAATCCATCGCTTGCCCCAGCCCCAGGGAGGCCGCAATCACCAGCAGTACCGACCACTCGACATTGGCCAAGGCTTTGTGGGGCGAGCAGCAGCCCGTAGCCACCATCACCACGGCCGCCAAAATCGCCGCGTGCAACATCGACATCCAGCCAAAGGAGGCCAGCACAATCATGCCCAGCATGGTGAACAAGGCCACGGGGGCCTTATCGTGGTTAATGGGGGTCGAATCGGGTACCGTGCTGACCAGGTAAAAGTCTTTGGACGAGCGGTACTGGGTTTCAAAGACCGGATGGGTCTCTAGCAGCAGGGCATCCCCCGCCCGCAGGCGGATATCGCCAATTTTGCCCCGCAGCCGCTCGCCGTTACGGGCTACCGCTAGCACCACCGCGTTATAGCGGCTGCGAAATTCTCCTTCGCGGATGGTTTTACCCACCATGGGGCAAGTATCTGACACCACCGCTTCGGTCAGGCACCGGCCCAGGCGGGGAGTGTCGAGCTTAAACACCTGGTCGGTGGCCGGTTGTAGACCCCGCAGCCGATGCAAATCTACAATCGAATCGATCGCCCCCACAAACACCAGCTGATCGTTGTCGCGCAGCACTTCTTTGGGGCCAACGGCAGGAATAACCTGCGGACCGCGCACAATTTCGGCCAGGTACAGCCCCGGCAAGTGGCGCAGCCCCGCTTGCTCTACTGTTTTACCGGCCATTGGGCTGCCGGCAGGAACGGTCATCTCCAGGGTGTACTGGCGAGGGTCATCGCTGGTGTTAAAGGCCGACTTGCGATTGGGCAACAGCCAGCGCTGGGTCAGCAGTAAAAATAAAAAGGCCGCGATCGCACAGGGCACCCCCACCCAGGCAATATCCAGCAGCCCCATACCGCTGCCAGTGGCATCGATCAGCAAGCCGTTGACCACCAGGTTGGTGCTGGTACCAATCAACGTACATACCCCGCCAAATATCGAGGCATAGCTGAGCGGAATCATCAGCTTAGACGGGTTAATCTTGAGCTTGCGGCACCAGTCCCCCACTACCGGAATAAACATTGCCACCACTGGGGTGTTGTTCAACACCGCGCTGAGGCCCATCACTGGCACCATCAGCCGCACCATCGCCCGCTTTTGACTTTTGGGCAGGCCCAGCACCTGCTGCGACACCCAGGTCAAACCACCGGTTTGCTGCAGCCCAGCTACGACAACATAGAGAACGCCTACCGTAATCATACCGGCGTTGCTAAACCCAGCCAGGGCGGTATCAGAATCTAAAATACCGGTAAGGAATAACACCGCCAACCCACCCAAAAAAACGACCTCCGCAGGCAGGTTGGTGAGGGCATTGGCTCCAAAGGTGAGGGCGATGGTAGCGATAGTCAACCAGCCCTGCCACGACAGTCCTAACGATGCGCCTGGGTTTAGGTGCCCCAGGGCAACCACCGCCAGCCCCACCCCAGCCAGGGCTAGCCATAATCCATACGAGTTGGGTTTAAATGCCAGTCGCCATTGCCTGATCTGCCTGATCTGCATAGTGCAATGTCTCGCTTTAATAAATGACTAAAGACTATTTTCAAGACACATCAAACAGAGAGATTTTGTTCCATCGAACCCGCCGAAAGCTCGATTATACGTAGGGTGCGTTCCCGGCCCTAGACTGACTCTGCAAACATGCAAATTCTCTGCCCTGGCCGTAACGCACCGCTTACATCAAGCGAGCATCTTGATACCGTAAGCGGTGCATTGCGGCCCCGATGCAGAATCTGCGAAGCCTTGCGCGGATTTCTGGGCCGAGAATGCACCCTACACGTGGAGCAGACTCTGGGAAAAAGCGCAGCTTTAATCGCCGGGAGAACGGGGCTTAAACCAAAGCCTCAGCCCGTCGGTGGGTTTGTAGGTAGGGCTGCAGCGCCGCCATCACCTTCGCGACGCTTTCATCCAAGGTTTCTAGATGCGTTTCGCAATTGATTTCGGGGTTCAAAGGGGCTTCATAGGGGTCATCAATACCGGTAAAGCCTTTGATCTCACCGGCTCTGGCCCGCTTGTACAGTCCTTTCACGTCGCGCTCTTCACAGACATTGAGCGGAGCGCTGACATAGACCTCTAGAAAATCGCCGATGCGATCGCGGACTTCCTCGCGCACCTCCCGATAGGGCGAAATCGCCGACACCAGTACAATGACGCCGTTGCGAGTTAGCAGGTGCGAAACAAAGCCAATACGGCGAATATTTTCGTCGCGATCTTCTCGGCTAAACCCCAGCCCTTTCGTTAAATTGGTGCGCACAATGTCGCCGTCTAAAATTTCCAGGCGATAGCCCTCGCGCTTGAGCTTTTCGGCCAGGGCCTGGGCGATCGTAGACTTTCCAGCACCGCTCAAGCCGGTAAACCAAACCGTTACACCACGCTGTTGCATAGGATTTCTCACAGTATTGAACAGTAGGGTGGGCACTGCCCACCATCAGCCTTAGACGAGGGGCTCTTAACTCACTCCAGCAGGCACCTGCATGGCCCGATCCAGCTCAGCCGCCACCTCAGTTAGGGGTAGGTTGGGTGAAACAACGTGGAACCCAACAGGGGTTAGTTGCGTTGGGTTTCGCTGCGCTCCACCCAACCTACAGGTTCAGACGAGGGGTTTTTAGCTCACCCCGGCAGGCACCTGCATGGCCCGAGCCAGCTCAGCCGCCACCTCAGGGCGAGAGAACTGTGGCGGCGGCAGCTCGCCTCGGCGCAGCATTTCTCGCACTTTGGTACCCGAGAGGTGAACTCGTTCCTCAGGGGCGCTAGAGCTGGTTTTGCTAGTGGCCATCTGCTCGGTACGGGTGCAGTAAAAGGCGTGCTCAAACTTCATCGGCACAATCCCCAGTTCCCCCGGCTTAAACTCGTCGAAGATGTGCTGGGCGTCGTAAGTGCCGTAGTAATCACCTACCCCGGCATGGTCGCGACCCACAATAAAGTGGGTGCAGCCGTAGTTTTTGCGCACCAGGGCGTGGAAAATGGCTTCGCGCGGCCCGGCGTAGCGCATGGCGGCTGGGTTAATCGCCAAAATCACCCGGTCTTCAGGGAAGTATTTTTCCAGCAAAATTTCGTAGCAGCGCATGCGCACATCGGCGGGAATGTCATCGCTTTTGGTCGCCCCCACCAGCGGATGTAAAAACAGCCCATCCACGGTTTCCAGGGCGCATTTTTGAATGTACTCGTGGGCACGGTGAATGGGGTTGCGGGTTTGAAAGCCCACGATCGTCTTCCAGCCCTTGGCCTCAAACATGGCCCGCGATGCCGCTGGGTCAATTTGGTACTGAGGGAATTGGGGGTGGGGCTGTCGATTCAGCAACCACACCGGCCCGGCCAGGTTGACCTCGCCCTGGGCGTAAACAACAGCGACACCGGGGTGATTGTCTTCGGTAGTGCGGTAAACCTGCTGAGCTTCGTGGATCTTGTCGTAGGTGTACTTTTCGGTTAGCTCAAGAACACCAATAAATTCACCATGGGCATTGTCGAGGCGCACTAGACTGCCTTCGCTCAGGCGATCTGCCTCGACCTGGGCAACCGACAGGGTAATGGGCACTGACCAGGGCAAGCCGTTGGACAGGTACATATCGTTGACCACGCGGTTGTAGTCGGCCTGGTTCATAAACCCGGTCAGGGGGCTAAAGGCACCGATCGCAATCATTTCTAGATCAGACTGCGATCGCGCATCGAGCTGAACACGTGGTAAAGAATTAGCTTTTTCAATAAATGTTTGACGCTGCTCTGCCGTAGCAATTCGATTTATCAACGTCCCACCGTGGGGAGAAATAGTTAGCTCAGCCATACTCAAGATAGTCTCCTTTTCTTTACTCAACAAAGCTTAGGAATAACAACTTTTCGAAGTGATCTCAAACCCAATTAAGTTCAGAAAATTTAAAAACTAGGTTTAAAGAACCCCAAAAAACTCTAGATTTTTTCTTGCAATCTGGCTAAAGACCTCTCAGACTCTGGCTCAGGGCAAAGAGACTGAGATCTAAACGACCGTCAAAGCCCTTTGCAGAGTTAATTGGTTAAATTGTTATCTTCCTTTACAAGCCTAAGCCGCCCGTTCCGGAAACATAAGCTGCTCCCTGCGGATTTTATTGGGGTTTAGCAGCCTCTAAAGACTCCGTAAGAATTTCAAATTTTTCCGGATATCGGCGTCTGTAACAGACTCTCTTCCCCGCACAGACCTAGCAAAAAAATTACATGTGCTAGTGTGCAGATCAAATGTATCTGCCGATCCTGTATTTCGTGGCTGACAGTCCCTTAAAGCATGTCAGCAGATCTAGCGGTGGATTGTCTTTCAATACTTGTTGACGATATCAATCCTGGTGAGGGGGCATCCGTTCATAACGGTTTTAGCGCCCCTGGTGATCAACTGTTGCTTAGCGCCAACGGCGGCATTAGCGGCTTTGAGCCGTGGATTAGCGATGGCACTGCGGCGGGCACTTACCTAGTCATTGAATGTCAGTGCCATTCAGCTGTGGCTTACCGCTGTAGCCGAATGCTGTATAAAAGTGGTAAGAACGCTCAGGGCAATGGTGAAGCCAAAGATTTGGGCACAGCCCAGAGGAGCGTAAGCGCGCGCGCGGCCATTAAGCCGACCAAAGCCAGCCAGAGCAGGTGGGCGCTGCCGGTAGATTGAGCCAGAAAAGCCAGGGGCAAAAAGCCGACTCCAGCAGCCAGCACGGTCGCGTTGCGCAGCACCGGACCAGCGGTAAGGCCAAGAAAATAGCCGTCGAGCATGTAGGCGATCGCCCCCAATCCTAGCACCGGCACCAGCCACAGCACGTAGGTCTGAACCGTAGCGATCACCTCCTGGTGAACCGTTAGTAGACCAAACAGCGGCTGCGGAAACAGCACAAAGGCCAGTGCGAAGGATAGCCCCAGGGCAATGCTGGTGAATCCTCCCAGGGTGAGTAGATGGCGCAGGTGAGTGCGATCGCCGCTGCCGAAATACCGTCCCGCAAAGCTCTCAGTAGCAAAGGCAATGCCATCAATGAAATAGGCCGATAGCGTTACCACCTGTAGCAAGAGGGTGTTGGCAGCTAGAGTTTGGGTGCCGAGGGCCGAACTGAAATTGGTAAACAGCGCAAAGCTGAGCACCAGCGCAAACGTGCGCACCAAAATGTCGCGATTCAGCAAAAACAGACCTTTGATCGCCTGCGGGTTCCACCCCTGGGGCAGCACCGCTCGCAGGTTTTGCCAGCCGCCTTCTCTCATCAATACCCCTAAGCCGACGGTCAGCGTCAGGTACTGGCTCAGTGCCGTGCCCAGCCCAGCCCCGGCACTGGCTAGGCCCATCTGGTTGATGAAAATGTAGTTGAATATGACGTTGCTGCCGTTGCCCACCATCGAGAGGGCAATCACCCGCCGCCCCTGCTCGCGACCCAAAAACCAGCCCATCAGCACCAGGTTTAGCAGCACCGCCGGAGCATCCCAAATGCGGGCATTGTAGAAGGCGATGCCCGCCGCTCTTACCTCAGGTGCGCCGCTGAGCAGGGCAAACCCCAGCTCGCGGATGGGAGCCTGGAGCAGCAAAATGAACAGGCCAAAGCTGAGCGCGATCGCCCCGTTGCGCAGCAAAATTAGCCAAAGCTCCTGGCCGTCGCCGCGCCCCCGCGCCTGGGCCGTGGTGCCCGTGGTGCCCATGCGCAAAAAGCCAAAGCTCCAGTACACCACGTTAAAAATTACCGTCGCTAGCGCCACCCCGCCCAAGTGGCGAATGTCGTCGAGGTGGCCCAAAAAGGCAGTATCGACCAGGGCCGCCAGCGGCACCATCAGGTTCGAGATGATATTGGCCACCGCCAGCTTCAAGAAGCTGGGCAAAAAGCGTGAAGCCTTTACTTCAGCTACCGAGGACGTTTGGGCACTGGGGCCAGTATCAGGCATGGTATTTAAGGCAGAAATTTAAGGCAGAAATTTTGTCTTTTTGAGCAGGTACCGTAGCTCTACCTCAGGAAATTCTGTATCTTTTCTGGGGTTGTCTACCATGTCGGCAAAGAAGTTTTGCATCAAAGCGGTAATGCCGCGATACTTTGGCACGCTATCAACATAAAAAGGTAGTGCATTTTAGTAAAGGACAGAGAAAAAGATGGACTCTTCCCTTTCTGCCAACTTCTTTCTGACTTGGCGATT
>PYGV01000118.1 GCA_003022385.1 filamentous cyanobacterium CCP3 | reverse complement strand
GGCTTCGATCACCTCATCGGCCACTACCTCATCTGAGACGATGGGTATCGCCGCTAGCATGCCGCTAGCGGTGGGTTCGCCCCACTTCACCAGCCAGTTGGGCTGAATGCCGAGGAAGAGAATCAGGCTAGCCAGCACGTAGGCGGGCAGCTTCTCAGAGAAGGTAACCTTGGGGAAGTAGGCGATCGCGTTGTCCAGCTTGCCAAAGCAGGTGCGGTTGAGCAAAATCACGAAGTACACCGCCGTCAGGCCGGTGCCGATTACCCCCAGCAGGGTTTGCACCGGGTATACCGCATAGCTGCCCTGGAACACCAGAAACTCAGTGACAAACCCGACCAGGCCGGGAATACCAGCGCTAGCCATGCCCCCCAGCACCAGCAGGGCGCTGACCATGGGCAGACCCCGCACCGGGTTCATCAGCCCGTTGAGCACATCTAGTTCGCGGGTACCAACTTTGGCTTCGATGACGCCGACCAGGTGAAAGAGAATGGCCAGAATAATGCCGTGGGAGACCATCTGGCTGACGGCCCCGGTCAGGGCCAGGTCGGTCATGGCCGCGCCGCCCAGCAGCACGTAGCCCATGTGGCCGATCGAGCTGTAGGCCACCATGCGCTTGATGTCTTTTTGCGCGATCGCCGTAATCGCCCCATAGAGCACGCTAAAGGCAGCCCACACCGCCAGATAGGGCGACAGCTCGGCCCAGGCGTCGGGAAACAGGCCCAGGCCAAAGCGAAACAGACCGTAGGTGCCCAGCTTGGCCAGCACCCCGCCCAGCATCATCGCCACCGGAGTTGAGGCTGAAACGTAGGTATCGGGCAGCCAGGTGTGAAAGGGCACCAGCGGAATTTTGATGCCAAAGGCGACCAGCAGCAGCCCCAGCAGCACGATTTGCCACACCATCGGCAGCTCGTGGCCCATCACCGAGTAGTAGGTGAAATCCTTCGCGCCAGTGAGCCACACCGTACCCAAAAATCCGGCCAACATCAGCGCCCCAGACAGCGCCGTGTAGAGCAAAAACTTAGTGGCCGCGTAGGCCTTTTTCTCGCCACCCCAGATCGCAATCAGCAGGTACAGGGGCACCAGCTCAATCTCGTACAGCAGGAAGAACAGCATCAGGTTTTGGGCCACAAAGGCTCCAGCCACCCCGGCACTCACCAGCAGCAGCAGGCTGTAAAACAGGCGAGGCCGCTCAATATCGGGGGCGCTGCTCCAGATCGCAATCCAGGTGATTAGGCTGTTGAGGGCCACCATCAGCAGCGATAGCCCGTCCAGACTGAGTTCGTAGTTGAGGCCCAGGGCGGGCAGCCAGGGCAAAAACTCGTGGAACTGAAAGCCGCCAAAGGACAGATCAAACTGGGTGAACAGCCAGATCGTCCACAGCAGGGGCAGGGCTGAAACCACCAGGGCACCCGTACGGGCCTGTTGGCCCGTCAGACCGGGCCAGAAGCCGATCGCGATCGCGCCGATTAACGGAATCAGTAGGAGTGGAGTGAGCATGGGAGTGGATGGGTGAAAGGGTGGATGGGTGAAAGGGTGGATGGGTAGCGTGGGTCAAGCTCCCTCACCACTGGCCAAAAGGCGGTTAATTACAATGGCGCGACCCACGAACTTCTACAGGGAAGATTCTCAGGAGTGTTCAAAACAGCGCCGTCAGGGCATGCCAATTCATCAACACCCCAAGCAGCGCTACGCCGAGGGAAATCGTCAGCACGTAGAACTGCAGCTGGCCGGTGTTGCCGTACTTGAGGGTTTCGCCACTAAACAGTGAGGCAAGACCCACGGCGTTGACCAGACCATCGACCACGTAGCGATCGAGCCAGTCGGTCAGTCGCGACAGCATATCGACACCGAGCACAAAGGTATTGCGGTAGAGCTTGGGGGTGTAAAAGTCGTAGGCCAGCAGGTTTTGCAGGGGCTTTTGAATCAGCTTGCTGGGATCTTCAACCACGCGGTTGACGTAGAGCAGCGTGCCGACGATCGCCCCCAGAATGCTCGACCAGGTGAGCAGCAGGGCCATGTCTTTACTCACCTCGGCCCAGACGGGCAGCAGGTTGAGCTGGGCCATCACCAGGGGCAGGTGCAGGGTAAAGGCCGCTGCGATCGCCATCGGCAGCACAATCAGCCAGAGCGGCTCAGGGGCACGAATGGTCATCTGCTGAGTGTTGCCGGCAAAAATCAGGCCAATCAAGCGGGCCAGACTAAAAGCCGCCAGCCAGTTGACCAGCAGCACGATTGCTACCAGCAGCACTCGCTGAGCGTCCCACAAGCCCGAGACCAGTGAGAGCATGGCCCAAAACCCGCCCAAAGGAGGCAGCGCCACCAGCCCTGCGGCGCCGGCCATCATCGCCATTGCGGTGACGGGACGGCGGCTCCACAGTCCACCCATCTGGGTCAAATCTTGAGTGGTGACATTGACAATGACCGAGCCTGCCCCCATCACTAGGGCGGCCATTCCCAGGGCATAGACCAGGGCCAGCAGCAGAGCAGTGCCGGGCAGATGGGCACCGATCGCGATGAACATTAGCCCCATGTAGGCGCTGCTGAGGTACGACAGCACCCGCTTGATGTCGACTTGGGCGGCAGAGATCAGCGTTGCACCGATCGCGGTGACGGTACCTACAGCGATCGCAAAGGCCGAAGCCTTGGACGACAGCGCAATTACAGGCTCTAGCTCCACCAGCACCCACACTCCAGTGGTCACCACCACCGCATTCCGCAGAATGGTGCTGGGCAGCGGACCTTCCATCGCCTCATCCAGCCACAGGTGCAGCGGGAACTGGGCGCACTTGCTCATCGGCCCCGCGATCAGCCCAATACAGATCAGCGTGATCACTCCGGGATCGACATTGGCTGTCTGCGCCCAGGCCGTCAGTTCGCGAAAGTCCCAGGTGTGGGCGAGGGGATAAATAGCCAGCACCCCCATCAGCAGCACCAGGTCACCGACCCGCTTGGTCAAAAATGCATCCCGCGCCCCGGTGACCACCAGCGACTGGTTGTACCAAAAGCCCACCAGCAGGTAGGTGCCCAGGGTCAAAATCTCCAGCAGCATGTAGGCAAACAGCAGGGAGTTGCACAGCACCAGGGCACAGAGGCCGGCCTCAAACAGGGCCATCATGGCAAAAAATCGGCCCCAACCCCAGTCCATCTCCAGATAGCCTACGGCGTAGAGCTGAGCCATTAGATTCAGCGTGGTAATCAGCACGCAGGCGCCCAGAGTAATCGCTGACGCCTCTAGGGGAATAGTCAGGTCGAGCCCCGCTACATTCAGCCAGGGAGCAAAGAAAAACTGGGGCGACGACTTACCCCAAAAGGCCAGAAACGCCAGCAGGCTGTGGGTCAGAGCCAGAGCTGTCATCACAATATTGATGTAGCCTGCCGGACGCGGGCCGGTGCGGCGAATCATCGCGGGTGACCAGGGAATCGTCAGCAGCGCTCCCATCAACGGATACAACGGAATCAGCCAGCTGGTTTGAGCCAGAATCGGGGTCATAGTCGAAACCTTGGGCAAATAAGAACGGTAAAAGGGCCAGGCGGGGCAAAAGCAGAGACCCAATTCACTGACGAGGGCTTGATGACAATTGACCAAGGTCAATCAACAAGCACATTAGATAGAGTTAGGCCTATTTGCAATAGAGTTTAGCCAATGCTCGGGCTAAAAAGAAAGGGGTAGATTGATGAAATGCAATTTGTTTTTCATTCCTGATTGATAAACTTCAATAATAGTTGCTTCCATGCGACCAAAAAGGTCCTGCGACCAGGTTCCGGCTCCCTCACATCACCGGGTGGAAAGAGGCACTACGTTTACATCATCCTCCTCTAACAATCTCTTTCGCAAAAAAATATCCTGACGGCGCGATCGCCCGGCGAAAAGTAAACCAGTAGCGGTCAAGCCCCCCTGACGCCCCCTCAGTCATTGCCGCAAGACCCAAGCTCCTTATCAGACATCAGGGGACATTAACGTGGCTGACAATCACTGGTTGACCCGGGCCGAACGCGCCCTAGTAGTGGGGTCTGGCGTCGGTGCGGTCGCATCGGTTGCCGCTCAAAATATTGCTCTGGCCTCAGCACCGCTGACGGTGCTAGCCGCGGTTGGCCTACTCAACCGCAGCCGAGTCGAGCAGCAGCTCGAAGAAGCCCAAGAAAAACTCGCTCGCCAGCACCGCCAAACTGGGCACCGCCTGACCAACCTGAGTAAGCAGGTGACGGCCATGCCCTCCCCCGAGGCGCTGACCAACTTTCAGCGAGCGGTGATGGATCGTAATAATCACTCGTTTATCCGCTTTTCACAGGAAATTAAAGGACTCAAAGCCCACGTCAACCAGCGGCTAGAAACGCTGCCCACCCCAGACCTGACCGGCATCAACCAGCAAATTGCCCAGCTGCAAGAGCAGGCCGCATCCACCCAGGCCAGCTTTGACAACCTCACTACCTACATGCAGCGGCTGGCTACCGCTCCTCGGGTAGAAGCCGCCGAAAACAAGCTGTCACAGGTCAAAACCGACCTCATGCAGACCCGCGTCAGCCTCGAAAACCTGCGCTCAGAAACCCGCAGCCTGGTCAGCAATCTGCAAGATGCCCTGGGGCAGCTCGATCGCCGCTGGCAAGAGTATCCCCAAACCAGCAGCTCCGGCCAGTACCGAGCCGAAATGGGGGAAGTGGTGAAGGCGATGGCAGCGCTAGTGCCCCAGTCAGAATTTAGCCAGCTGGTGGACCACGTCAAAGACCTCACCCGCCAGCAAACTCGCCTGGAGCAGGCCTTAACCAAAATTCCGGTGGGTACTGTGGACGGGGTTTCTGCTCCGGCGACGGCCCTCAGCACCGCCGAGCTAGAGCGGCTGACCGCTAAGGTGCGCCAGCTCCAGCAGCAGGTCAGCCGTCAGGAAACCGCAGGCCATACCCAGGAGCAGGTTCAGCAGGTGGTGTCGCAGTACCTGGGCCAGGTCAAGGCCCAGGTAGCCCAGCTAGAGGGGGTAACGCAATCGCTCTCCGAGCGGCAGCAGCAGCTCACCACTCAGCTGGTTACGGCCCCCGCCGATACCGCCAGCCGCAAAGCCCTAATTCAGCTAGCGCGACGGGTGCAGCAGACGGAGGCCGACCTTAAAACCTCCCGCCAGGAGCCTACCGCCGCCGAGAAAACAGCTCCAGTCAGCACCCCTGCTCACCCTCAGCCCGACTGGATTATCGACCTGCCGGTAAACACTGTCAGCGAACCCCAGGCCATGCCCAGCCGTCAGGCCCTGGAGGTCGCCCTGGAGACCGCCAGTCGGCGAGTGCTGCTGGTCTGGCCCTGGGCCAGCTACGTCACTATTGATGAGAATCTGCTCAAGCGGTTTAGCCAGCTGCTAGAGCGGGGCGGCCAGCTCGAAATTGGCTGGTGCCACCGGGGCGACCAGCACGATGGCCGCCTGGCCTGGCGAATTAGCCAGCGATGGGGCACCGAGTCGAGCCAACTGCAGTTGCTCAAGGCGGCCCTCAACCAGCTCTTGCCCCTGCGGGAAAACTACCCCGATCGCTTCAAGTTTAGAATTATGGGCACCGCCGAGAGCTACCTGGTCTGCGACAGCGGCAGCAGCGCCCCACCGGAACACACCTATGCCATTGTCAGCCTCAAGGCGCTGCCCACCCTGAGCGCCGTCATTCCCGACCTGGAGGCTAAGCTGCGCACCAGCGAACCCGCCGTGGTACAGGCGCTGATGCAGCGCTTCCACGACCCGGTGATTCCGCCGGGCGACGCAGTGGCGTTCTTTAACCGGGGCACTACCCGCCATGACCTGCGCGACCAGCCCGGCGCAATTGGCGACTACAGCCAGGTAATTGCCCTCCAGCCCGACCACGCGATCGCCCTCAACAACCGGGGGGTGGCCCAGCTCGAACTCAACCAGGCCGAGGCCGCCGAGGCCGACTTGAGCGAGGCCATTCTGCAAAACAACAAGCTGTTTGCCCCCCACTGCAACCGGGGCTGGCTGCGTCTGGAGCAGCGTCGCTACGCCGCCGCGATCGCCGACTTTACCCAGGCGATCGCCCTCAAGCCCCACCTGCCGATGGCCTACGTGTACCGGGGCAGCGCCCTGCAAAGGCTGGGCGACCTGAAGGGGGCCGTGCGCGACTACAGCGACGCGATTGCCTGCGGCGACCCGATTGCGCTGCCCTACTGCTACCGCAGCGCCGCCTACCAAAGCCAGGGCGATCAGGCTCGGGCGATCGCCGACCTGGAGCGGGCCAGCGCCTACCTAGAAGCCCAGGGCGATCAGCAGGCCCTGTCGTCGGTGCAGCGCACTTTGGGCCGGTTGCAGAGCATGGCGGTGCAGCAGCAGGTGCCTCGGTAGTCAAAGACGCCAGGGCGATCGCGCTTTAGGGCAGATCTCTGACTACCGCGACTCAGGTCAAGTTTGCCAGGTTTAGCTGATGGTCACCCCCTCCGCCTCTGCAACCCCGTCCAGGGGAGGCCGCAGGGCCAGATACAGGCAGGCCCCCACCAGCGGCAGCGCCAGCACCGCCGCCGTTATCCAGGGCTGGTTCAGACCCCGGCGGGCCATGTCATCTTTCAGCAGTACCGGGAACAGCAGCCACAGGGCACAAAAGTCGAGCGACGTAACATGAATAAAACGGCTGGTCTGCCACTGCTGCCAAAAATCGGGCCAGTTGCCGTTAAGTAATGCAAAGGCAGCCAGGGCGATCGCCCCCGCCCCCAGCACCGCTCCCAGCCAGCGTGACTCCAGCCGCCGCAGCAGCGAGCTTTTGGAGCCATCAAAGCTGGAATTGGGCTGGCGCAGGGCCAGGTAGGGCAACAGCGCAAAAGCCCCGACTGCAAACGACCCCACCACAAAGGGCCAGGCGCGCAGCTTCTGCCCAGCGCCATCCACCAGGGCCAAGGCCGCATAGACCATTGGCCAGATTCCCATGGCGTTAAAAAGGGCTACAAAAATTGGGTTAATGCCCTGCCAGTCGCCCGTTGAGAGGCGAAGAATTAAATCGGCCGTATCGGGGCGATCGGGTGGCGCAAGTATAAATGCATACAAAATAAACCCCAACCAAACACCCCAAAAAATTGATCGGTTCATGCTCACTCAAGTGCTAAGTTTCTCACCAAATTATCAAACAAAAGCAACGAAGACGCCCAGGCTCAAAAAAAGCAAATAAGCTGTATTCAAGCCGCCCAGCCTGTGAAAGAGGCAATTGTTAAAAAATAATTAACTACATTTTGAACTGTAACTTTATGTTCCTGGATCTTAGCTAAAGAAGCGTTAACATCACTCATAAAACTCTGTTTTAAAGTCGTTTTTTATACCTCAACACAGTTTGTATGCCCCGATTAGGGAACCCACCGTGTCTTTAACTGCCCCCCGTGAGTCTGCCAGTTCTCCGGCTCACCATCGAAGCACTATGAATATCAAGTACTTTCTGGAACTATATGAGGCCGGTTACCGCGACTTCACGGGCATCAGCCTGGCCGGTGCCGACTTCAGCCACCACATTCTGGTCGATGTTGACCTCAGTCGGGCCAGCCTCAGGGGCGCCAACTTCAGCCGCTCCTTTCTGACCCAGGCCAATCTTGACCACGCCGACCTCAACTGGGCCAACCTGAGCTTCGCCAAAATGAGCGAAACCAGGCTGGTGCAGGCCGATCTGACCAAAGCCAACCTGCGGGGCGCTTTTTTGGTGCGCACTGACCTGCGCCGCGCCCAGATCAGCGGGGCCGACCTGTGTCATGCTAACCTGCGCCAGGCTGACCTACGGGGCGCTAACCTCTGCGGGGCTAACCTCAGCGGCGCTAACCTGCGGGGCGCCAACCTCAGCGGGGCCAACCTGTCCTGGGCGCACCTGACCGGGGCACGGCTCAGCGGGGCCGAGCTAGAGCGCACCCGCATGGACGCCACCAACCTGGAGGGGGCCTGGCTGAATGGGCTAGACCTGCACGGCATGAACCTGGCCGGGGTCAACCTCAAAGAGGCCAAGCTCAACGGGGCCAACCTTGACCACGCCAACCTCAGCTCGGCTAATTTGACCCGCACCACCATGCGCGGAGTGAGCCTGGTGGGGGCCAACCTCAGCGGCTCTGACCTGACCGGAGCCGTGCTGTGGAACGGCATTCTGGATGGGGTAGACCTGTCGCGGGCCGACCTTACCCGCGCCCACCTGGGTGAGGCATCGCTCAAAGCGGCGGTGGTGGTGGGTACAGAGTTTACCGAGTCGGTACTGCCCGCCGAAGCCCGCGCCTACCTCTACGAAACTGTGCAGGGTGAAACCCGCTGGACCAACCGCCCCGCCCGCGACACCCTGAACCAGTCGCAGTTTGTCGATCGCATTCCCCAGCAGTAATGTCGGCTGAGTCTGTCCCTCTATCCCCAGGCCCTCCATCCTCAGGAGTCGTGCTAGTCACTGCTAGCTCAGAGGCCGAGGCCGATCGCCTGGCCCATCATCTGGTCGACTCGCGGCTGGCGGCCTGCGTCAGCGTGTTTCCGGTGCGATCGCTCTACCGCTGGCAGGGCGAGGTGCAGCGAGAAGCCGAGTGGCAGCTAATTGTCAAAACTGACCTTAGCCAGTTTGAGGCGCTGAGTGCGGCGATCGCTGAGCACCACAGCTACGAAGTGCCCGAAGTGATCGCGCTGCCGATTGTAGACGGCCTACCTGCCTACCTGAGCTGGCTTCAAGCCCAGACGGACGATTGAGCCAGCAAAAAAAGAAGCTGACCAACGGCCAGCCTCATTCAGCTACTCAAGGAGATTTCAACTACAGTCGAGTCGATTTAGCGCCGGTAGGCCAGAGCCACCTCGCTCTCAATTTCATTAGGCTCAGACACCAAAATGGTCTCAACTTCGATGCCCAGGCTCGAATCGGCCTTCGCTTCTAGGGCCTGTTCATTGGCCGCACTTGCTTGAGTCAGCCACCGTTGGCGCATCAGCACAGTACCGCCAGCGAGCAGCCCCGCGATTAGACCAAACCCGCCCAGGGTAGCTCCCAGCGCACAGCTATCTGGAGACGAAGCCCACCACCCGCCCGGTGTTGGGGCAGAGGTGGTGACTTGAGGTGTATTGAGCTTAGAAAATGGATAACCCAATACCGAATGCCCAGGTCGTGCAGCTGCAGCCAGGAGGCTAGCTGCGGCCATTGACGCCAGCAGTGCAGATCGAGAGACGGTCATGTCCAATTTGAGAGAGAGAACGTCACAACGCAACGCCATTGTTGCTGCACCGAGCTGATCCCACAGCAACAGCGGCTACAAAACGCGGAGAAAAGCGGCAAGAGGGCTACGGGATCTCTCCAAAGGAGTAGAGCAAGCACTGATTCTGCGCGTTGGGGAGTTGGGGAGTTGAAAGCGTAGGCCTAGTTCTGCCTGATAATGCGTCCGGCGTTTAGAATAGCCAGCAGAGCAACCCCCACATCGGCGAACACCGCCTCCCAGAGGGTGGCCACGCCGATCGCGCCCAGGGCAATAAACAGCGCCTTTACCCCCATCGCAAACCCAATGTTTTGCCAGACAATTTGGCGGGTGTGGTGGGCAATTTGAATGGCTTCGGCCACCTTCGAGGGCGCGTCGGTCATGATCACCACATCGGCGGTTTCGATCGCGGCATCTGACCCCAGGCCGCCCATGGCCATACCCACATCGGCCCGAGCAATCACCGGGGCATCGTTAATGCCGTCGCCCACGAACGCGACTTTGCCGCTGGTTTGGTGAGCCCGATGCAAAAATTCCTCCAGGGCCGCCACCTTATCTTCGGGTAGGAGTTCGGCCCGATACTGGTCAAGGCCCAGCTGGTAGGCAATGCGGTCAGCGACCGACTGGCTGTCGCCGGTCAGCATAGCGGTGGCAATGCCCTGGGCGTGGAGAGCGCGAATGGCTTCACCGGCGTCAGGTTTTAGCTCGTCGGCAATCAGAATGTGGCCGCTGTACTCGCCATCGACGGCCAGGTGGGCGACGGTGCCCTCGACCACGCAGATATCGTGGGGAATGGCTTCGCGGTGCAGCAGGCGATCGCTGCCCGCCAGCACGGTGCGCCCGTTTACCCTGGCGCGAATGCCGTGACCGGGAATTTCTTCGTAGTCCTGAATACCAGATTCATCAATGCGCTGTCCGTAGGCCTGGCGAATGGACTGGGCCACCGGATGGTTGGACTGAGCTTCGGCCTGGGCCGCCAATTCTAGCAGCTGAGCCTGACTCAGTCCGTTCTGGCTCACCACATCGGTGACGCGAAAGTTGCCCTGGGTGAGGGTGCCGGTCTTGTCGAAAACAACGGTTTTGACCTGGGCCAGGGTGTCGAGGTAGGTCGAGCCTTTGACCAGAATGCCGCGCCGGGCCGCCCCGCCCACGCCGCCAAAGTAGCCCAGGGGAATGCTGATCACCAGGCCGCAGGGGCAGGAGATCACCAGCAGCACCAGGGCGCGGTAGGCCCACTCGGCCTGGGTGGCTGCGGGGATCAGCAGCGGCGGCAGAATCGCCACCGCCAGCGACAGAAATACCACCACTGGGGTGTAGTAACGGGCAAAGCGGGTGATAAATTTTTCAGTGTCGGCTTTTTTGCTGCTGGCATTCTCTACCAGGTCGAGAATTTTGGCGATCGATGACTCGGTGAAGGGCTTGCTTACCCGCATCTTTAGCGATCCCGACTGGTTGATCATCCCCGCCAGTACGGTACTGCCGGGGGCAACGGGGCGCGGCACCGATTCTCCGGTCAGTGCCGAGGTATCAACTAGCGATTTGCCCTCTAGAATTTCTCCGTCCAGGGGTACTTTTTCCCCAGGGCGTACCAAAATCTGGTCGCCGATGGTGACGGTATCAGGCGTCACTTGCCGAACGTCACCCGCAATGATCAAGTTAGCGGTATCGGGCTGCACCGCCAGTAGAGCCTTGATGGAGCGGCGCGATCGCCCCACCGAGTAGCCCTGAAACAGCTCCCCCACCTGAAAGAACAGCATCACCGCCACCGCCTCAGGGATCTCGTGGATGGCGATCGCTCCCAGGGTGGCAATGGTCATCAAAAAGTTTTCGTCAAAGATGCGGCCCCGCAGAATGTTGTGCCCCGCCGTGGTCAGCACGCCCCAGCCGCTGATCAGGTAGGCCGGGATTAGCACGGCGTATTCGGCGATCGCCCAGGGGGTATCGTGCAGCGCGTCGTGAAAGACCAGCCCAATCGCCAGCAGTACCGCCGCGATCGCGATCGGGGTCAGCTCGCGCCGCAGGTCGAACTCGCCAGAGCCGTGGTCGTGACCGCAGCAGTCATCGTGGGTTTCGACAGGGGGTGGGCTTTGGCTGGGGCCGTGGTCGTCGGCACAGCAGCCGTGGGCGTGTGGGGCACCGGAGTTTTTGGCGTGGAACTCTGCCATGGGAATACCTGTCGAGGGCTTCTGAATATCTGAATGACTATTCAGATGATACATGATCCCCAGACGGCATTCCATTCGGCAAGCTGATTGGCACCGGCCTGGTCAACTCTCCTCCAGGTGCTCAGCTACTTCACGGTAGAGGGCCGCAATGTGGCTGTCGGCCAGGCTGTAGTAGACATTGCGCCCCTGGCGGCGGTACTTGACTAGCCGCTGCGATCGCAGCACCCGCAGCTGGTGCGACACCGCCGACTCACCCATTTTGACCGCCGCCGCCAGGTCGCACACGCAGAGTTCCTGATGGGCCAGGGCCGAGAGCAGCTTGAGCCGGTGGGGGTCAGAGAGCGCACTAAAAAACTCCGCCATGCGCTGCGCCTTTTCAGTGCTGAGTACTTCGGGCTGCACCTGACGGACGTTATCTATGTGCACTAGCGACTCGGCACAGCCGGGGACGTCTGCCGATTGGGCTGGCGACTGCGTCGGCTGTGTGTTTGCAGAATGAGAATTGGCCACTCAAAATACCGATGACAGCACCATCTCTATGGTACTGATAATCATTCCCGTCTGAATAATGGTTCAGGTAAAGATAGTGGCGATCGCTCAAATGACCCCACTGGGGCTGGAGCTGATTCAACCGGGAGATAGCGCCCACCTTGGGAATCCGTATTCTAAAAGACATAATTCGATGGTTGGCAGGAGAGGCTTTACCCAGGCTAGATGCGATCGGCTCCAGGTATGCAGCAACGCATCATCCTTGAGGCAGATTGTAGATGAGTGCTAAAGACTTAATATTTTGCGCCTTGATGACTGCTTAAATTCCCTCAAAGGTCAGAGATTCCTGGCTTTTCGGCTTCACACCTAAAGAAAACCTTTGGGTGCATGGCCATCTGGAAAAAGTTGTTTAGTCTGTTGACAGATTTCATGCGATGGTCACTGGCTTAGCTGCCCTAAAGGGGCTAGACCGAGCCGACAGATCATCGGCATGCCATTAATGTTCTATTCATCCAGACCCTCCATAGTTTTCCGTAGACACCTGTTTCCGACGTTTGACCGAACTGTTACCGAGAGATTGATATGGCACAGAGTTTTGGTGTAATTGGCCTCGCCGTCATGGGTGAGAACCTGGCGCTCAACGTTGAGAGCAAGGGCTTTCCGGTAGCGGTGTACAACCGCACCGCTGCGGTAACTGAGCGCTTTATGGAAAAGCGGGCCCAGGGCAAAAACGTGAAAGCGACCTACAGCCTGGAAGAGTTTGTTGAGTCCCTGGAGCGGCCTCGACGCATTCTGGTCATGGTGAAAGCAGGTGCTCCCGTCGATGCGGTGATCGACCAGCTGCGCCCCCTACTGGACGACGGCGACATGATCATGGACGGCGGCAACTCCCTCTACGAAGACACCGAGCGCCGCACGAAGGACCTAGAATCCACCGGCCTGCGCTTTATCGGCATGGGCGTCAGCGGTGGCGAGGAGGGGGCGCTGCTGGGCCCCAGCCTGATGCCTGGCGGCACCCGCGCGGCCTACGACTCGATTGAGCCGATCGTCAAAAAGATTGCGGCCCAGGTGGATGACGGCCCCTGCGTCACCTACATTGGCCCGCGCGGGGCGGGTCACTACGTCAAAATGGTGCACAACGGCATCGAGTACGGTGACATGCAGCTGATTGCCGAAGCCTACGACCTGATGAAAAATGTGCTGGGTCTCGACCACAAGCAGCTGTTTGATGTGTTTGCCGAATGGAATCTCACTGAGGAACTCGATTCTTTTCTGATTGAGATTACCGCCGATATTTTCACCAACATCGACCCTGATACCAACAAGCCTCTGGTCGAGCTGATTATGGATGCGGCAGGCCAGAAGGGCACCGGTCGCTGGACGGTGATGAGCGCCCTGGAGTTGGGGGTGGGCATCCCGACGATTACGGCGGCGGTGAATGCGCGAATTATGTCGTCGATTAAGGAGGAGCGGGTGGCGGCGTCGAAGGAGCTGAGCGGTCCTTCGGCGAGTTTTGATGGCGATATCAAGGCTATGGTCAACAAAATTCGCGATGCGCTGTACTGCTCGAAGATTTGCTCCTATGCCCAGGGGATGGCGCTGATTGGGGCGGCGTCTAAGGCCTATGAGTATGATGTCAACCTGGGTGAGACGGCGCGGATTTGGAAGGGGGGCTGTATTATTCGGGCTCGCTTTTTGAACAAGATTAAGCATGCCTACGATGAGAACCCCAGCCTGCCTAACCTGCTGCTGGCGCCTGAGTTTAAGCAGACGATTCTCGATCGCCAGTCGGCCTGGCGGGAGGTAATTGCGATGGCGGCGACGTTTGGGATTCCGGTACCGGCGTTTAGCGCGTCGCTGGATTACTTTGACAGCTATCGGCGCGATCGCCTGCCGCAGAATTTGACTCAGGCGCAGCGGGACTATTTTGGGGCTCATACGTACCAGCGGGTCGATAAGGAGGGTACGTTCCACACGGAGTGGACGAAGGCTCCGGCTCGGGTCTAGGTTATCTGCTTTTGATCGCCTCACTTCACAGTGTTGCCGTCGATCCCTTTTGGGTCGGCGGTATTTTTTTGCCGTAGGGGCGAATGGCTATTCGCCCCTACGGCAACATTTTTGGCTTGAATCCAGCGTAGGGTGGGCACTGGAGTTTAGACTAAGCCCACAGAAAAAAGCGGCCTGAGCCAGGCTCAGGCCGCTTTTTAGCCGAAGCTGAGAAAG
>PYGV01000445.1 GCA_003022385.1 filamentous cyanobacterium CCP3 | reverse complement strand
GGCAGACCGTCTTGGAGATGAAATGCCCGACTGGTTTCAGTATCCGGTGCAGGTTGCGCAGCACGGCGGCGCGGTCGGTGACCAGGTGCAGCACGTTGAAACCCGCGACCGCGTCGAAGGCGGCATCGGGCCCGTCCATCGCTGCCGGGTCTGCGGCCTGGAAGGTCGCATTCGCGCAGCCCTCCGCCGCCGCCCGCTCCCGCGCGATGGCGATCATCTCCGCCGAGATGTCTGTGGCGACCAGCTCCGCCACATGCGGCGCCAGCCGCAGCGCGGTGGTGCCGGTGCCGCAGCCGAACTCGAACAGCCGGTCGGTCGCGCGGAGGTAGTGGCGGCATCGCGCCAGGCTGCGCTCATAGCCCTCGGGGTCGGCGATCTTCGACCGCGCATATTTCCGCGCGGTGCGATCCCAGAACCGCGCGTCGCGCGACACTGCCGCGCCGGGTCGCAAGTCTCGAGCTTCGGTGGGCAAGGCGGGCTCCCCTTTCCGGACAGACGGCCGGAGATGCGGCGTTTCTGCCCTCACGGTCAATGGCGGGAATCCGCATCGGCCGCCTCTTGCTATCATTCATTCAAGTAACAATGTAAGTTACATGAAGCGCGACAGCCGATTGTCCGATGTCCTGCATGTCCTGCTGCACATGGCGGAGGCCGGGGGGCCGGTGACGTCCGAAGTCCTGGCGAAGGCGATGGGCAGCCATCCCGTGGTCGTGCGCCGCACCCTGGCCGGGCTGCGGCGGCAGGGCTGGTCCGTACCCGACCAGGGCGTCTGGATTCAGGTGGGCAAGAGCGTGGTGGCGGAGCACCGGGGTAGCGTGCTCATGCCCGCCGCCTCGTTGACAAAGCTGGCGACGACGCTGGCTGCTCTCGACACCTGGCCCCTCGACCACCGCTTCGATACCCTGGTCGGCATTCACGGCACGCTGCACGATGGCGTGCTCGACGGCAACTTGGTGATTCAGAGCAGCGGCGATCCGCTGTTTGTGTGGGAAGAAGGCATTGCGCTGGCCAACCGCCTGCAGGAGTTGGGCATTCAGCGGGTAACGGGAGAGATTTTGGTGACCGGCTCGTTCACCATGAACTTTGAGGAGGACCAGGCGGATTCTCTGGCCGATCTGAAACAGGCTATGTCGGCTGCTACCTGGACTGGGGAGGTGCGGCAGGCCTACGGCAACCTGGCCCCTGGCACCCCTCAGCCCAGTCTGCAAATCGACGGCGGCGCCCGCTGGATTCCGGCGGCTGACCTAGAGAATGTGCCGATTGAATGGGTGGTGCGGCACCAGTCGCTGCCGCTGGTGGCCATTCTCAAAGCGATGAATATTTACAGCAACAACGTAATGGCCGAAATGGTGGCCGAGCTAGTGGGTGGACCTGCTCAGGTGATGGCGAAAGCCACTGTAGCAGCAGAACTCCCGGCAGGGGAGCTCAGCCTGGCCAACGGGTCGGGTCTGGGGGTCGAGAACCAGATGTCGCCCCGAGTGGCGGTGGCGATGACGGTGGCATTGCAAGGGAAATTGGCGGCCCAGGGCTTTTCGGTGGCGGATGTGATGCCGGTGGCGGGGGAGGATGTTGGCACGCTGAGCGATCGCCGCCTGCCCCCCACGGCAGCCGTCAAAACCGGCAGCCTGGCCGAGGTCAGCGCCCTGGCCGGGATGGTGCCCACCGCCGAGAAAGGGCCGGTTTGGTTCGCCATTATCAACAAAGGCTGGGATATTCCTGACCTGCGGGTGCAGCAAGACCAGCTGTTGCAGGCCATTCAGGCCCACTGGGGGGCTGCCGCTGCGCCCACCGACATGCGGACCAAGGTGATCATGCAGACGGGACCCTTTCGCTATGGTGACCCTAGCCGCAATCAGGTGGCCCAGGATGTGGCGTCGGAGTAGGGTGGCTGAGCGTACTGCTGGTGCAGGGCTTTGGCGATCGCCCCGGCGGCCCCCGGTAGCCCCATGCGGCGGCGACCGTTTTCGGCAATCTGCTGCAGCCGAGGCCCATCGGCCAGACAAGTTTGCAGGGCTGCCCCCGCCTCTTTGGGATCGCTGAGCAGCAAAATCGATGGGCCGAGCAGCCGCGACTGCGCCTCAGCAAAGGCGTAGGTAAACTGCGGGCCGGGGCCGGAGAAAGTAACCACAGGTTTGCCCAGGCCCACGGCCTGTTCGGTGGCGGTGCCTGCGGTGGCGATCGCCCCGTCGGCCAGGTGCAGACACTCGGCAAAGGCATTGGTGGTCAGCACCAGCACCCCGTTGCCCCGCTGAAACGTGGGGTACTCGCCCACCACCGGCTGCCAGCCTGCGTCGAGCAAGACATCCTTAAAGGCGGCCAGGTTGAGGGCGGGGGCCAGGGCGGCCAGCAGACGAATTTGGCGATCGCCGAAGGTCTCCATTACTGACGCGATCGCCGTCACGATTCGCTGCCAGTTATCGAAGGCTTCCGGCGCACGGGAGCCGGGCAGCAGCGCCAGGGTGAGCCGTGCCACAGCGGGGGGAAAGAGGGCCGTGATCTGAGCCAGTTTATCGGCACGGGTCTCCAGCTCATCCATCATGGGGTTGCCGGGGTAGAGGGCGGGCACCCCCAGCTTTTGCAGCGTGTCGGCAGTGAGCTGATCGCGCAAAAACACCCCGTGACAGCGAGGATGCGCCATCAGCCACCGCTCCCAGGGCACGTATACCGAGCCCGACCAGCCCTCTAAAAACGGGCGTCCGGGCAGGCGATGGTGCTCGTTGCGAATGTAGTATTCTGACTTGGCGGTGCCGATGAAGCTGTAGTCGGCTCCGCTCTGCCACGCGATCGCCAGCGGCACAATATCCCCCACCGCCAAAATTTTGCCGCCGCTTTTGGCCCACTGCCGCGCCGTCTTGAGCTGGGCCAGCGTCAGCCCCACCAGCCCTCCCCGCAGGTCGCGCATCAGCTCGTGGCGATCCATATAGATGAAGCCGCCGGAAGGCATGGTCTGAGTCGGCCCGTGAATGGGAATACCGGCTTTTTCGTAGGCGCGACCCTCCCCCACAATGGGCAGGGCTGCCAGACTGGGTGAACCCGGCAGCTGGCGCAGCTGTTTGAGAATGCGAACTGCGATGCCGTCTTCGCCGTGGCCGTTACTGATGCAGAGTAGCTTCATCGTTGCGGATTCAATGCCACCCACAACCCTAACAGAAAATGTAGGGGGGGTAGGGAGTGGAT
>PYGV01000117.1 GCA_003022385.1 filamentous cyanobacterium CCP3 | reverse complement strand
GTGGATGGATAGGTGAGTAGGAGGATGTGGGCGCGGGGCGGCTTCCCGGTATGTGGGGATGAGCGACGGTGCCTGGGTGGAGTCGAAGGAACCTGAGCGGTATCTGTTGCCCCCCTGGTTTTCTGAACTGGTTCACAATAAGGAGAGTGTTCAACGTTCTCCTAACCTATGGCCTCTTCGGCACCACCTAAAGCAAAATCCTCAGCAGCACCTACAGCACTTTGGGCTGCCGCGATCGCCCAGCCCGCGACAGAATTTGCTGCTACGCCTCTAACCGTCATAGACGGCCAGTTACCTGCCGACCTGCGGGGCACGCTCTACCGCAACGGTCCGGCCCGGTTTGAGCGCGGGGGTACTCGCGCTGACCACTGGTTCGATGGCGATGGGGCGGTACTGCGGGTGCGGTTTGACGGGGCTACTGCTGTGGCTAACTATCGCTACGTGCGCTCTGCCGGGTTCATGGATGAAGAAGAGGCGGAAAAGTGTTTGTATCGAGGCTATGGCACGTTGCCGCCCGTCTCCATCTGGCGGCGCTGGCAGACTCAAATTAAGAATGCTGCCAATACTTCGGTGCTGGCCCTGCCCGATCGCCTGCTGGCGCTGTGGGAGGGCGGCCTGCCCCACCGTCTGGATCTCGAAACACTGGAAACCCTGGGGCTAGACATTCTAGACGGGTTCAATCCCAGCGATACGTTTACGGCCCACCCCAAGCGCCACCCCCGCACGGGCAAGATCTTCAGCTTTGGCCTGGTGCCAGGGGGCAACGCCACGCTTAAAATCTATCGACTGAACGCGGCTGGGGTCGTGGAGAAAACTGGCACCCTTCCCCTTAACGGCATTCCGCTGATTCACGATTGTGTGCTGGCCGATCGCTATCTGGTGTTTTGCGTGTCGCCCGTGCGCCTCAGCCCGCTGCCAGCGCTGTTTGGCCTCAGCAGCTTTAGCGATGCGCTGCAGTGGCAGCCCCAGCAGGGCACCCAAATTATTGTGGTGGATGCTGATAGTCTGGAGGCGATCGCCTTTGACGCTACAGACCCCTGGTACCAGTGGCACTTTGGCCACAGCTATCTCGATTTTGACGGCTCGGTTGTGTTTGATGTGGTGCGCTACCCCGATTTTGCCAGTAATCAGTTCTTCAAAGAAGTCGCCTCTGGAAACATAGCTGCAGAATCTGAGGCCCAGCTTTGGCAATACCGAATCGACCCTAAGACTGCCAGAATTCTCGATCAGCACTGCCTGGTCGATCGCAACTGTGAACTGCCCGTAGCTCTAGGGCAAGACAACGAGGCCATAACCTTTATGAATGTGCACACCTCAGCGGATACGCCACCGGGGGAGCTGTTTGGCGCGATCGCCCGCTTCGATGCCAAAACTGGCCTCACCGTTGCCGATGCTGGCCCCGGCTGCTACCCCTCTGAACCGATTCCAGTAGAGAATGCCGCCAACCCTCAGCAACCCTGGGTGCTCACGGTGGTCTACGATGGCCACCACCACCGCAGCGAGGTGTGGGTTTACGAGGGGCACGACCTGAATAAGGGGCCAGTCTGCCGCCTGGAGCTGCCCAGCGTAGTACCCCCCAGCTTCCACGGCACCTGGGTAGATGAGTAAAGGCGATCCCGATCAGTCATTGCCCAGAAAATAACCAAGGGCTGAAAATAACCGAGGGCTGAGCAGAGCCGTTCGCTTGCGTCTCCCAAAGGGAGAAAGCCCGCACCAGGGAGACCATTATGTTCATCCATTCGAGCACCGTTGCCTTGAGGTGGGTTCCCGCAGCGGCGGAAATGACGGCTTGACCGGGTGAACGGTCAGAGAAACCAGGCTATAGTGGATGGCAATAATCTGCCCCTATTGCCCCCTTTCGTTGTGACAGGCCCCCCCGACTTCTCCCAGCGACTCCAACTCAGTCGGCGTCTAGCATCTCTACCGGGTCCACAGCTTGACCAGGTAATCTTTGCGCTCAAGCCAGCGAAGGGGAATATTCCGCCCGCTTCAGCACCCCCTGCCAATCGGGTGCATGCTCTGCTCGAGTGGGCCGAAAGCGAAATCGGCTGCGGACTAGAAATGCTGGAACAGGTGCTTGAGTCGGTGCTGGCGCGGCCTGAGGATGCTGTAATACCAACATCTCAGGTGAAGCGGGTGTTCATCAGCTATCGATCGCAAGAACCCGATGTCAGCCTTGCCCAGACCTTTCACGACCAGCTACAAGCCGCCGGTCATGAACCCTTTATGGCCGCAGAGAGCATCAACTGGGGCGAAAACTGGGTCAACCGCATCGATCAGGAGCTAAAGCGCTGCGATTACTTTTTGCTGCTGCTGTCGGAGCGATCGGCCACCAGCGACATGGTGGCGGGGGAAGTGCAAACCGCTAAGCGACTGCATGATCAGCTAGGGAAGCCGGTGATTTTGCCGGTACGGGTAAATCTGCCTATGGATGACCCGCTCAATGCCGAGCTGCGGACTGTGCTACAAACCATCCAGCAGAAAACCTGGCAGGGACCAGAAGATACAGCGGATCTAGTACAGAATTGTCTCGTGTTGATTAATGCTGGCGATGCTCCTGCCCCTGCAGAAGAACGTAATAAGCCCAATATCACACCACCTCCCCATCAGCGGCCTCCCCTGCCAGTCGCAGACTTGGAGCTGCCAAGTGGCACCATGCCGCTGGATGCTAAGTTCTATATCAAGCGCGAACCCTGGGATACTCGCTGTCTTCAAGAAATTGAGCATCGTGGGGGGCTGGTGCGAGTCAAAGCCCCTCGCCAGATGGGAAAGTCATCATTGCTGGCCCGCATCAGAGACCGTGCCAAAGACCTCGGCTACCAAACGGTGACGATCGACTTTCTAGAGACAGATGAGAGTACTTTTACCGATTCCAGCCAGTTTTTGAAACGCCTGTGTGCTTTGGTCAGCCGCAAGCTGGGCTTTTCGCCCCGCAAGGTGACGGAATTTTGGGATGAGGAGCTGTTTGGCCCCAAAGAGAACTGCACGGACTTTTTTGAAGAGCACATTCTCTCGAAGATTGATACGTCGCTATTTCTGGGACTGGATGAGCTGGATCGGCTGTTTCCCTACGAGGCCGTATCTAAAGAGTTTCTGACTTTGCTGCGCTCCTGGAATGAGAAGGCCAAGGTGGATGAAACCTGGGCCAAGTTCAAGTTGGCGATCGCCCACTCGACCGAATCTTATGTGGTGCTGGAGAGCAATGTCTCACCCTTTAACGTGGGCTTGGCGGTGGAGCTGCCGGAGTTTACGCCTACCCAGGTGATGGATCTGGTCGGCAAGCATGGTCTGGACTGGCGCGAGGCAGACATTGCAGCGCTGATGGCAATGTTAGGGGGGCACCCATATTTGATTCGTCTGGCGCTGTATCACGTTGCCAAGCAAGATTTGACCTTAGCTCAACTGCTGCAAGAAGCCCCTACCGATGCCGGGATTTTTGGCGAGCACCTGCGGCGGCACCTGTGGAACTTGCAGCAGCATCCGGAATTAGCCGAAGCCTTTGAGAAGGTCATTATGTCTGAGAACCCGGTGACGCTGAAATCGATGCTGGCGTTTAAGCTAAATGGCATGGGTTTGGTCAACCTTCAGGGCAACGATGTGGTGCTGCGCCATGAGAGTCTGTATCGGCCCTATTTTCACTCGCGATTGAGGATGACGCCATGAGTGAAAGTCCTAATACAGCCTCGTTCTACAAGGTAGGTGGTGCCCTACCGCAGGATGTGCCCTCTTATGTGAGGCGGAAGAGTGATGACGACCTCTACAAAGCGCTGAAGGCGGGGGAGTTTTGCTATGTGTTGAACTCTCGACAGATGGGCAAGACTAGCCTGATGGTGCGCACTCTGGCTAAGCTACAGGCCGACGGCTGGGCCGGAATTATCATTGACTTTTCGGCGAAAGATAGCCAGGTCGACCGACCTGACCGCTGGTACGGCGGCATTATAAATCAACTCAATCGCCAGTTTGGCCTGCTGGAGCGTTCAGCCTTTCGCAACTGGCTGAAGGAGCGAGATTTTATTGCCCCAGTCGAGCGGCTGGCCGAGTTTATTGAGACGGTGCTGCTGCCCAGCAGTGAGAGCCCCATCGTCATTTTCATTGATGAAATTGACAGCACCCTGGGCCTGCCCTTTACCGACGACTTTTTTGCCCTAATTCGCGCTTGCTACAACAAGCGGGCAGAGAATCCCGATTATCGACGGTTGACCTTTGCGTTGCTGGGGGTGGCCGCCCCCTCTGAGCTGATTGGAGATGCTAAGCGTACGCCGTTTAATATCGGTCAAAGCATTGACTTGAAGGGCTTCGAGTTTAAGGAGGCGTTGCCCTTAGCGGCTGGGCTATCCGATCAAGCCGAGCGACCTGAAGAAGTCTTGCGAGAGATTTTGCATTGGACCGGAGGGCAGCCCTTTCTAACCCAGCGGTTGTGTCAGCTAGTAGCGGATTCCGATAGTGCCATCTCATCAGGAGAGGAGGCTGCCCAGGTTCAGCAGTTAGTAAACTCTCGACTGATTGAGCATTGGGAATCTCAAGACCACCAGGAGCACCTGAAGACGATTTGCAAACGGCTGCTGGATGATGAGCAGAAAGCGGGGTATTTGCTGGAGCTGTACCGCCAAATTTTGCAAGCAGGAGAGCTATCAGCAAACAATCGGCCCGAAGAACGGGAGCTACAGCTTTCTGGGCTGGTGGTAAAGCGAGATAACCAGCTGCGAGTGTATAACCCTATCTATGCCGCTGTTTTTAACGAAGCCTGGATTAATACAGAACTTCAGAAGCTGCGTCCCTACTCAGAAAGCTTCCGCGCTTGGGTTGCTTCTGGTAAGACGGATAGCTCTCGACTGTTGCGGGGAGGAGCCTTGATCGAAGCTGAGCAGTGGGCTGGTGCAAAAACTACTCTGAGTGCTGAGGATCGAGAATTCTTAGCTGCCAGTCGTACTCGGCAACGGGAAGAGGAAATTGCGGTTAAAGAGCAAGAATCTGAATTAGCGCGGGAGAGAACGGCTCGGGAGGCGGCAGAAGCGGCAGAGCAAGTTCAAGCGGAGGCAAATTGGCAAGCACAACAAAAAATCCGGCGTGGCGGCTTGGTGCTAGGGGTGGCATTGATAGCAGCGGCGTTATTAGGAGTTTTGACAATTGTCTCTGGGGAAGAACTGAGAGGAGCTCGACAGGAAGCTGATAAGGCTTTGCAGGAATTAGAACAGGCCCGGAAAGAACTCCAAGAGATGGATGAACAGCGTGAGGAAGTTATTAAAGGATTAAAGGAATCACAAAGGGAACTGCAATTAGTTGAAGGTGATCGGGAAAAAGCAAAAGCTCAGCTAGTTGTAGCCGAAAATCAGGTGAATCAAGCTGAAAGAAAATTGGAAGATGCCCAAAAAAGCCAGCAAGAAGCTGAAGTCTCTGCTCGCAATGCTCAAGTAACCGCAGAAAAGGCAATCAAGGCTAAAGAGGAAGCGCAAAGTTTAGTCAAACAAGCTCAAGCTGAGCTGAGTAACGCTGAGCAGAACTTGTCGGCGGCGACTCAGGAGCTTGCTATACTCAATCAGCAGCAAGATGAAATTGCGGAAGCCATTGCTACAGTCAATGAGATATCAAGCTTAATAAATAGCCTTTATGAATATGAAAAATCAGGCGAAGCGACAGATTCAATTGAACAGTTGGGCTTATCCTTTACGGATTTTACAGAAAACAAAGCTGAGTTCAAGGAGGCATTCTTAAAGAGTAGCATCGCCTTAGCAAACCTACATCTAGGCAAAGAGGATGAAGCATCAGTAGTAATTCATGAAAGCATCCAATTGATCGACGAAAACCAACCTTTATTCACCTCTTCGTTGAGGGGAAGAACAATCGCTTTCTTCTCTTATGCCGTCTTGGGAAACCTATATGAAGAACAACAGCCAACAGTCTTTCCTAAGGGAATCTACGATAAAGCTTTCAGCTATGTCAACAATGAGCGTCATGATATAACGGAAGATAATATATTAGAGTATTATCATGAACTAATATATTCCTTGCTTGGATACCAAGATTGGTATCCTTGGCGCATTTTGGCTAAGGCTTCGCTCAAGAAACATTATGCATTTAGAGCGAAAAAAATGATTCGAGAAATTGAGGTTTTTCTGACCCAACGTGAATGGAGAAAAGCTGATCTTTTAACCTGGGAGTCAATAGCATTTTTGAGTCTTTCCAGAAATCCATATGAAATTTCTTTTAACAATATTTCGTGTTCGGATTTGAAAGAAATTAATGACCTTTGGGCTAATCACTCGCAAGTCAATGGACAAAGCCGATTTGGCTTCCAAGTGCAACAAAAAATTTATCAGGAAGGGCTCGAAGATGTCGAAAAAATATCTGACGACTCTGATGGTCGGCAAAAAATTGCCAATTTTACAAGATTATATTACGAAGTAGGTTGGCTTCATTTATCTGAAGAGCCTACAGAGCTATATACACTGAAAAAATATGAGGAATTAGACTGGGACGTGTCATCAAATTTAATAGACAAGAATGCTGGCTATCTTCCAGTTATTCCATGGTTGTATGGAAGAGCTTACTGGGACTCCGGGCAGCATAGGTTAAGGGTTTTTACTGGTGATTACGAATCATCTAAGTTTGACTACTATGTTAGAGGAAGTTATAACTCAGTGGAGATGGACCGTTTGTTCCCAGAGAATCGTCCATTGTTAGGGCGCGGAGATTCCGCTAATACTGTAGGTAACTCATATTTGCTTTTTTATCCAATAAATCTTGGTTTAGACAGAGTAAGGGGTTTAATTGAAGGAGGCATACACACAACCTACATTAACGGCTTTTTCTATAGAGGAGATCACTCTTTACCTTTCAGTGTAAGTATTGACCCTTCTCAAATTTTTGATTGCAATTATGGTGCTCCGGAAGGAGCAGAATCCAGTACTATCTATTAGTTTAGTGTGATCACGTTTTATCGTAGGGCGTTCCTAGCATTGGAACAGATTACGTAGCGAAGTCTTGACTTTGTTCCTAGTGCCCAACTTGAGCCGGAAAGTTGAAAGTTTCACCTGCTAAGCAAAAGCAATCTTCAAAAGTTGATCGAGAGACTGGTTTATGGCTTTGCGCAGCTGGATGCTGTTCATGACTGATGCTAAAAAGCGGAACCTAATTCTAGGCTACTCTAACAAATCCAGGATGCCCCAGCAGAGCTAGGGCACCAAAAATAGTCATGTAGTGTGGGTCGAACGTAAAGTGACTCACAAAAATGGTCTTCAAAAATACGCGATTACGGCTGTCACTAATAACTTATGCCTGTGCAATATAAACTAACGCTTAAGCAATGCCTATAGTTGAGCGAACATTTTGAGCGATCGCCCACCCAATCCGCCCCAACCTCCGTACAAACCACAGAAACTTTGCCCCAATAATTAGTATTGCTTAAGCCGTAGTCACTAACACATAAGCAATAGTCCACATTGCCTACCCATTTTCAACTAACGCCAGGGCATTAGCGACTATCGCCCACATTTTAGCCCCAAACCTCCGTAGCTACGGAAATGTAACTCAGCAAATTGGAACATCGCTGTTCCGAATTGCCACTCAAGCGGTCCTCTTTTCCGCTGCCTAAAGTGAATATATAACCGAACCACGCAACTCCAGGGATGCATCTCGGAAACGGTAAGCCATGACGCCTTTATGACTACCATAAAAGGCTCTTGAAACTGCACAATCCCTTCACCCGAAACTGCAAAACTCGGTCTTATCGTTTCACTTTTGGAGACACCCCAATGGCAAGACAAAAAAGAAGTTCCCAGGCGCTCGAAAAAGCCCGCCGCCGCATCGCCGGTATGCAGTCCGTCATTCAAGCCATTGACTTTGGCAACGGCTACACCATGACTGGCTACGAAGAGCACATTCAAGACATGCACGAAAAGCTGATGGCCTACAACCGCATGCTCCCAATGGTCGATGGGGCCTACAACGACATGCTGATGGCCGAGCGCAAGCTAATGGATTTTTCTGACCACATGCTCTCGGGCTTTGGCGTCCGCTACGGCAAAGACAGCAGCGAATACGAAATGGCCGGTGGCCGCCGCAAATCGGAGCGCCAAAAGCGCACCCGCCGCCCAGCCGATAGCGCCGATGTAGCTTAACCGAGTTAGCTCAGCGTAGGCTGGGTGTAGCGCCAGCGGAACCCAGCAAACTCCTACTGGTGTTGAGTTCCACTTTGTTTCACCCAACCTACCAACTTCTCCCTTGACGCAAACGGTGCGTTCCGGCCAGAGCAGAGCGCTTGCAACACTACAGGGCGGGCCTGAGGCCGAGAACCCACCCTACCCAAAATCAAGCTTTCGGCAGAATTCGATGAAGCCAGAATCCTAACTTTTCAGATCACCTCGATAGGCGGGGTGGGTGTGGCTAACCGGCTAACCGCTGTCAAATACGAGCGACCTCTGCCAGCAGAGTCTGGAAGGTTTCACGAAACGCCCGGTGCTCCATCTCGTTCAAGGCCCGATCGCGATCGCCACGAGCTAGCGCTTCATCAAAGCGTTGCCGGTCGGCTCTGGCGTCTTGCAAGAACATTTCAAACCGCTCACCCTGCTCTGCTAGCGCTTCATCAAAGCGTTGCCGGTCAGCTCTGGCGTCTTGCAGGAAAATTTCAAACCGTTCGCCCTGCTCCGCATGAAGCCGCTCGGAGCGTTCCCTAGCGTCCTGCTGCTGTTGCCCCAGGTCAGCAATCATGGCCACCGTATCTGCGATCGCAGTCTCCAGCCGTCCCTCAGTCTGCTGCTCTCCCTGGGTAATGCGGTCACCCCATGCCTCAACGGCGCGGGCATTGCTCTCTGTAATGGCGCGAGTCTCTCTAAGACCAGCCGCATTACCCTCCACCAGCTGTCGGGTCTCAGCCAGCTGCCGTGCATTCTCAGTCAGCTGCCGTGCATTCTCAGCCAGCAGTGCCTCTATCTGATCTAGGCGATCGCGGCTATTGGTCATGCTTCAGCCTCCCTAACACCCCATTCAATCAGCTTCTCAGGCTACACCGGGTAGCGATCGCAGATAGACTCCAATATATCTCCAACCGCTGCGATCGCCGCCGCCATGTGCCGATTCAGCTTGTCCAATCGCGCTAATTCGACCTCGTCCTACAGTTGTGTACGTCGAGCGAATGGGGTATTGTTTTTGACTAGAGTTGTTCCCGTGCAACTTCATCCCCGAACATTTGGTCGGCGGCACTGGAAGGTGGTGACAACACCAACCAGCGCCTGACCCTTCGACAGGTCCGAGCTGTCTATGGGCTGTGCTTATTTTGCCACCCTGCGTTAGCTCTGCGTCTTTGGGTGGCCAGATATTCGGGGATTCCTACCAACCCTTCGTGGAGGAATCCCCTCAGATGCTACACATTCAATACTTTGTGCCGTCCCCGTTACCGGAGGCGGCCCTGCCCGTGCGGCCCGACGACACCGCCCAGCGCAGGCGCAGACGGCTGCGGCTGTACCTGGTGGGCAGCGAGGCCGACACCCAGCACACCATCGACCACCTGCATCTGCACCACGCCATCGAGCGCATCGAATGGAACCCCAGCGCGATCGCCCTGCCCGCCACCGGAGTTATGATTCGCCCCGACCCTGACGATGTGCTGCGCTATCTACAGCGCGATCGTCTGTTTGGATAGCGTAGGAATCGGCGTTGCTGAATTGAGGCGGGGGCAAACGGTGGTTTGCCCCTCCGATGGACGTTGATCTTCCCTGAGGTTAGCTAAAGCGGCGGCACCCAGGTGCGCACGACCCGACCGGGGATCGCTTTCCCCAGCCACGGGGTATTGGCCGAAAGCGATCGCAGCGTCGCTGTGCTCACCGTCCAATGCTCTGCTGGGTCAAACAAAATCATTTCCGCAGGCTGCTGGGCCTGAATAGTCGGCGGGCTCTGGCCCCAGCAGCCCGCAGGATTCGTGCTCAGTGCCTGAACCAAGGTCAACGGCGACCAGTCGCCATTGACCACAAAGGCATCCCACAAAATCCCCAGGGCCAGCTCCAGGCCGATCGCACCGGGAGGTGCTGAAGGAAAGCCCACGGTTTTGTCTTCGTAGGTATGTGGGGTGTGGTCGATCGCGATCGCATCTACTACCCCCGTCTTTACCCCCGCAATCAGCGCCGCCTGGTCTTCAGGATTTCCCAACGGCGGCGACAGGCGCAGGTTGGGGTCGTAGCCGCCCAAATCTTTGGCGCTGAACAACAGGTGCATCCAGGTGGTGCTGGCGGTCACGGGCAACCCGCGTTCTTTGGCCTGCCGCACCAGCTCCACGCCGCGTGCGGTAGAAAGCCGCATCAGGTGAACCGGGGTGCCAATTTCAGCAACGGATTCCAACAGCGCGGCCAAGGCAGCGGTCTCAGAACTGGCCGGGTCGCCCACCAGACCGTAGATCAGCGAAAACGGACCTTCGCGGGCCACGCCGCTGTCTCGCAGGGTGCGATCGCAGTTGTACAGCGCTACCGGCTTGCCCAAGGGCTTGAGGTACTGCAACAGCCGCTGCACCAGTAATGGATTTTGAATCGCTCGCCCGTCGGCAAAGCCCGCGATCGGGGCCGCTGCCAGCTCCGCCAGCTCGGTCATCTGCTGGCCCTGGGCCCCCTGGGTTAGAGCACCCCAGAGATGGCAATGAGGTAGAGAGGGATCAGTTTGAGCGATTGTCTGCCGCCGCGCCAACAGTTTCTCTACCATCGCTGAATGGTCGATCGCAGGCTCGGTATCGGGCAAAATCCCCAGCCGGGTAAAGCCTCCCGCTTGCCCAGCGGCCAGCAGCGATTCCAGAGTTTCCCGTGATTCATATCCCGGTTCCCCCGAGTGGCTGTAGAAATCCACCAGGCCCGGCAGCAAGACCTTGCCCTCGCCCGCGATCATCTCAGCACTGGCGGGGATAACGGTGATGGAAGGGGCTATTTCTGTCACCACCCCATCCTGCACTAGCACATCGACCACGCGATCGCTCTGCGTTACCGCATCCAGCACTCGCACCTGCTGAATGAACTGGACCTGCGTCCCATCAGCCCTGGTCACAACGCCCCCGCAGCGGTTTTATCGAGCACGCTGCCCGACAGGTGAATGGTAATGTTGGCCGTGGTCAGCACCGGGGCGCTGTCGATGCCGTTGGGGTAGTCAATGACGCTCACCGCCCCATTTCCCTGCTTGAACCGCCAGAACGACTCTGGCCCCAGCCCCAGCACGTGGCACAGCAGCGCTTTATTCACCGCGTCGTGGGCGACAACGAGAACCGTTTGTACGTCATCGCCGCCGCTGTGGGCGGTTACAATCTCCTTCCAGGCCGCGATCGATCGCAGCCACACCTGCTCCAGGTTTTCGCCCCCCGGCATTTGCACCGTTTCGGGCTGGCTTTGCCACTGCTCCAGCATGCCGGGGTAGTTGCTTTCAATTTCCGACTCGTACAGCCCTTCCCACTCGCCGTGGCTAATTTCTCGCAGCTCGTTGACCGAGTGCAGCGTCAGGTCGGGGTGGTGCTGCAGAATGATTTCCGCCGTTTCTTTGGGCCGGGCCATAAAGCTGGTGTAAGCCGCATCGATCGCCACGGGTTTGAGGAACTCTGCCGCCTTCCCCCCCTGGGCGCGGCCATTGTCGTTGAGCGGCACATCGATCTGGCCCTGAAAGCGCCCCTGGCGGTTCCACTCGGTTTCGCCGTGGCGCACCAGCAGCATCCGCGGACCCTTGTGACCGCGCCGCATATCGGGCAACGGCGCACCCATATGGCTGGTCAGATTCATGGCTTCGACCTGCACCGGGCTGCCCCAGCCGCCGGCAAAATTGAGCACGCTGATGTTGCAGTTGGCCTGGTTGAGGCTGTTAAAGCGCTCTGGCCCTAGCCCAATGGCGGTACTCACCAGCGCCCGGTTGATAGCGCTGTGGGCCACGATCAGCACAGTCTGGCCCTGGTGCGCCGCCAGCAGCTCCTGCCAGAGCCGCGCCGCCTGCTGGTACAGCTCGCGAATCGGGTAAAAGTCTGCCGTCGAGCCATCCGGCTGAGGCACGGCCATCACAAAATTGGCCGGATCAGTGCGCCACTGGTCGAAGATTTCGGGATGCTGGGCCTCGGCCTCGGCAAAGGGTACCCCCTCCCACAGGGGCAGGCTGACTTCCTTGAGGTTGTCGCTGAAGCTGGGTGCGGCTAGGCCAGGGGCTGACTTTTGCAGCTCAGCGGTAATGATTTCTGCCGTTTTGCGGGCGCGCTTGAAGGGGCTGGCCCATACCGCATCAAAGGGAATGCCCACCAGCGCCTGGCCCACCTGCAGCGCCTGGGCTTCACCAGCGGGGGTGAGTTCTGACTCGTCGCAGTGGCCTTGTATGCGCTTTTGCTGGTTGTAGGTGCTCTGCCCGTGGCGAACGATAATTACGCGGGTTTTCAGGGGTCTGTCCTCTCAGTTGCTCAACCAACGTCAGATCTTACCCTGTCAGGGAGACGCGCCGCAGCTTTGCCCATCACGTGGCGGGCATATCAGCCGGTTGTTATCTTCGATTGGTAGGATGTTTAACAACTCTTTTAGCCCTGATTGCGGTCCTCCGCAATCTCAGCAGCATACAGTCTTAGCAGCAGGGGCAATTCATGACTTTCACGCCAGCTAAAACCCTGAGTTTTGAAGATTTTTTGACCCAGTATGGGGATAACCCCCACTATGAACTGATCGATGGGGAGCTGAGAAATTTGGAACCTACCGGCCCCCATGAACTCGTCGCTGGCAAACTTGCTGGCTACTTGTTTGCAGAAATTCTTCGCCTCAACCGAGGCTGGACGATTCCTAAAACCTGCTTAATTAAACCTCCCGCTGCTGCTGCAACAGCCCTACGCCCCGATGTTGTTGTATTAGACGAAGCTACTCTGGCTATAGAACCGCTCTGGCAAAAAGAACCTGTGATCACATCTGGGCAGGCGATCGCGATGGTCGTCGAAGTCGTCAGCACCAACTGGCAAGATGACTATGCCCGCAAGGTTGAAGAGTATGCCTTACTGGGGATTGAGGAATATTGGATTGTTGATTTTCGGGGGCTGGGAGGCATTGAGTTTATCGGCAGACCAAAGCAACCGACCATTACCGTATGTCAGCTAATTGAGGAGTCATACCACAAACAGCACTATCGTTTGGGTCAGCCGCTAACATCGGCTATTTTCCCCAACCTTGCCCTCAGGCTGGACGACGTCATGTAAACGCTCTTGAAAACTTCGTCTGTAGGTTCAAAAGCCTCTCTGGTAGGCGATGGGGAGGGGTTTGGGTTTAGATCACAACCGCTGGGCCAGGGCGATCGCTAGGGGGCTGAGCAGCAGCGCCGGGAGAAACGAAGCCACCCGCACCTGGCCAATCTCCAGCAGGTTGAGGCCAATACCCAAAATCATCAGCCCGCCCGTGCCGGTAATCAGCAAAACGTGGGGGCTGGTGGCCGGGTCTGGCACGATCGCCCCCGAGCCACTAGCCAGTAGCGACAGCCCCCCCTGCAATACCAGCACGCTCAGGGCCGAAAAGCCGACGCCAATGCCGTAGGTGCCGGTCAAGGCGATCGCAGCCAGCCCATCCATCGTCGCCTTGAGCGTAAGCAGGGTATTGTCACCCGCCAGACCGTTGTTAAGGCTGCCCACAATGGCCATGGGGCCAATGCAAAACAGCAGGCTAGCCGCCACAAACCCCTCGGTAAAGCGCCCTCCGCCCCGCACTCTGGCCTTGAGCCAGTCGCCCAGCACCGACAGCCGCTTCTCGATCTGTCCCCATTCGCCCAGCAGACCGCCCGCCACCATTACCAGCAGCGCCAGAATAATGCCGTCAATCGGGCCAGCCTCGATCGCCGACAAACTGGCCGCCATCGATACACCAATCACCAGGGTCATCAGCCCCACCGCCTGGGTAATAATCTGCCGCATCGACTTTGGCAGACGGCTGCGCAGCATCAGCCCCAGAGCCGTACCCAGCACAACAGTGGCCACATTGATCCAGGTGCCGCTGGTGGTCACCCACAGATTGAGCATTGAGAGTCCTCACGACGAACTAAATAAAGTGCAAAATTCAAAGGGCAAAGTGCAAAATTTTGAATTTTCAAGTTTGAATTTTGAACTCATCCC
>PYGV01000444.1 GCA_003022385.1 filamentous cyanobacterium CCP3 | reverse complement strand
GGGATCACCAGCCCCGCCAGCCAGGCCAAGCTAAAGAGGCTCACCACCGAGAGCCAAAGATCCGCAGGCAGAGGGTTAATGGCACTAATAACTAGCCCAAACCCCAGACCCCGCAATAGCACAAACCCTAGTTCTCCCAGCAGCGGTTTGAGGGGGTAGTGGTTTAGGGCTGCTGGGGGTAGTGGTTCAGCGTCTTCCTTAGTTTTGGCCTGCCCCAGTCGGTTCATGAGCGGGTTGAGCCAGCGGGGGTGAACTGCTCCTAGCACCAGGCCCAGCACCGCGATTTGCCCCGGCCAGTAGGGGGTGGGGCTGGCCAACCCCAGCAGCAGGGCGGCGGCGGCCATCAGCAGGGGTTCTAGCACCACACCGACGATGGCTGGCCCTCGGGCCACGCCGATCTCTCCCAGGGCGCGCACTCGGCCATAGAAGTGCCAGACGTTGCCCGGCAGGTATTTCAGCAAGTTGGTTTTGAGGTAGACGGGCGTGCTCCAGGTACCCAGCACCGGCTGCTGCAGCGCCTGCAAAATCCAGCTCCAGACCCAGCCCGACCAGGCGTGGGCTAGCAGAGTCGTCACCAGCGCTGCCCCCAAGAAACCTGTCCCGCCGGAGCGCAAACGAATAGCGGTGACCTCGCTCCAATGGGTGGCCAGGGTGTGGGCTAGAAAGGCGATCGCGGCGGCCACAATTCCCCAGCGCAGGTAACGTTTCAGCAAAGCTACAACCAGGCTCCCACTGTGATACCCTAGTAAAGTTGTCAAAATCGCACATTCGAATTTTCGGGTCTTTCCCGCTGGGAAAGCACGTTCGAATGGAGGATTAACCCGAAAGGAGTCAAAACCAAATGCCCGTTATTACTCTACCCGAGCTACTTGAGTCTGGGGTTCACTTCGGCCACCAAACCCGCCGCTGGAACCCGAAGATGGACCAGTATATCTTCACCGCCCGCAACGGGGTCCACATCATTGACCTGGTGCAGACCGCCAAGCTGATGGAAGAGGCCTACACCTTTGTCCGCAGCGCCGCTGAGCAGGGCCAGAAGTTTCTGTTTATTGGCACCAAGCGCCAGGCAGCCGGCATTGTGGCCCAGGAGTCGAGCCGCTGTGGGTCTCACTACGTCAACCAGCGCTGGCTGGGCGGCATGTTGACCAACTGGGAAACGATTAAATCTCGCGCCAACCGCCTGAAAGAGCTGGAGCGCATGGAAGAGATTGGGGCCATTGACCTGCGCCCCAAGAAAGAAGCCGCCGTGCTGCGCCGCGAACTAGAGAAGCTGCAAAAGTACCTGGGCGGTATCAAGACCATGCGCAAGGTGCCCGATGTCGCCATCATTGTCGACATTAAGCGCGAATATAACGCCGTTTCGGAGTGCCACAAGCTCGGCATTCCCATTATTTCGCTGCTGGATACCAACTGCGACCCCGACCTGGTGGATGTGCCTATCCCCGGCAACGACGACGCCATTCGTTCGATCAAGCTGATCTTGGGCAAGCTGGCCGACGCCATCTACGAGGGTTCCCACGGTGGTCAGTCGAGTGGCGATGACGACGAGTACGACTACGATGGGGCCGAGGACGACGAGTACGGCTACGATGCTCCCGCAGCCGACAGCGACGAAGACTAAAAGCTGACTTCAACTAGCGGCTGGTGGCTGCTCACCAGCCGTTGCAGCCCTCAGACTGCTTTGGCCTATTTGAGGGAACGGGTGGGGCAATGCCGATGGGACAAGGGTGGTGGCTAGAATTGCCGACATGCCCTGAGGCTTTCTTACTGCGGCCTGAAGAGAAGGCTGTCTCAACTGTTCCCATCCCGCAGTTTCCCAATTCCCCCCTGGTTCAGGAGCCGGTGCGACTCTTAGGAAGCATCCTCCGAAAGAGGCCGCAGGGGTTTAAGCTGAACTAAGGTATTTCCCCTTTGTTTGTATTGAGTTCGACGACAGCGCGTTAGGACGTTAAATCACCATGGCAGAAATTTCTGCAAAACTCGTTAAAGACCTGCGCGACAAGACCGGCGCAGGCATGATGGACTGTAAAAAAGCCCTGAAAGAAAACGATGGCGATATCGAAAAAGCTATTGAATGGCTTCGCCAAAAGGGCATTGCTTCGGCGTCTAAGAAAGAGGGCCGGGTCGCCGCTGAAGGCCTAGTCGATAGCTACATTCACACTGGTGGCCGGGTCGGCGTGCTGGTGGAAATCAACTGCGAAACCGACTTTGTGGCTCGTCGCGACGAATTTAAGTCTCTGGTGCGCGATGTTGCCATGCAAGTTGCCGCCTGCCCCAACGTGGAGTACGTGCGGGTCAGCGATATTCCCGCTGAGGTGGCCGAGAAAGAAAAAGCCATTGAAATGGGACGCGACGATATCGCCAACAAGCCTGCCGCTATGCAGGAGAAGATTGTTGAAGGCCGCATTCAAAAGCGGTTGAAAGAGCTATCTCTGATGGATCAGCCCTTCATCAAAGACCAAAACATTTCGGTGGAAGAGCTGATTAAGCAGGCGATCTCCAAGCTGGGCGAAAACATTCAGGTGCGCCGCTTCTCCCGCTTTGTGCTGGGTGAGGGCATTGAGAAAGAGGAGACCAACTTTGCCGACGAGGTTGCGGCTCAAACCGGCATGAAGAAGGAAGCCGCACCAGAACCGGCGCCCGCCGCACCAGAAGCTACCGCAGAACCCGCCAAAGAATCGGCGAAAAAGAAGAAGAAAAAGTAACTAAAGCCTTTGTGGGCTAGGGGACGGGGGTGCTTTGGCGCCCCCGTTTTTGTATCAACCCAACTCACAGTCAGCAGGGGAATTTTGCCAATGGAAACCGATAAACCCTGAGCTGGACTTTGAGATATCTCTATAATCAGGTATGGCATGGGCAGAGAGGGATGGTAAGGCCAGTAGAAATCATTCGCAAAGATATCAACGCGCTGGAGGGTGCTACCGCCACTCTGGCCGCAGAGTTTAGCCAACTTTACGCGACCTATTTGTCGGTGCTGGGTCAGGCCATGCGACGGCAGGTGATTATGGCTACCTACCACCTCTGCACCCAGGTCTACCCGGAAGACTTTTTGGCGCTGAGCGTAAGCGATCGCACCCGTTTACAGCAGGCCATGCAGAACCTGGGGCGCAAAGCCCAGGGCTGGCTGCTGCAGCTGATGGAACCCCAGACAGCGGCGGCGGGGGTGGATCTCAGCCAGCGCCTTAACCCTGAGGACCTCAACCGTTTGGAGGCTGCGCTGGTGTCGCTGGCTC
>PYGV01000443.1 GCA_003022385.1 filamentous cyanobacterium CCP3 | reverse complement strand
GAGTAGGCGAGGGCGGTTTCAGAGGTATCAAGAGAAAAGGATGTCATGGCGGAGAGAGTAGAGAGAACAACGGAAACTTTACCTAGTAGTGCCAGCTATCGCCATCGGCATGGCCTTTGCCCTGAATGGTGATGGGGTATTTTTGCAGCTGCTTGAGCCAGCACTGCACGGCGTTGATTGGGCCAGATAGCTCAATCTCAAGGGCGGTGGATTGGGCCAGGCTGTTAACTGAAAAGGTCGTGAACTGGCCGTTTTGGGCGATCGCCTGCACAACCACCCGGCAGCTTTCAGCCAGGTCTTCGAGCAGCGATTTAACAGACACTTGAGGGGAGCCGTAGATTCTGAGTCTGAGCTGGGTTTGGGGAGTTGTCATGGCGCTTAAACCAGTGGAAACAACAGGAAAATCTCAAGAGGATGCGTTGGGAACTAGTCCGGCCTTGAATAGAAGGAGAAGCGGCTGGGGCGCGATCTCACCGCTGAGTGCTCCGGCGGTGATTCTGTAGCGGAGACTTTGGCCGACCGCGAGGGCAATCGCCCCAATGGCATGGGGATAGGCCGCTGGGCCTGCTTAACGCCACTGAGGACGATCAGCATGGCCCTGTTCCTACAACAGCCAGTTGCCATAGCCCAAAGCCAACCAGCCCACCGATAACGACCGACAGCCCTACCCGAAAGATCAGATTGAGCCAGTCGCTGGGTTCGATATATCCCGCGTGAATGGCCAAGTCACTCCATCCTTACCATTGCATACACCGAAAATCCGATGGGTTTACCGGTGATTGATTGATGCTTGCTACTATGGCACAACAGCCAGTAACTTTCAACCGGATTGCAAACATTTTTGATTTCATGTACGATTCTTGTGCGTTTAGATTTGCCGGGAATGCAGTACGCATCAAGGTGCTTTTGCAATGGCACCTTGATCGATCCCCTGGGCACACAACCTGTTTTTAGCCATGACAGACAACATTCACGCCGGAGATGACAACTACAGCAGTGCTGGACAACTGACCCCCGAGCAGATTGAGCAGGCAGCGGCCCAGGGGTTCAAGTCGGTGTTGAATCTCCGATCGCCTACTGAACCCGGCACCCTGCCCGACGAAGTCGATCTGGCCGCCGCCGTTGGTCTGGGCTATGCCCAGACTCCGCTGAGCCCCACCACACCGGGGGCCGAAGCTCTAGACGCTGCCCTCGTGGCGCTAGATGCTTTGCCGAAGCCGGTGCTGATTCACTGCCGGGGCGGCGGTCGGGCGACGGCGGTGGCGCTGGTGGCCATAGCAACCCAGGAGCAGCTCTCGCGGGATGCCTTTCTCGACCGGGTCAAAGCCCATGGCCTGGGGTCAGAGCAGCCCCAAATTCAGCAGTTTCTGCACACCTACTATGGCGACGCTGTGCCCGACCAGCAGGAGGTCGTCTAGATGGTGGCTAACGCTCAGGCCCTTACCAAGTCGCTGCGGATATTGATTCTCGGCGGCGACGGCTTTTGCAGCTGGCCTGCGGTGTTGCACCTGTCGGCTCTCGGCCATGAGGTGGCGATTCTCAACGACAACTGATCAACATATAAGGAGTCTCATGCAATGGTCAAACAACTACAGCGCTGGAAAGTTCAGCTGATTACCTTTTTGACGGCGGTGCTCGCCGTGGCTACCCTGCCCGCCCTGGTGCAACCCAGTGCAGCGGCAACGACCATCGATTTCGTTACCCCCCAGTGGGTGGCACAGCATTCTCGCGATGGTAATTTGCGCATTTTGGATGTGCGAGCCAACCCGCTGGACTATATCAACAGCCACATTCCCGGTGCGGTGAATATTGCCGAAAACACCTTTCGTGGCCCCAATGGGCGGCTGCCGGTGCAGTTTTGGGAACAACAAAAAATTGAGTCGCTGTTCCAGGAAGCCGGGGTGAATAACAACAGCCATGTCGTGATCTACTCCGATGGCAACAGCATTTTAGGCAGCACCCAGGTGGCCTACCTGCTGGAGCGCAGCGGCTATGGCGGGCGCGTGTCGGTGCTGGACGGCGGCTTTAAAGCCTACAAGGATGCCAGCCTGCCGGTGACGAAGGAGTTTCCCCAGTACGATCGCGGCAACTTTGCCCTCACCGACAACAGCGATATTCGCGTCTCCCTGGATCAGGTGCGATCGACTGTGCGCGACCGCAGCGCCCGAGTCACCTTCATTGACCCGCGCCCGCCCGCGCTGTTTGCCGGTGAAGAAGACCTGTTCATTCGCAACGGCCATATTCCTGGAGCCAAGAATGTTCCCTGGCCCAGCTTCACTGTGGGCGAAGACAACTTCCACCAGCTCAAGGCGCTGGATGAGATTCGCGCGCTGCTCGCCCGTCGGGAGATTGCCCCCAACGACGACATCATTGTGACCTGCAGCACCGGGAGGGAAGCCTCATTGCAGTACGTGGTGCTGAAGCATCTGCTGGGCTACCCCAACGTGCGCATTTATGAAGGTTCCTGGACGGAGTACTCTGCCCAGTCTGACCTGCCGGTGGCAACGGGGCGTGACCCCAACGTTTAAGGCCTGCTTGAGAAAGCAGCACCGATAGCTATCGGGTAGCTGGTTGTATTCCATAGGGGCAGCTAGCTACCTTTTTTTACCGCCAATCGGGGCTATCGGTGCTGTGACTGGGAGAACGAACTATTTTTGAGGAATGACGATTCTATGCTGCTGCGACTGCTGCTGATAGCCAGTGCCTTAACCCCCCTCATTCTGGCGGGGAGCACGTTTTGGTCAACGACGTTTCAGACGACTGGCTCTGACACCCTCAATCCGGTGGCCGCCTGCGCACCCACCCAGCCCGATGAGGATGAGGAGGAGGAGGAGGAGGACGATGAAAAACCTCGTCGCTCTACCCGAGGCCGCTTTTCGTGATGTCTTGATGTAGGTTTGCTATGACTCAGTTTGTCGAGCGATCGCGCACTCAACTGCCGCAGTCGCAGTCATTTCTTCTCTACATCCTGCTCGCAGTGGTGATTGCCCTGGCGGCAGGGCTAACCTCGTTTGGCTGGCGACAGAGCGCCCTATTTCTGGTGGGCACACTGTTTGGCCTCACCCTGTACCACGCCAGTTTTGGCTTTGCCTCGGCCTACCGCCGCCTGGTGGTGCATGGCGATGGCCGGGGGGTGCTGGCTCAGGTGCTAATGCTGGCCTTGGCCACGGTGCTATTTGCGCCGATTTTGATTGGCGGGGTGGGGCGTGGTGCCCTGGCTCCGGTGGCGGTGCAGGGG
>PYGV01000442.1 GCA_003022385.1 filamentous cyanobacterium CCP3 | reverse complement strand
TGACCCCAGGGCAGCGATCGCTCACCAGCGCCGCCGCCTTGTAGGCCAAATTCGTTTCATCGGCGGGCACCAGGGGGGGGTCGCAGCGCACCCGAATTTCGTCGACGCCAATGCTGCGCACGGTAATGCGATCGCACAGGCTAATGCTCTGCATTACCATGATCAGCTCGTGAAAGCCATCAGGGCGGCTGCCCACGATTTCGAGGTAGAGGTTGATTTTGGCGGCGGCCAGCAGGGAGTAAAGGCGCATTTTAAGATTAGAACCAGAGCGTTAGCGGGGCTGCTTCAGGATTGTATTACTCAGCGCTACCCACTGCTCAACGCTGAGGTCTTCGGCGCGAGCTGTAGGTTCGATGCTGAGGGAAGTCATGATCGCTTCTAGCTCGTCGCGATCGATTGCCCCCTTGAGGTTATTGCGCAGCATCTTGCGCTTGCTGCCAAAGCCCAGCTTGACCAGGCGATCGAACCCGGCCAGGTCATCTGACGGGGTGATCGGTGGCCGAGGCGTAATCTTCACCACCGCCGAATCGACCTGGGGCGGCGGCTGAAAGGCCCGCGCCGGTACCGGGCACACCAGTTCGCAGTCGGCCAAATACTGCACCCGCACCGACAGCGCCCCAAAAGCTTTGCGCCCAGGGCGAGCGTAGAGCCGCTCGGCTACTTCTTTTTGCACCAGCAGCACGATCGCATCGTAGGGGTCAGGATTCGGCGAGGCCAGGGTACCCAGCAGTTTCTCCAAAATTGGCCCGGTGATGTAGTAGGGAATATTGGCGACGACTTTGTTGGGAACACCAAAGTCAAAGTGCTTGTCCCGCGAGGCGGCAGCAATATCCAGCTCAAGAATATCGCTCGGCACCAGGCGAAAGTTGTCGTGCTTGGCGAACTGATGGTTGAGCTTGCGGATCAGGTCGCGATCGATCTCGACGGCGATCACGGCATTGGCTAAAGGCAGCAGCCAGCGGGTCAGCGCCCCCGTACCGGGGCCAATCTCAAGCACGGTGTCTTGCCGGGTGACATCAGCGGCCTCCAGCATGCGGTGCAGCACCTTCTCATCGGTGAGCCAGTGCTGGCCAAAGCGCTTGCGAGTCGGTTGGGAGAACATTTTGTCTTTATATTCAAGAATAAAGTTAAGGAGAATTGCTAATCTCGACGATCATTTCGCCTTGATGGAGTTGCTCAAGCGCCTGAGGCAAGGTAGACGTCAGCAGTTGGCATAAGTATCGATTGGTGACGTTGCCGCAGGTTAACCAAAGAATTTGCGGGGGCGTCCCTAACTGAGCGTCCACCCAAATTCTCATGCTGTCAGTCGCGGAAAATCAGTGCGCCGGGCAGCAAATAGCAGACAAGCCTGAATGTCTGCGGGTTCTAAGTCAGGAAAATCTTCCAAGATTTCGGCAACATCAACGTTCTCAGCCAGCATCTCCAAGATGTCAGTCACCCGAATTCGCATGCCTCGAATGCAGGGCCGACCACCACACTGACCAGGGGTTTGGGTAATACGCGCAAGCAGGCCGGGTACAAAAGTCATGGCAGTGCCTACAAATTGCTAGACTGCTTGATCCTACTGGATTTTGTCAGGGCTTATGGCGATGCAGTAGGCGATCGCTAAAGTCCTAACACCCTTGTTATCATCCTGACATTACCGTTATTGCGGTTGTCTGCCCATGTCTGTTGCCCTGGCCACCCCGCTGAGTCAAATTGTGCTGTTTCCCGGCAGCGCGATGACGGTCTTTGGGCTGAGCTGGCAGCACTACCAGCTGTTTTTGGCCGAACTTGGGGATAACCGGGCTACTCGGTTGGCCTACAGTGAAGGCAGCCTGGAGATTCGCATACCCAGCAAGCTCCATGAGATCATCAATCGGCTGTTGAGCAAGATTATTTTTGCCCTGACTGAAGAACTGGGGCTCGAAATCGTCGATCTGGGGTCAACCACCTGGAACCGGGAGGACCTAGACAAGGGCATTGAACCCGACAGCTGCTTTTTTATTCAGAAGGCCGGGTTAGTGCAGGGGTTGAACCCTGAGATGCCGCCAAACCTGGCCCCAGACCTGGTGGTTGAGGTAGATATTGCCAGCGCGTCGGATAGGAAATTGGCGATTTACCAGGCGCTTGGGGTGCCCGAACTGTGGCTTTATAGCAGCGGTAGAGTCACAATTTTGGATTTGCGGAACGAGAAAATCCGAGAGGTGGAGCGTAGCTTGGCGTTTTCTACGATATCGGCTGAGCAGCTTCAGGCATGGGTTGAGCTATGGGAAACCAGTACTGATTTGGCTGTAGTGAAAGCCGTCCGAAACTTTATTTCAACGGCAACTGAGACTTGACGCTCTTTGGAGTTATGTCCATTCGCTACCAAGCTGCCGTCTAGCTGAGGAGTGGGTCAATCGGATTGCCAAACTCCCCCTTTGAAACCACTTACCTCAGGTCGCCCCCACCTTCCCCATCCTCCTCACCTTCAATTACCGTCCCAGATAGTTCAAAATGCCTCGGGCGATGCCGTCCGCGATGCGGTTGACGGCGGCGGGGTCGCGGAAGCGGGCGGCGTCTTCGGCTCCGGTGACGAAGCCGGTTTCGACCAGTACCGAGGGCATGGTGGTGTAGCGCAGCACGTAAAAGCGAGCCTGGCGCACGCCGCGATCGCGCATGCTGACGTTCTGCAGCACCGCACTGTGAATGCTGCGGGCCAGCCGCTCGCCGCTGGAGAAGTAGTAGGTCTCTAGCCCGTTGACCTCCGGACGGCTCATGCTGATGGCGTTGGCGTGAATGCTGACGAACAAGTCGGCCCCGGCCCGGTTGGCGTACTGGGCACGGGCGTCGAGATCGACAAAGACATCGCTGCTGCGGGTCATCAGCACCGTGATACCCGCCGCCTGGAGCTGCTGCTGCACTCGATTAGAGATAGCGGTGTTGATCTGCTTCTCCTGCAGGCCGCCGATGCCCACGGCGCCGGGGTCGCGCCCGCCGTGGCCAGGGTCAATGACGACCACCACCGCCCCCTGGGGAATGGATGGAATCACCGGGGTAGAGGCCACCGCCGGAGCCGAGGCACTGACGATCTTGGCGGGCAGATTGGCCGCCACTAGAGCGGTGTAGACTTCATCGGCCCGCTGGCGATCGCGAAACAGACCCACCTGCACCACCGACTGACCATCGACCGTGGTGCGAAAAGCCTCAGGCTCGACGGCGCGCACCTGCTGCAGGGTGTCGCCGCTGGTAATGGGAACGATGACGCGAAAGTGGTTGCCCGTGGGG
>PYGV01000441.1 GCA_003022385.1 filamentous cyanobacterium CCP3 | reverse complement strand
GCGGGATTTGGAGTAGGTGGGGTTTGGAGTAGGTGGATGGGTGGATGGGTGAGTGGATGGGTGAGTGAGTGTGCGGGTTAAGGTGGGTTGGGTTTGTCCCTGGCGCGTGAATGAGTTACAAAGACGCGATCGCCTACGGCTAGCCCAAATCGCTCTTTGGCGCTGCCCTGGTTAACGGCAATTTCGACAAATCCGTGGCTGCCCACTAGAGTTAATCCTTGTCCAGAGGGTACTGCACCGTAGGTTTTGCCGCTTGGTAGGGTGGTTTCTCCTAGGCTCAGCGTCCAATTGGCGGATTCTACTGCGCTGGCGGGGATAGTGGTGGCGGCGTTGCCGAAGCGATCGATGTATTGCACTACGCCTTGCCAACCTGTTTCGGTGGCGGTTGGGGCAGTGAGCGGCAGTATTTTTAGGGATTGAGGATCGATCGCTGGCCCCAGGCGATCGATGGGTATGCCGCTGGCCAGGTGGGCTGCCGCTGGGGCAAAAATATCGCGTCCGTGGAAGGTGGCGCTGGGCTGGGGAACTCGCCAGAACTCTGCATTGACCAGTTCTACAGCGTTCAGAATGGGTTCGCTTTCTAAAACACCGCTGAGCACGCCGTTGTCTGGACCCACCAGAAACCCTTGGCGGGTCTGCACCGCGATCGCCCGACGGCTGGTACCTACCCCTGGATCGACCACCACCAGGTAAACGGTGCCCCGTGGCAGGTAGGGATAGGCGCTTAGCAGCGTGAAGCGGGCGGCGTAGAGATCCTGCGGGGGCAGGTGGTGGGTAATATCAATCGTTTGGGCTGTGGGGCATAGTCCTGCAATTACCCCTTTCATGACGCCTACATAGCTGTCTTGGGTGCCAAAGTCGGAGATGAGCGCGATGATCATGCGATCGCAATAATCGAGGGGACAGTCTGCAATTCTCATTTCGTTGCCGTTCCTTCGACTCCTGGCAGGCAACGGCAAGCAAGTTGATCAGGGATATGTTGATAGACCGATAACCCGAGGCCTAAACCCCCTCTGCCCGGTAGTCGCCCGATTTGCCGCCGGTTTTGCTCAGCAGACGAACGGAGCGAATCTCAATCGATTTTTCGAGTCCTTTAGCCATGTCATAGAGCGTCAGGGCGGCAACGGTGGCGGCGGTGAGGGCCTCCATTTCGACCCCGGTTTCGGCTTTGATTTTGACCGTTGCCTGAATGCGGTAGCCGGGCAGGGTGCGATCGGGGGTGATCTGCACCTCCACCTTTTGAATCGGCAGCGGATGGCAGAGGGGAATCAGGTGGGCGGTTTGCTTGGCGGCCATAATACCAGCGATGCGAGCCGTGCCCAGCACATCGCCCTTGGGGGCATCGCCCGCCTCGATTGTGGCCAGGGTTTGGGGCTGCATGACCACAAGGGCCTCGGCGACGGCCTGCCGCACGGTCTGGGGCTTGGCGGCAACATCTACCATGTGGGCCTGACCCTGGGCATCGAGGTGGGTCAGCGCTGGCGATGCTGGCCCCGTCACAGAAGAATTATTGGTCATGACTACAACCTTGGCAAAAGATCATGCTAGTATAAGAAGCCTGCACGAGGGCGTGTAGCTCAGTGGACTAGAGCACGTGGCTACGGACCACGGTGTCGGGGGTTCGAATCCCTCCTCGCCCGTTTCAAATCAATAGCTAAACTATCCTGCTTCGCTAGAGCGTGGATTAGATAGTTCGGTGGCGTAGACATCTCGGCCACTTCCCAGAGCAAACCCCAGGGAGTGGCTGAGATCTTTGCTGTTGGCGGTGACAAAAATCACCAGCCCTACCAGAGTCATGACGCCCGAGAGGCCAAAAATGCCCCGGTAGCCCAGCTGGTCAGCAATGGTGCCAAAGATGGGGCCAGCCAGGGCAATACCCACGTCAAACCCAACCATGGCCAGGCCAAAGGTGCGACCGCGATCGCTAGCGGTCGAGCGATCGCCCATCAGCGTCGCAACCATAGGAATCAACGTACCGCCCGCGAACCCTTGAATTAGCCCAGCCAGCAAAAACATCGGCGTGCTGCGGGCCAGCCAAAACACACCCATGCCCAAGCTGTAGGCCAGCAGGCTGACAGTAATGAACCGCCCTCGCCCGTAGCGATCGGAGGCCCGCCCCACCACCAGCCGCGACACAAAGCTGGCCATAGCCGACGCGCTGTAGATCAGCCCCACATTCAACGCCAGACCCGCCTCGCGCACGTACAGCGGCACAAAGGTGCTGATGGTGCCAAAGGCTAGCCCCACCAGCAGCAAAATTATCGCTGGGGTACGCACCCGCCCGCTCCACAACTGACTCCAAAACTCTTTTGAACCTGTATCTTCAGCCGCAACCCTGGGCTGGTAAGGCTCGTGCAGCCGCGCCACCAGCAGCAGCCCAACAATACCCAGCACCCCCATCACCAAAAACGCCGTGGTAAACCCCGTCGCCTCGTAGAGAAAGCCGCCCAGGGCAGGCCCCAGGGCCAGGCCAATCGGGTTGACCAGGGTCATGTAGCCAATCAGCTCACCCCGGTTGGCGGGCGGGGCCAAATCGAGCACCAGGGCGCTGTAGGCCACTACAAAGGCGGCAATGCTCAGCCCGTGGAAGGCGCGAATGGCGATCAGCGCCAAGATCGAGGTGTCGAGGTTGAGGGTGTAACCCGCCAGCGACAGGGGCACGATCGCGCGGGGCAAAAACAGCACCAGCAGGTAGCCAAAGGGGGCGATCGCGATCGCGCTCAAGCCCACCATCAGCACTACTTTGCGACCCCGCTCGTCGGCCAGCCGCGACAGGTAGGGCCGCGCCAGCAGCAGCCCAATCGCAAACGACGCCATCACCACACCAATTTGCTGACCGCTGCCGCCCAGGGTGGCAATAAACAGCGGCAGCGTTGGCAATAGCCCGGCCAGCCCGGCCCAAAAACATAGCCCAGCGGCAAACAGCACCATTAAATTGGTGCGTACCGAAGGGCTAAAGGTTGAGAAAATAGTCAAAACGGTCGTTCTCCAAGTAGAGTGCTCAGCGCCGCCACGGTTGGACCACCGCGCCCCACTTTTCAATGTAAACAAATGTTGCAGGCTTCGGCTATAGAACGCACGGCCACCTTCGACCCCACAGGCCACTACCGCTACAGCCTAGGCCGACGGTGGAGCGATGCCCCCACCCTGGCCATCATCATGCTGAATCCCAGTCAGGCCAGCAGTAGCTGTCTCTTATACACATCT
>PYGV01000440.1 GCA_003022385.1 filamentous cyanobacterium CCP3 | reverse complement strand
GCGCAGGGGTGGCTCAGCGATCGCGGTGGCCCCAGTGCCTTCAGCGGGGGCGCTGTCCATAGGTAGCTCCTGTGGTGCCGGGCCGGGGGTAGTGCCCAGTCGCACCTGGCTGAGCAGCTCTTCCTCCAGGGTGCTGGGAGGCAGTAGCCCTGAACCAATCGCTTCAGGCGGCACCGGCCCTGGGGTAATGGCCTCGGACGGCAGTGGCCCTGGGGTAATGGGCAGTGATCCGGTAGACCCCATTCCACTCTCAATGGTGGCCGCATCTTCGGCCTGGCGAGGCAGATTGGCCACCTCTGACTCCAAGTCTGGCGGCACATCCGCACTGCTGAAGCGGTTGTCGCTGGTAATTTCGATGTCGGCGGAGGGCAGACCCAGCACCATCTGCTGTAGTTCCAGGGGCACGTCGGGGTCATAGTCCGCTGCGGGCGACGATTCTGGCAACACCGCCTCCGGCAGTGGCCCTGGGGTAATGCCTGCTCCGGGAGCTACCGGCTCTGGTACAGGCATTACCCCAGGATAGGGCGACGGAGTAATACCTACTCCCGGCCGTCCCTCATCGTTGCTCAGGTCAGACGCTTTAGCCAGACAGGTCTGCCCCTCGTTCTGGCGACCCATCTGCATCAGAGCCTGGCCTTTGCCTGCCCAGGCTGCCGCCGATGTCTGATCTAGCTCTAGCGCTGTGTCAAAGCAAAAAATAGCCTCGTCGTAACGGCCCATGGTGCTGAGCAGCCGCCCTTTGCCCACCCAGGCGTCGATGACGCTGGTATCGAGCTGTAGGGCGGCATTGTAGCTGTCCATAGCTTCGTTGGTCTGCCCTAGGAGAGCCAGCGCATGGCCTCGCTGAGCCTGGGCCTGAGCCGCAATAGCGTTGATGCCCTGGGCTGGTACGCCCGTAGCTCCAGCTTTGCTGCGCTCGACTTCGGTAGACTCCACAGCCTGGTTGAAGTAGATCAAGGCCGTGTCGCAGTGGCCCTCGCGCATGAGTCGCCGACCCTCGGCCAGGTCCAGGCGGGCCTGTTCTAGCTTCCCTGGGGCGGCTACCCCCATCGGGTATTCGCCAGGCCCAGGTACGAGCTCGGCTTCGGGGGGCAGCGGCCTCGGGTCGGGTAGCGTGGGGTCGGGCGAGATGGCTCCGGGGGAGGTAGCGTCGGGCGGCAGCGGGCCAGCGGTGATCGGGGGTCGGCTGCCCAGGTCAGAAAAATCGATATCTAAATTAGGGTCAGGGTTGGCAACGTCGGCCTCTAGGGTATCGTCCCCATCGTCTGGATCTCGGCGGCCCAGCAGCGCCCCGACGATACCCGCCAGCAGCAGCAGGGCCGGTATTGCCGCCAGCATCCACCAGGCACTCGGGGGTAGGTTGCGAATGCGATCCCAAGCGCTGCCCAAATCAGAACCCGCGTCGTCGGCCTCGATCTCGGCCTCGGTCTCGGCCTCAACATTGGAAATCGGCTGACCCTGATCGTCGAGGAGCGCCACCTGATCGCTGCTGCCTGCCACTAGCTGTCCTTCAGGGGTATAGCCCAACGATGCCGCTGGCTCCTCTAGCTCGACGGGCTGCGGCAGGCGAGGTGTACCGTCTGGCGACCACAGCTGTAGGGTGCCATTGGTGCCAGCCGTAGCCAGCGTACCGCCATCGGGGCTGTAGGCCACGGCGCTGACCGCCGCTTCGTGGGCTTCAATGGTTCCGCCCCTGGGCTGTAGGGTCGAGCGATCCCAGTTGCGCAGGCGGCCGTCGCCGCCTGCGGTCGTGAGTACCTGACCGTCGGGGCTGCTGGTGATAACGGTGACGCCGCCAGGGTGGGCATCGGGCGACTCACCAGCAGCGGTGCCATCCGCATTCCAAAAGCCCAGGCTGCCGTCGCCGCTGCCGGTCACAAAGGCCTGTCCCCCAGCGGGATAGTGGAGGGCCTGCACCGGCCCGTCGTGGGCGACAATGGGCTCACCCAAGGGCTTGCCATCGGCGATCGCCCAGCGCTCTACGGTGCCGCCGGCACTGCCGCTGGCAATGGTCTGACCATCCGGGCTGAGGGCCAGCGCTAGAATGGGGCCGCCCTGGCCGGACATGGGCTCGCCTAGAGAATTGCCGCTGCGATCCCAGCGGCGCAGGGTGCCATCGGCGCCGCTAGAGACAACGGTTTGGTTGTCAGGGCTAATCACGACCGCTGACACGGCCCCCCGATGGGCGTCGGCGACCACGGTTTCGGTGGGGCTGCCGGTGCCATCCAGCCATTGCAGCTGACCGTCTTCGGTGCCGCGCACCATAAAGCGCCCGTCGGGGGCCAGGGCTACGCCGCCGGGTAGCCGGTTGGCGCCGACGGTGACGTTGGCGCTGGCGGTTTGCTTGGCCTCGGCTACAGCGGCCTGGCCCTCATCGCTGGTGGCAAAACCCAAAAAAGCCTCTACAGCAAGGCTGGGCTCACCCAGATAGATATAGTTGCGGGGCTGTGAATAGGGGTAGCGGGGGTCGTCAGGCAGGGTGCTGTCCAGGCTTACCGGGCGCACGGCATCTTGCTCCAGTATCTCGGAGGCGATCGCATAGCTAATGCCGTCTCGGCCCAACTCACGCACTACTGCCGCGGTGTCGTCTTCCTCTACCTGCACGGCGTTCTCGCCCGTCTCAAAGGGCTGTCCGCTAAAGATTTCGTAGTCGGCCAGGGCCAGTCGGGTATCGCTCTCAGCCGGGCGATCGATAAATCGGATCGGCAAGTTAGGCCCGCCCACCTCCGACCAGTTGGTGATCTCGCCGCGAAAGATAGCGGCAAAGTCGTCAAAAGATAGAGAACCCCGAAACGGGTTGTCGCGCCCCACGATGACGGCAATTTTCTCCCGCGTGACCGGAATTGAGGTGAGGCTGGGGTCTTCTTCGGCCTCGCTGAGCGATCGCCCCAGGGCCGCCAGGTCAATACTGCCGCTTCGCAGCTCCTGTAGCGCCTGCTCATCGCCACTGGCTTCGTGCCTGACATCGGTGTCGGGGTAGCGCTGCTCAAAGCTCTCCTCTAGGTTCTGGTTGATGCCCGCCATCGACGGTGATCCGTTGATCGAGAGCATCGTGCCAGCGGGTACAGTCTCCGGCAGGTTAAACGTCGGCGTAGTGTCCTCCGTTACCTGGGCCAGCAGCGCCGAATTAGACCTGAGCACATTCATCGGCAGCGCAGCAAGAGCGCTCAGCAGTGCCAACATAGCCAGAGACGGCTTAAAAAGCTGATTCATGGCGGTACCCAGAGGACATAAAAGGTCTGCTAAAGGATACACGCTGAGGCGATCGTTGAG
>PYGV01000116.1 GCA_003022385.1 filamentous cyanobacterium CCP3 | reverse complement strand
CGCTGGCTCTGGGCGGGCTCAGTTTGGGGGCGACATTGCTGCTGGGGCTGCCGGTGCGGGCGGAAATTTTCTTTCGCTACGGCCTGGTGGAGCGATCGGTGAGCACGAGTTCTCTAGAAACGCTGGTTGAGTCGGGGCAGCTCACCGATGATTTGGCGTTTTATGTCAACCTGGCCGCTCTCTCCGAGGCCGAGGTTGAGCAGCTGCGCCAGAACCTCGACCGCCCCCTGGAGGTCGATGGGGTGCTGCTGTCGCGCTTTCTCTACAGCAACCTGGGCGAAGAGCTGCTGGAGCAGGTGGGGGCCATTCTAAAAACTCGGGTGGGCGACAACGGCAAGCTGGCCCTGCGGGCGGCGCTGATTCAGGCGGCTACTTCCCCAGAGGGGCTGTCGGCCATTAACGTAGTGCGATCGCTGCCCACCGATATGCAGATCAACGTTAGCGATGCCCTGGCCGTCGCCAACGCCGTAGAGGGCATTGTCACCGCCACCACCGACTCCGTTGTTCAGCTGGCGGGGCTGACGACCCAGGCGGCGGGGCAAGAGCCAGCTATTGACTACGCCAATTTGGCCGACCTCACTGCACCTGGCCCCGCTCAGGTGCAGATTCAGCGCTTCAACCTGACTGATACCCAGCGCCAGCGCCAGCTCTATGTGGATGTAGTGCGCCCTCGGCAGTGGCGGGGTCAGGCTCCGGTGATGGTGTTTTCCCACGGGCTGTCATCTAGCCCAGAGGCGCGGCACCAGTGGGCTAGCCACCTGGCGTCTCACGGCATTGTGGTGGTGCTGCCGCAGCACCCCGGCAGCGATGCCCAGCAGGTGGTTGAGTTTCAGATGGGCCTGAGCGCCAACGTGTTTGAGGTGCAAGAGTTTATCGATCGCCCCCTCGACATCACCTTTGTGCTCGACGAGCTGGAGCGGCTTAACCCCACCGAGTTTAACGGTCGCCTCAACCTGGAGCAGGTCGGGGTGGGGGGCCACTCGCTGGGGGGCTACACGGCGCTGGCTATGGCCGGTGCCGAGCTTAATTTTGACCACCTGCAGGAGGTGTGCAGCCGCAGTTTTATCTACCTCAACACGTCGCTGCTGCTGCAGTGTCAGGCGCTAGAGCTGTCCCGCCAGCCCTACAGCTTTCGCGACCCGCGCATCAACTCGGTGCTGCTGGTCAACCCGGTCAACAGCAGCGTTTATGGCCCCGAGGGGCTGGCGGCGGTCAGGGTGCCGGTGATGGTGATCGCGGGCAGCCACGATCCGGCAACTCCGGCGGTGTTTGAGCAGTTTCGCACCTTTCCCTGGTACACCACCGAGAGCCGATCGCTGGCGCTCATCGAAGGGCAGGCCCATATAGATTTCTCGGCCCTCGACGCCGGGCTGTCAAACTTGCTGACCTCCCTGCCGGGGCTCACCCTGGCTGCCCCAGAGGTGATTGACCGCTACCTGAATGCCCTGAGCCTGGCTTTTGTGGGGCGCTACGTAGCCCGTCGCCCTGAGTACAGCCTTTACCTGCGATCGGGCTACGCCCAATATCTCAGTCAGGGCGAACCCTTCAATTTATTCATGGTCAATGCCGGTACCGAGGTGGATCAGAATCTGGTGGAGCCGTTAGAAAATCAGCTCGAAGAATTGGTTGTACCCAACGGTCAGCCGCCCGTTCCAGCTACTGTCGAGCAACCCACAGAGTAGCTGGAATGGGCGATCGCAGCCAGTCCTATCAACAGCTCAGGCGGGCGCTACAGCCACCCACAACCCATTGTCATAGCGATGCTGCCCCACGATGACGCCCTGCACACCAACCTGGGACCGCTCTAGAGTGCGAGTCGGGTGGGCCAAGTTCGCCGGTTCGAGCGTGACCTGGTCGTCGCCTTCGCTGTAGTAAACGCGCTTGAGCGTACTCCCTTCGCCTGCAATCCAAATCACACCAATCCGACCGAGGGAGATCTCCCTAATATCCTCGGTAGGACGCATCACGACAATATCGCCGTCGAGAATTCCGGCATCTACCATGCTGTCACCGCTGACGGTCAGGGCGTAGTCCCCCTCTTGGTAGCGGTTGCCGTCCAGGCGCACCCGCTCAAAGTATCGTTCGGGATGCTCGGTGAGGTAGCCCGCCTGCACGACGCCCTTCAGGGGCAGCTCGCTATAGAGCAGGCGAAGCGATCGCGCTGTACGCTGCTGTCTGACAATGAACCCCTTCTGCTGCAGTCTGTCCAGCAAATCCTGGACAAAGGAGCTAGACGACTCTCGCAGGGCCACTTTCATCTCTCGAATTGATGGAGGGTAGCCGTTTATATGAATCCATTGCCTCAGGCAGTCGTACAGGCGGCGTTCAGACGGTAGGAGAACCATGATTTTTTATTAATACATTTGTATTAATTTACCACTCGGTAGTGGATGTATCAATAGGTTCATCTGTACGGAGAGCCCGTGATTCAAAAAGCCCGGTTGAGTCGTCTCAACCGGGCCTAGGGGCTAGCGGATCGCTGTGGCCAATCGCCGGGGCAAGCCACAGGGCAAGGCTAAATCTCGGCGACGGCGCGCTCGATCAGGCGGCGGGCCAGGGTTTGGGTGCCGGTGTGCTCGTAGTACTTCACCGACATGTCGAGGAACGCGCCCAGGTAGTCGAGCTTGCTCTTAGAGCCCTCGATAAAGCCGCCCAGGTTGTCGACCAGTTTGCTTTGGGTAACGTTGTGGTCGCTGACAAAGCGATCCATCCAGCCCTTGGTCGACTCAAAGCTCTCGGTGATGAAGGAGAGCTTAGCCTTGTCGTTACCGCCCGGAATTTCGGCCTTGACGCCCTTAAAGGTCTGGTTGTCGTCGAGATCGCCCGGCCCCATGCCCTTGATGGCGTTGAGCGCCTTGCTCGAAAAGTCGGCCCCCAGGGGAATGATGCCGTCAAAGCTGACCAGCGCCGCCATGCGCACCAGCGACTCGCTGCTGTAGTCGCCCAGGGCGGCGAGAAAGTCGCCCAGGCTATCGCCGGGGATGCCGCTAATTTTGCAGAAGGCCACCACTTCGGTCACCAGCTTGACCGCCAGGTCGATGGTCTGGGCTTTTTCGGGCTTGGGGGAAAGGTTTTTGAGAAAGCCCAAAAAGGTATCTTGGCCAATGCGGTTGGCCAGCGCCGCCGCCCCCAGCAGGCCTGAGGCCGAGTCGACGGTGTGGTAGAGCCAGAGGGCGCTCTGGTAGCCCTGCTTTTTGTCGTTGAAAAGGGCGATCGCGCGTTCGCCAATTGCCTGCACCATGGCCTCGTCGGTTTCGCCGGTCACGGTTTTGATGGTGTTGTCAAAGCCCACCAGGTTGTTCCACTGGCCGGGTACAAAGGTGTCGAGGGTTTTGAGTGCTCTCACGGTCAGGCCCCCGGTGGGAAGCTTGTCCACAATTTCGTAGATTTTTTTGCTCACAATTGACTCCTTAAGGTCTGCCCTGGGTTCTGCGGTTGACGTCAACGCTGTCGATCTGCCGATTTGTTATGAGGCAGGCTGAAGGCCGGGAGTCGGACGCGGTAGCTGTATTCGGGGCAGCTTAAAGCCATCCTTGGGCCTGGTTGGGGCAGCGGGCGTTTCGACAGCGGGTGCCTCAGCGGTAGGCGCTTCGATAATGGGTGCTTCGGGCCGTGTCGCCGCCGGTTTGGGTACCGGCTTAAGCGCCCCTTTCAGCTGAGCTAACCCCTGGAGGTCAAATTTTTGCAGCCAGGCCACCCGGTCCTCCTTGGCAAAAGACGGGTCGCGGGAGAGCACCTTGACCTGGTAGCGGTCATTCACCAGTACCCCGGTGGCAGTGGTGCCCTGGTCTACAGCTGGGAACCCGCTAACGGCCTCGGTGGCTGCGCTGTATTTCTCAGCTGCGCCAGGAATGCCGGTGGTATCGCTGATGGTGAGCATGGCCAGGGTCTTGCCGTCTTGCTCAAGCTTGTACTCGGCGAAGCCTTTCTTCTCCTGGTACGGAATCACCTTGTAGTCACCCTGATCGCCGGGAAAAAAGGCGTTGAAGGTACCGCCCTTTTCGGCTTTTTTATCGACCGCCGCTGGGGAACCAAACCCAGTGGTGTCTTTTTGCACCTGGTCGTATTTAGACGGGGCCGACGAACAGGCGGTAACCAGCAGCACCAGACAGACCATCAGGGGCGCTAGTCGCCTCAACCAGCGGGTAAAACTCATAACACTCTCCTTCACAGGCAAATTTGTAAGCAAACTATGACACGAGCCAGGAAATTTCCTCGGTCTAAGTTGAGACCCTAATCTCGACCGTGGCACAGAAACATAAAGCTTCCCTAAGCAGCCATTATCCTTTACGGAAACGTAATCGAAGATAAGCGTCCCTGATTCTACGCTGATCGCGCGAGCCGGTGGCTGAGCGGAGTCGAAGCCCTTCCGCTCCATTGCCTGTGCACCTCAGCGTTCCAGGGCCTACGGCTATCCTAAATCCCCAGGGCCGCTTTGAACTTGGCCAGGGCGGCGGCTTCCGATGCGCTGATCTTGTTGCTGCCCGTACCAAATAGCCCCTCGCCAGCGGCTTCGGCCACGGCGGTACCACAGTCGTAGATGAACTGCTTATACTCGGCCACCTCGGCCTCGCTAGCTTTGCCTGCAACGACAGCCAGGGCGGCGTTGATATCGGCGATCGCGTGGTCGATCATGGCCCCAGACTTGACGTCTTCAGGCTTGATGTCGGGTTTGTCGAGCTTGATGTCGCCGCTCTTGAGGGCTGCCTCTGAAAAAGCCGCCTGAATCACCGAGTTGGTGGGATACTTTTCGGCGGCCCCGGCGATCTGCTTTGACATGGCGGCGGCCTCGATCGCCGTAGACACAATACCCATATCGACCATAGCCACCGATAGCCCAGTCATCATCGGGGCTTTGACTAGGGTTTGCAGCTCTGAAGGAGTGTAGTTACTCATGGCTTACCTCTAAGGAAGAGAGTGGATATCAACAATGTTTGAGCCAGTTTTATCGCCACCATACCACTTGCAATCGCCTGTCAAGTCCCCCTAGGGGGGCTTGCCTGCTGAGCTAATCACCGCTAGGGTCTATGTGACTTTTGGGTAGGGTTAGCCCCTACCAGTCCTAACCCGAGGATCGCAATGACTCAGTCCAGCGGCCCGCCGCCTAATCCTGACCAGGACAGGCCCCAGCGTCGGATTTCGCTGACCCTACTCAAGATCGGGGTCGGGCTGGGGGGGCTAGCCCTGGTCGGTGGCTCTGCGGCTCTGGTCTGGGGTGATGATCTGATTGACAGTACTGTCATTCCTCAGGTTGAGACAGCCCTGGAAAAGAGTCTCGATCGCCCCTTTGAGCTAGGCAATTTTGAACGGCTGACCTGGAACGGCATTCGCCTGGGGCCTTCAACGCTCCCCCCCACCGAGGCGGTGGCGACCCAGGCTAAGGCAGAGGCCGTAAATGTGACCTTCAACTGGTCCGAGCTGCTGCTCAACCGCACGCTGCGCTACAGTCTGACCTTTATTGAACCCGACATAGACGTCATCCAGGCCGCCGACGGTCGCTGGATTGATCTGACCCTGCCCGACCCGGAAGAAGATCAAGGCGGCCTGGTGGAGCTGGAGTTGGCCCAACTACGGGTGCAGAACGGGCGTATGTCCCTGTTTAGGGATATGCCCCAGGATAATGCGCTGGTCAAAGCTGAAGCGATTGTAATCACCGATCTGAGCGGCGACATTGAGTTTCTCAGCCCGGCTGAGCAAGATTTGCAGGAAATTTTGTTTGATGCTGGGGGCCAAATTGGGGACGGCAGCTTTGCCTTCAAAGGAGATGGGCTCCTAGACGAAGGGGCGTTTAAGATCGCCCTGCGCACCGAGAATTTGCCCACCGCCGGGTTCAATCTGTTTCTGCCCAGCTCGGTGGGCATCGTCGGCGGCACCCTGAACAGCAATTTGACGGTAGACCTGCGATCGCAATCTGAAAGCTTTCTCACCGAGGCCCAGGGTACTGCCCGCCTGCGCAACGGCGAGGTGCTAGTAGCCCAGCTGCCTCCTCCCATTACCGATATCGACGCGACGCTGCGATTTCGGGGCGAGCAGGTGATGGTAGACAGAGCTGCGGTGCAATTGGGTGGTGAGGTTCCCCTAACCGCCGTCGGTGCCCTCAATCTCAACGACGGCTATGACCTGGAGCTTGAGATTCCGGCGGTGGCGATCGCCACCGTGACCGACCTGCTAGAGGTCGATCTCCCCATTGCAGCGGCGGGGGAGTTTGGCTTTGCGGGCACCCTGACCGGCGACATTGACCAGCCCCGTCTGGTGGGACGACTGCAAAATCAGGGTCCGGTGCAGCTCGATGAGGTGCTCCTGGAGACCCTAACGGCTAACTTTGCCGCCACACCCCAGCAGGTCGACCTGCAAACTCTGCGGGTGGTGCCAGTCGAGGGCGGCTTTGTTACCGGAACGGGCCAGGTCAATTTAGACGCCGAGGGCAGCCCCGCCTTTGACGTTGACCTGCAAGCCGACCTGCCAGGGGATTCTCTGGCTAACAAGTACGGCCTGTCGCTGCCCAACCAGGCCGTCCTGGGCCCGGTTTTGGCCGAGGGCAATATCCAGGGCACCTTCGCCAACCCGCTGGCGACGCTTCAGTTTCGGCTGCCCGAGGCCACCTACCCCGGTAGCGGCAATCTCACCTACCGCGACAACACCCTGGTGGTCGACAATGCCCAGTTCCAGGTGGAGCAAGGTACCCTAGATGCCACCGCGATCGCCCGCCTCGACCAGGGCGACTGGAACGCTCAGATCAGCACCGCCGACCTGCCGGTAAGCCGGTTTACCGATCGGGTGCAGGGATTGCTGACCGCCGACCTAACCGCCGCTGGCAGTCTAGACAACCTATCGCTGGCCGCTCTTCAGGCCAGCGGCACGGCCCGGATCGCCAACGCTCAGCTAACCACAACGCCGGGTGCCCCTTCGCTCTTAGAACCGGGGGACTGGACCACGGCCTTTCGCTGGGCGGGCAACGGCATTCAAGTAGAGCGGTTTTCGGCCCCTGGGGTAACGGCCAGCGGGTTTGTGGCGACTAACTTGAGGGAAGCCACGCCCATTGGCCCGGTTGATCTAGATGTGCAGGTAGATCGCTACCGGCTCAGCCGCCTGGCCCAGCTGGCCCCGGAGAGCGTGCGCGATCGCCTCAACCCGAGCGGTATCGTTAGCTTTGACGGCCAGGTCACGGGTCCCCTGCGAAACCTGCGGCTGGTGGGCAATGCCCAGGTCAACGACCTGGCCCTCGATACGGTGGCCTTTGAGTCTCAGCTGTCGGGGCCGGTGAATGTGGCCCTGGCCGAGGGCGGCACGGTGGCACTGCGGGGCGGGCGCGATCGCATTCTCGCCACCCTAAATGAGGACCTGCTGCCTAGCCAGTTTGACATTCGCCTGGGCGAGGCCGTTGCCGTGGGTCGGGTCGTCAACCAGCAGCTCACCGCCACCGTCGAAAACGTCCCCATCGACGCCTTTGGAATCGCCCCGGTAGCCAATCTCGGCCCCCTGGGCGGCACCCTCGACGGCACCCTCACCGCCGACCTGAGCGATTTAGACAACCTCACGGTGGCGGGCACGGCCAGCATTTTGGACCCGACCCTCGACACCCTGGTAGCCGAGAGCCTGGACGCCGAGTTTACCTACAGCGATGGCCGCATCGAGCTGGCCAACGCCAATTTGCTCTTCGACGACAGCCGCTACCTGATCAGCGGCTGGCTGGATGACTTGGGCACCCCCACCCCCGAGTACTACGCCCAGATCGACATCGTGTCGGGCAACTTTCAGGATTTGCTGGCCACCCTCAACTGGGAAACCTTTGCTGACATCGGCCTGCCCCGCGAGGCTGACACCGGGTTTGGGGCCGAGGTGCTTGATCTGAATGCCGCCAGTTTGCCCCCGGCTCCTTTTCTGGAGCAGCTAGAGTCCTTTGCCCTATTTCTGGCCCGCTACGAAGATCAGGGGGACGACACCGAGCTAGCCCTACCCGCCCTGGCCGACCTGCGAGGCAGCTTCAGCGGCACCGTCACCCTCCAGGGCGATGGGTTTGCAGCCGATGCCCTCCAGGCTGAGGCCGATATTCAGGGCCAAAACTGGACCTGGGGCAATCTGATTACCTGCGACTCGGCGGTAATAGAGTCAGGCGCAGAGGAGCCGAGTGCCGTTGTCCAAACGATTGAGTTTGGCGCCCCCCTCAACGAGGCTGGCCCAGGAGACCTGTGCAACCGCTTTACCCTGGCGGCCAGCTACGACCAGGGCAGCTTTGCCGTCGCCCCGCTGCTGTTTGAGGCCGACGACATACGCATTAGCTTTGTGGGCGACGGCAGCACAGACAACCTCAACGGTGAGCTAGAGGCGAGCGGGGTGCCAGTAGAGCTGGTAGAGCTGTTTGTGGATAGTCCAGTGGAGGTCGACGGGGCGCTGGCGCTGGTGGCCACCCTCAACGGCAGCCTCAGCAACCCGACCGTGGTGGGAGATCTGGCGGTTGTGGACCCCAGCCTCAACGAACAATCCCTGGAATCGGTAGCCTTCGACTTTGCTTACAGCAACGCCCGATTGAGCTTTGACGGAGCGGCTGTGGTGGCGGCCCCAGCCGAAGTCACCGTTGAGGGAGAGATTCCCTACGCCCTGCCGTTCATGGCTGTCGAACCCGCCAGCGAGCAAATTAGCGTGCTTGTGAATTTAGAAGACGAAGGCTTTGAGTTGCTGAATTTGGTGACCGACGAGCGGCTCGGCTGGCAGGGGGGGCAGGGCCGCGTTAGCCTGCAAATCGGCGGCACCCTGGCCAACCCAGCGGTAGCGGGCCAGTCCGAATTTCAGAATGGTGTACTGGTTAGTACGGCACTATCAGAGCCGGTGACTGACCTGACCGGCCGCCTTCGCTTCAACCTTGAGCAGGTGCTGGTTGAGCAGCTCCAGGCCAACTACGGCGGCGGCGAGATTGTGGTAGCGGGGCGTTTGCCCGTTGGGTCATCTATCACTGCTTTGGCAGCGACTAAGCAAGCACCGGCGGCTGAGGGGTTGACCATTGCCCTGAACCAGGTCGATATCAACTACGACGGTTTTGTGGAAGCTGAGCTAGACGGTGAAGTCTTGGTGGGCGGCTCTCTGCTGAACCCGGTTGTCACTGGTGCTGTTCAGGTGGGCGATGGCGTACTGAGAGCCAACGACCTGCTGGGGCAGTTTGAAACCGCACCAGCCGATTTGGAGATACCAGAAGACGGCGAGGCAGAGCTGCTGGTCGCAGAACCACTGCCTGAGTATGTGGAGGAGTACAGGGCTGAGATCAACGGGTTTGATCTGCCAGAGGTGGATCAGGCGAGCCTGGATGGTCCCCTGAGTCGAGTCAGGCTGAGCGGCTTGAACCTGAACCTGAGCAATGATCTGGTGATTGTGGGGCAGCCTTTTTACTACATCACTGCTACGGGCAGTCTTGAGGTCAATGGTACGCTGACGGATCTGCGGCCCAGCGGAGTGCTGACCCTCGATCGCGGCTGGATCAACCTGTTCTCAACCCAGTTTCGCCTGGTGCAGGATGCCGAAAATACCGCCACGTTTTTCCCCGACGCTGGGCTTGACCCATTTTTAGACGTGCGCATGCGGGCCAGGGTACAGGACGCCGATGTAGCCCGTATTACCGAGGCAAACCCGTTTAACAGCGCCGAAATTACCGCTCCCTCAGGCATTACCACCTTTGGGGAAGTGGAGTTTGTCTCGGTTTTTGCTACCGCCTACGGCTACGTCAGCGACCTGCAAGACAGCGCCACCCCCGGTCAGGCGGGCGAGCTTTTGACCCTGACCAGTCGCCCCTCCCGCAGCCAGGAAAAACTGCTCGCCCTGCTGGGCAGCAGCGTGGTTACCAATGTCTACGGCGCCTCGCTGACCCAATTGGCCGGGTTTGTGGGGGCGGGGTCGATCGCGACCTTTGGCGATCGCATTGCCGATGCCGTTGGCCTGCGAACGTTCAGCATTTTTCCAACCACTGACACCGCCACCGAGAGCACTGTGGGCATTGGCATTGGGGTCGAGGCCTCCTTTGACCTGGGCGAAAACGCCAGCGTTGACGTGCTGGAAATTCTCAGCAACAGCAAACCGCCTCAGTATGGGCTGTCGTACCAACTGAGCGACCAGATTAGGGCCAGAGGTACCACCAACTTTGCTGGAGACAACATTTTTTCGATTGAGTATGAGTCGCGGTTTTAGTCGGTAACTTCAGTTCGGTTTAAGGGCTGTTTCTATAGCCAAAAGCCCTGCAACGGCGCAATCTCGTTGATGGCGGTGTGAGGGTCAGCAGCGCTATGGCTCGCAGCAGGTGCGCCCAGGGGGCCTGCACCAGCAAAAAAGCCACAACTATAGCGCCGATTGAAGTCAGCCCTGAGAGCAGCTAAGTTTTACTAAAACGGGGGTTACGCAAGGTAATTTCCCTAGCCAGCCTAGGTCGTTACGGTTGCAAATTCCTGTGGGTATCACCCGCTTCGGCTTTGCGAAGACGCGAGCGAGCCCGCCGGTATCTCAGTATGAAGCTTTTTGGCGATCAAGTTAATGTTTTAGCGATCGGGGCAACGCAAACCGAGGCTTAGCGGCTCCACAGGGAGACCTCACTCTCGGGGTCAAACAGGTGAACTTTTTCGGGAGCGATCGCCAGCCAAACCTCATCGCCAACACGCACCCCCTCGTCGGGGGCAACCCTGGCCAGCAGCGTCAGCGCCTTGGTCTGCACCGTCAGGTAGGTTTCGCTGCCCAGGGCTTCGAGGTGGGTGATCTGGCCGCAAATGTTTTTGGGTGCGGGCAGGGCCAGGCTCAGGTGCTCGGGGCGGATACCTAGCAGCGCCTCGCGACCATCGTAGGGCAGCAGGCGATCATCCCAATCGCTGGGCAGCGAGAGCCGAAACTCCGAGTGCACCAGCAGGAACGGAGCCTGCACCTGCACCGGAATTAGGTTCATCGGCGGCGAGCCAATGAAGCACGCCACAAACTGATTGGCCGGGCGGTTGTACAGTTCTAAGGGCGTGGCCACCTGCTGAATCTGGCCCTGGTGCATCACCGCGATGCGGTGGCCCATGGTCATCGCCTCTACCTGGTCGTGGGTGACGTAGATCGTGGTAATGCCCAGCTGTCGCTGCAAGTTGACAATCTGGGCGCGGGTTTCCATCCGCAGCTTGGCATCCAGGTTAGAAAGCGGTTCATCCATCAAAAACACCTGGGGGTTGCGGGCCATGGCCCGGCCCAGGGCCACCCGCTGCTTTTGACCGCCGGAGAGCTGGCGGGGGTAGCGATTCAGTAGGGTATCGATTTGCAGCATTTTGGCCACCGCCCGCACCCGCTCGTCAATCAGCCGCTCGGCCTCCGAGACGTAGCGCAGGCCGGGGGGCAGTGGCCGGGTAAGGGAAACCAGGGGCTTTTCCCACCAGCGGCTTTCGGTCAGCAGCCGCTCTAGCTCCTGGTTGGCGGGCGACTCGCTCAGGGGGGTGGGCTTGTCCCCCAGGTCGGGCAGCGATTGGCTCAGGTCGGCCCCCATGCGGCGCAGGCCAAAGGCCAGGTTGTCGTAGACGCTCAGGTGGGGGTAGAGGGCGTAGCTCTGAAACACCATGGCGGTGTCGCGCTGCTTGGGGGGCAGGTCGTTGACCTTGCGATCGCCCACCCAAATGCTGCCGCCGGTAATCTCCTCCAGCCCCGAGATCAGCCGCAGCAGGGTGCTTTTACCGCAGCCCGAGGGGCCAACCAGCACCATAAACTCGCCGTCGTCAATGGTGAGGTTGATGCGCTTGAGCACCGCCAACCCATCGGGTTCGGTGGCGGATCGAGCCTCCTCCGCCTCGGCGTGGCGAGACCTGGGAAAAGTTTTGTAGACGTTCTCGATTGCGACGTGGGCCACGGGTTCAGGAATTGGATGGGTGAATGCAGACTCGTACCAAATCCTATCTGTATACCCCCAATTTGTAGGGGCATTGCAGTGCAATGCCCCTACGGGGTACCGGTTTTGAATCGGGGTTTTATGGATCGGATTGGGTATCAGTTGGTTAGCTTACCGCGTTAGCCCTCGCGAGCGAAATGCAAGCATCACTTCACTACTGCTCAAAAGAGGTTGACTCAGCAAAGGGATTGGTGATGGTCAATCGGTCAAAAATCTTGAGGCCATCTTGCATATCCTCTGAGTAGAGGGTGGCTACATCAGCAGCGAGGGCAGCCGCCACGATCAGACCATCCCAAAACGAGAGGCTGTAGCGATCGCGGACCTCCGAGGCCAGGCTGAGCAAGGCTCGATTGGGACCAATGACCCAACAACCGTCATAAAAATCCTGAATCAGATGTTCCACTTGCGCTTCACTGAAGCGAGCCTTTTTGATCAGGTTGGCGCAGACCTCGTTGATCACCTGAACACTGACCACAACCCCAGCCGTATCAATCAGTTGAGCCGAGATGTCGGCTTTCCTGAGGTCCTCAGCGGTCGGCTGCGGTTTCTTGAGCAGCGCATAGAGCCAAATATTGGAATCCAAAAAGTAGGCTTCAGAGGCTGCGATCGTGCACCTCCTCGCGGGAGAGGGGGGTGGTGTTGTCTAGCTGGATAGGGTTGGCCATGAGTTCAGCGATCAAACCCCTTTTAGCCGTTGTGGTGGAGGTGAGAACGATCACCTTTACCTTTCCCCCCTCCACCAGGTCACCTTGGTGGGCCGCTGGTACTTCGATAACACCGTTTTTGACGCTGGCTTCAAACTCGACGGTTGCCATAGATCGACCTCTTCGCTAACCCCTAATTTTACAAAGTATGCCTACCGTTCCGAATCGCTTGGCTCCCTAGCCCCCTTGCTCCCTAATCATCAAGAACAGTGACTCAATTTATGCCTGAGAGTACTATTAGTCCTCGCTGCCCAGATCTCCATTATCGATCGCCCCCGTCCGAATCACCTGGGTGACGGTTTCGCCCTTGTTGGGTTTGACCAGGCGATCGCTCTCGCCGGTTCTGCCCTGGCGCGGCACCGAGTCGGTAGGAATAACCGCCGTGCGATCGGCGCTGGTAAACAGCGTCACCGATTCGTTGGGCACCGCTGGCAGCAGCGCCACCAGCCGATCGCTCTTGAGGCTGAACTGGAACGACTGAGTGCCAATATCGCCGCGCTTGGCCACCCGCAGCCCCTCAATGGGCAGGCGCTTGGCGTAGCCCGCTGCCGACACCAGCAGCAGGCAGTCTTTGCTCGACTGCACCCGCACGCAGCCCGCCAGGGTTTCGGTCTTGCCCATGCGAATGCCCTGGGGGCCCTGGGCCGCGCGGCCCATGACCTGCAGGTTGTCGTCGTCAATGGGGAAGCGCAGCAGTCGCCCGCCCGTTGTGCCCAGCACCAGGTCATCCCCCAGTTCCGCCAGGGTCACGTAGGCTAGCTCGTCGCCATCTTTGACCTTCATCGCCGTCAGCCCACGCCCGGTGAGGTTGGTAAACTCTTGCAGCGGGGCGCGCTTGATTTTGCCCTTGCGGGTGACCAAGATCAGGTCGTGCTCAAGCAAGTCTTCGCGGATGACCAACTGGGCCACGATCGCATCGGCATCGGGCGGCACCGACCCGGGCAGCAGGTTGACCAGCGGGGCCCCTTTGCCCTGGCGTGGATTGTTGGGAACGGCATCGACTGACACTGTAAAGGCGCGGCCATCGCGGGTGAGGGTCAGCACCTCCTGGGTGGTGAGGGCGGGTTCGACCTGCACCACGGGGTCGTCGTCGATGTCGTGGAGCCTGGGGTTAGTGTCGGCCTCCAGGCGGGCCTGCCGCCGCTGGTAGGATTTCTGGGAATACCGGCGCACATAGCCCTTTTGGGTAAACTCCACCACCGCCTCTTCCTCGACGGTTTCAGAGATAATCTCCTCGATCTGCTGCGATTCCTCCGCCCGCTCGGCCTCGGTTTGAATGCGGGTGCGGCGGGGGTCGCTGAATTTCTTTTTCAGCGCTTTGAGCTCTTTTTTCATCGCCTTGAGCAGCTCGCGGCGATCGCTCAGCAGCCGCTGCAGCTCATCGCGCCGCTGGCGCAGTTCCTCGGCCTCGGTGGCCAGGCCCTGGCGCTCCATGCCGGTGAGCTTGCGCAGGGGCATGGCCAAAATGGCGTCCGACTGGCGCTCGCTGAGGTCAAACCGCTGCTGAAAGGTCTGCTTGGCGGTGGTGCCGTCGGGGGCGTTGCGCAGAATGTCGATGACGGCGTCGAGGTTGTTGAGGGCGGTGAGCAAGCCCTCGGTGATGTGCAGCTTGGCCTCGGTTTTTTCGAGCTGGTGCTGGTAGTGGCGGGTGAGGGTGGTTTCGCGAAAGTCGAGAAACGCCTGCATCACGT
>PYGV01000439.1 GCA_003022385.1 filamentous cyanobacterium CCP3 | reverse complement strand
ATCTTGCTGAACGAAGGCATCCGGGCGTGGATGGCCCCGACCGACCAGCCCCATGAGAAGTTTGTATTCCCCGAAGAGGTACTCCCCCGTGGTAACGCTCTCTAGCAACTCGTATATTGCTGGGCGCGACCAAGAATCCACCGGCTTTGCCTGGTGGTCTGGTAACGCTCGTTTGATCAACCTATCTGGCAAGCTGCTGGGTGCCCACGTGGCCCACGCTGGTCTGATTGTGTTCTGGGCAGGGGCTATGACCCTGTTTGAAGTAGCTCACTTTGTTCCCGACAAGCCTCTGTATGAGCAGGGCTTCATTCTGCTTCCTCACCTAGCCACGCTGGGCTGGGGGGTAGGGCCTGGTGGTGAAGTTATCAACACCTTCCCCTACTTTGTTGTTGGTGTACTGCACCTAATTTCGTCTGCGGTACTGGGCTTGGGTGGTATTTATCACGCCCTGCGCGGTCCCGAAGTGCTGGAGGAGTATTCATCCTTCTTCGGCTACGACTGGAAAGACAAGAACCAGATGACCAACATCATCGGCTATCACCTGATCCTGCTGGGTTGTGGTGCTCTGCTGCTGGTGCTTAAAGCCTGTGTCTTCGGTGGCGTCTACGACACCTGGGCACCGGGCGGTGGCGATGTGCGGGTTATCACTAACCCCACGCTGAACCCTGCCGTGATTTTTGGTTACTTGGTGGGTTCTCCCTTTGGTGGCGACGGCTGGATTGTCGGCGTCAACAACATGGAAGACATCATCGGCGGCCACATCTGGGTCGGTCTGATCTGCATCGGCGGCGGCATCTTCCACATTTTGACCAAGCCGTTTGGCTGGGCCCGCCGTGCCCTGATCTGGTCGGGTGAGGCCTATCTGTCTTACAGCCTGGGCGCTTTGTCCCTGATGGGCTTTATCGCCTCCTGCTACGTGTGGTTCAACAACACCGCTTACCCCTCTGAGTTCTACGGTCCCACCAACGCCGAGTCGTCTCAGGCTCAGGCGATGACCTTCCTGGTGCGCGACATGCGCCTGGGTGCCAACATCGGTGCGGCCCAGGGTCCTACGGGTCTGGGTAAGTACCTGATGCGCTCACCTACCGGTGAGATCATCTTTGGTGGTGAGACCATGCGCTTCTGGGACTTCCAAGGTCCTTGGCTGGAGCCCCTGCGTGGCCCCAACGGCCTCGATCTCGACAAACTCACCAACGACATCCAAGATTGGCAGGTGCGCCGCGCCGCTGAGTACATGACTCACGCGCCCAACGCCTCGATCAACTCGGTAGGCGGTGTGATCACGGAGATCAACTCTGTGAACTTTGTGACCCCCCGCCAGTGGCTGTCGACCTCTCACTTTGTGCTGGGCTTCTTCTTCCTGATTGGCCACCTCTGGCATGCTGGTCGCGCCCGCGCGGCTGAGGCAGGCTTTGAGAAAGGTATCGATCGCGAGTCTGAACCCGTACTTGCTATGGGCGACCTCGACTAAGGTTGAGGTTGGTAGCCTAAAAAGGCTCTATTAAAAAGCTCCTGCCCTAGGGCAGGAGCTTTTTTGTTGCTGATCAGATGGATAGAAAGCACAGCTCACAGCTCTGCACCCTGAACAAGGTGACGAACTAAGCTTCACCTGTAGAATCCTTCTAGGGACGCTACGGCACTTAAAAAGCCGCTAATGTCAATTAGCGGCCCTAGGCGTCAATAAATTTCGGGTTCGGGCAGGGGGACAGCAAAATTCGACGGGTCATTGAGATAGCGGATGGTGTCTTCCTCAAGGCGATGCACCCAGTAGGGTTCGAGGGCATCGGAGTGGCGAAGCGCCGCTAGATAGCCTTCGAGGAAGAGGCGGAGGTCGCTGGTGCGATAGCCTCGGTTCCACTGGTCGACGAAGGCGTCGGTAATTCGCTGGTAATACCGGATCGCTTTGGCATCCTGAAGCATGGGAGGTTGACCTGTAACGCTGGGTGGCTAGGGGTAGATCTCGCTCTATGTTTAAATTTTCCACTAAGGGGTGAAAAATTTAATGGGTTCCTTAACGTACCTTTATACGTATTTTTATACACCGTTTCCTGATGGGCAAGACGTGCGGATTGTGACACTATCCAGACATAGGCTACCTAGAGGATAGAGACTTGGCGCTGGCTGGCGGCTGAGATAGCACAGTCGCGTAAGCGGCCAGGGTTTTTTGAGCGATCGCGCCCCATTCGTAACTATTTTGAGCATATATCCGGGCCTGCTGCCCTCGCAGCTGCCGCTGGGCTGAGTTTTCCAACGCTTCCGCTAGCGCCTGGGCGACGCCTTCTATGCTCAGCTCACACACCCAGCCGCTGCCGCTAGCGGCAATGTCGGGCCAGATGTAGACTCCTTTTGACACTACGACCGGGACGCCAGCGGCCATCGCCTCGGCTACGGCAATACCAAAGTTCTCGTAGTAGGAGGGCAGCACAAACAGGTCGGCGGCCCCCAGCAGGGCGGCTTTGGTGGGGCCAGTGACAAAGCCGGTCAGGGAGGTGCGATCGCCTAGGGGCGAGGCGCGAATGCGATCGCCCACCGCTTTCTCATATCTCGGATCTTGAGGATTGCCCCCCGCCAGCACCAGCTGAAAGTCCATGCCCTGGGCGGCAAGTTGCTCCAGGGCGGGCAGCAGCAAATCTAGTCCCTTTTTAGGATCGAGACGAGAGAGGTAGAGCAGCAGGGGCCGCTGCCCAGAAATCCCCAGCTGCGCCAAAATTCTCTGGCGCTCCTCGAGGGGTAACACGTCGGGCGGTTGAACGCCCAGGGGAATCACCCAGTCTTGCGTCTGCGCCCCAAACCGATGCGACAGGTTCGCCTCAATGGGGCTGGTGAAATGCAGCGCCGCCGCCCCGGCAATATTGGGCGCTTCTAAGCCCCGTCCATAGAGCTGCTTGAGGTACTTCTTTTTTTGCAGGTCAGCCGGGTCGAGGGTGCCAAGCGGTCGCAGCACGTAGGGTAGCCCCCGCCACCGGGCCACCGTCGCCGCCGCCGTACTCAGGGGCGAAAACAGCGCGTGAATGTGGGCCAGGTCGTACTCGTGACCGTGCTGGTAAAGCCACCTCAGCAACCCCACCGAAAGTTTATACCGCCGCCAGGGCGAGCAGGCAAAGTAGCGCACCGTGTAGTTTTCTTCTGGCACCGGCACCCCCAGGGGAACGTTCAGCGGCGGCTGTCCCACATCGCCATTGGCATTGGTGGTGAGAATGGTGACCTCTACCCCCGCCGCCGCCAACCCCTGGGCGAACCCCCGCACCATCTGGCTGGGGCCGCCGTAGATGAGGGAGATGGAGGGGATGATTTGGAG
>PYGV01000115.1 GCA_003022385.1 filamentous cyanobacterium CCP3 | reverse complement strand
GACTACATGCTCACTGTCCTCGCTGCCGGTCTCGCAACCTAGCACAATATCTCGATGGTTTTCTTGCGCTTACCCTGCTTCCACTGCGGATCCTCGACGAATTGGCGGTTGCAGGCTCGGCACTTGTAGTTCTGCTTACCGCGCCTGGTGGTGCCGTTCTTGGAGATGTCGTGAGACCCACAGGTTGGACAGGTCATCTCGATTGTCATGAGTCCTACTCCCTCGGAATTTAGGAATGCGACGGCGATGCCTTATTTCTCTCTATCCTTTACGTTAATCCACTACCCAAGGTTACTATTCTGCTAATCAAATTTTCTGCATTAATGTCTTGTCTGAAAGTCGGTATACGTCATTGGTTCAAGTCAATTTCATCAGGCTGAATCTAAAGGGAACCTCGAAAAATATAAGTCCTGTTGAGAATGGTAACGAGATTTCAAGGGTTATAGGCTCAAAAGTTCTCAATAAGGCAGTCAGTCGAGGTACTATACAGGACATCAGGAGCGACCAGAATAATCCGGGGTACTTCAACATCCTGATCCGTTGCCTTAGAAAGAGCCTTAGCGAGGCTGCTAAGCCAAATTTAGGAGCAGGTGCAGATATCGTCCTTAATATCTACCTTTGAAGTCGCAACCTGACCTCTGGCCATACCACTTATTCAAAGCGTGGGTTCGGCTTGTTTTTTTGAGGATTAACCCAGCAGTAGTGAGTCTACGCAAAGCCATGTAGGAAAATCCTGACAATATTATTTAAGACAGCAATCGCAGATACCTGGGCTGCCCAGCCGAGAAAACAGCCTCAGCGCTGAGCACCCGTTCTGGAAAAATTGCAGATTTGATCGCTTCCCCTGACCTAAACAAGTTCACCTGGTATTCCCCGTCCACCAACGTGTAGATTGAAATCGCTGGCTGCTTGGGGCGACCAATGTAGCGGGTGCCGCCTAACCCCTGGTAGTCTACAATCCAATATTCTGGAATGCCCAGCGTTTCGTACTCGGCTAGCTTGATCAAATAATCGTCTTGCCAGTTTTGGCTCACAATTTCGATCACCAGCGGAGCCGGAGCCATCAACACCGCAGAAGCTAGCACATCATCAATGGTGCTAAACGGCACGATCGCCACATCTGGCAAGCGAGAAGTCGATTCTCCAGTGCGCTGCCCAGACACCGCCAGCGTTGTCCAATCATCATCTCGCCCGCTATCCACAATCGCCTGATCTAGCACCTGCACCAAGAACTTTGCGATCAGCATGTGCATCCAGGTCGGGGGCGGCATGTCAACCAGCGTTCCGTCTATTAGTTCTTGGGGGCGATCGCTGCCGTCATGGTGGGTCAGGTAGTCGTCAAACCCGATCGGCTGGGTTAATTTTGGGGTTAGTTGCAACCATTAGAGCAATATTTTTGCGTTCTAAAGCCGACGTATCGCGCTTACTCAACTCTTCCTATAATAGTTTTAACCGCTTATATCGCTTCACCATGACCACTGTAGCTATTCTCTCTAGCCGTGATGAAAGTGGTCATCGCCTGTATCGGGCCATCTCTGGCGACAAGCAATCCGTGGGCAAAACCGCTGGCGAGGCCCTCGACGCGCTTACCGCTGAGCTAGCCGAAGACCTCCCAGCGATGCTGCTTATTCAAAGCGTGGGGCCAGATCGCTTTTTTGGTGCCGCTCAACAGCAGCGCTTGGCAGAGCTAATGGAGCTTTGGCGCAGTGCTAACGATCAAGGGCTGACTCTAGCCTACGACCTACAAAACGAGCTGGATAGCTTGGTCGCCGCCGAACTTAGAGCGGCCACGGCCCGATCCGCCGAAATGTTGAGTCAGATCAATCGTGAATCCTAACTATGCTTTAGTTGCAGCCAGGGCTGGGCATAGGTGCGAGTACTGCTGTGCTCCAGAACTGGTATTCAACTTTCAGTTTGAGGTCGAACACATCATTCCATTGGCCAAAGGCGGCACCAATCAAGACGATAATTTAGCTTTAGCCTGTCGCTCCTGCAACCTGCGCAAAGGCACATTTACCACTGGTATTGATGCCACTACAGGAGCCACAGTTCCTATCTTCAACCCTAGACAGGCCACCTGGTCTGAGCATTTTCAGATTTCAGAAACCACAGGAGTCATTGTTGGCCTAACTCCTATCGGTCAAGTTACGGTAGAAAGACTGGATCTCAATAATTCTCTACAACTTACCGCAAGAAAAGTTTGGATTCAGTTGGGCCTCTTTCCGTAAAGAGTGATAAGACCGCTATATATCTACTTTTCCTAGTCCAAGTCAGCTGGTAAACAGCTTGGGTTAGCAGAAAGCCCTTCCTGTTACTTTTCCAATCGCACCACGTACCACTGCATGGCTTCGCCGGGGGATAGCTCCAGTTCGCAGGCGGTGTCGCGCAGGTGCTGGGCCTGTTCAGCGACGGTGCCAAAGCGCTGGAGGTCGCGGGGCAGGTCTTGCTGGCGGCTGCGCAGAATCTCCTCTAACCGCTCCAGCAGCTCCTCGGGGGTAAGAAATTCCTCCGCTGCGCCGGGCATTAGCACAACGAACATCTCTTCCTGGTACATTATGGCGTCGGGCATAGAGCAAAACCTGGAAATCTAGTTTGATCGTAAACGGCCTGGCCCCCTTCGTGGACTTTGGGGTACGGTTAAGGAGTGCTCTGCTATCCCCCCGGAGGGCATAGAGGTAATCACTCTTAATACTGTGAATTTCCGTGGGCAAGCTGGTAGATCTTTTGGATCCAATGGTAGGATGAGAAGGGTATTCACCGAAATTCCGACCGACTTACCGGGGAATTGGTGAATCGACTCTGTTCACGCTTTGGGGAACAGCCGCTGAGACGGCTTTGTTGCCTGAGGTTTCTGTCTACGGTTATTTGCTGCCGCCATGGTTCAGACTCCAATTAAATCTACGCCCGCTTCCTCTGCCCCTGGGCCAACTCCCTCCAAGGTGGAGGTGCTGAAAGAAAACAGCCGCTTCTTGCGCGAGCCCGTGGCCAGCGAGCTGCTGCAAGACACCAACCACTTTTCTGAATCGGCCATTCAAATTCTCAAGTTTCACGGCTCCTACCAGCAAGACAACCGCGACAACCGCGTCAAAGGTCAGGAGAAGGACTACCAAATGATGCTGCGGACCCGCAACCCCGGCGGGTACCTGTCGCCAGAGCTGTATCTCACCCTCGATCGCCTCTCGGATGAGTACGGCAACGGCACCCTGCGGGCCACCACGCGCCAGGGCATCCAGCTGCACGGGGTGCTGAAGCAAAACCTCAAGGCGACCATTGGCGCGATCGTGCGCAGTTTGGGCTCTACCCTGGGGGCCTGCGGCGACCTCAACCGCAACGTGATGGCCCCGCCCGCCCCCTACACAAACCGGCCCGAGTACCGGCTGGCGCAGGAATACGCCAACAACATCGCCGACCTGCTGCGGCCCCAGACCGAGGCCTACTACGAAATCTGGCTGGATGGCGAGAAGTTTCTCTCTGCTGAGGAGCACCCCGACGTGGTGGCCGCCCGCCAGCGCAACGGCAACGGCACCATCGTCCACAACAGCGAGGAGCCCATCTACGGCACCCACTACATGCCGCGCAAGTTTAAGTGCGCAGTGACGGTGCCCGGCGACAACTCCATCGACGCCTACACCCACGATGTCACCCTGGTGGTGATCACCGATCGCTCCGGGCAGCTGAAGGGCTTTAACGTACTGGCTGGCGGTGGCTTGGGCCGCACCCACAACAAAGAAGAGACCTTTGCCCGCGTCGCCGACGAGATTGGCTACATCGACAAGGCCGACGTCTACGACCTGATGAAGGCGATCGTGGCCACCCAGCGCGACTACGGCGATCGCCACAACCGCCGCCACGCCCGCATGAAATACCTGATCAACGACTGGGGCGTGGAGCGCTTTCGCCAGCAGGTAGAAACCTACCTGGGCAAGCCGCTCAAGCCCTTCAAAAAGCTGCCCAAGTGGACTTTCTACGACTACCTGGGCTGGCACGAGCAGGGCGACGGCCACTGGTTTGTGGGCGTCCCGGTTGAGAATGGCCGCATTCTCGATCGCCAGGGCTTACAGCTCAAAACGGCGCTGAAGGAGATCGTGCAGCGCTTTAACCTGCCCATGCTGATCACCCCCAACCAGAGCGTGCTCTTCTATGAGGTCAAGCCCGGCGATAAAGACGAGATTCAGGCAATTCTCACTCGCCACGGCGTGATCAAAGAAACCGAGCTGGATCCTCTGGTGCGCTACGCGATGGCCTGCCCGGCTTTGCCCCTGTGCGGCCTGGCCGTGACCGAGAGCGAGCGGGTCATGCCCACGGTGCTGGGTCGCCTGCGGGGGCTGCTGACCAAGCTGGGTTTGCAGGACGAGCACTTTGTGGTGCGCATGACTGGCTGCCCCAACGGCTGCGCCCGCCCCTACATGGCCGAACTGGGCTTTGTGGGCAGCGCTCCTGAGTCGTATCAGGTTTGGCTGGGAGGCTCCCCCAACCAAACCCGGCTGGCCCGCACCTACATGGAGCGCCTGCACGACAACGATATCGAGACGACGCTGGAGCCGCTGTTTGTGTTTTTCCGCGACGGGCGCAAGAAGGGCGAGAGCTTTGGCGACTTCTGCGATCGCGTGGGTTTTGAGGCCCTGCGTCAGTTTGCGGCCACCTACAACTCTGACCAGTACCAGCCTCGCCACACCAAAGAAGGGCGGCACCGGCTGAGCGTTTCCCACGACCTGTTTATGACCCTACAGGCTACTGCTGATAAAGAGGGGCGACCTATGGCCCAGGTGATGGCCGATGCCCTGGCGGTGTATCTGCAACAGCCGAGCCGCTAGACTGGCGCAACAGAGCTTGATACAAAAAGGGGATGGATCAAACGATCCATCCCCTTTTTGTAGGGTTAAACGCAAAAGGGGTCGGGTGCCTGTTGGGGTGTACTAGCAAAACTGGCTGACAACCCCAGGCACTCGCCCCCTGAGTTAATTACCCCACAGGGTTGCTGCGATCGGGCAGGACCCACAGCAGCATGGGGCAAACGACCACCGTCATTACGGTGACAGCGGCAATAATTTCGAGTCCGGCAATAAGAGCAGTGTTCATACTAGGTTCGCCTCCCAGGGCAGTAGTGGTTGAGGCGCGTTCCTTCGAGAGAAATTCTCTACTTCCGTCCTGTCCAGTTTCGGTAGCGTTCTTGAGGGGTTGAACAGGATGAACGATGTCTTTTCTGTGTTTACTATTACAGTTTAACGTATTTTTTTAAAGGCGGCAACGTCCGTATGATTTTGCAATAGTTGAGGCTGAAACTGAAGCGCGATCGCCTCCGTTAAAGCGAGGCTAGGTCGATGGCAAACCCAGCTTTGCCAATGGTTCTATGAATTTTCGGCTAGCGCGATCGAACCTATTTGATTCGAGTTTTGACAGCTTCTATTAAAGCTGCTCATGGTGAGATGAAAGCTACTTTTTGTAGCCTGCGATGCGCTTTTCTACTATTAAGAGGTGGCTAAGATAGCTAACCCCTTCTACCGAGCTTTTGCTCCTGGAGATCTACCATGACCCTGATTAAAGCCTGGACAACCCAAAAACTGACTCGGATGGGTCTTTGGCTAGCAGGCGCTTTTGGTCTCAGCGTTAGTATTCCTCAACCCGCCGCCAACAGCGACACCTGGACCCCCGATACGCTGGCTAACTTTGGCTTAGAAATGAGCAAGGGGTTTGGCCTCGGACTCTAGACCAGTTGCGCTTCAACTCAACCCTTCGATCAGACATGACATGGCCCCTGCTGTTTTACCGACGGCAGGGCTTTTTTTGTGAACGTCCTGAACCCGAAAATTCATAGTTCTAACGGTTTGCCGTTCTGTCCCTTCTGTACAGGCGGAAGCAAGGATAGACCTCTGGCGACAGCTCAAGCGGGTTTGGCTACGGGAGTCGTCTGGGTAGCAGCCGTGGCTATTGAGCTGCCCAGGGTTTTGAGCACGTCTAGGAAGGCGTAAATGGCTGGGGTGTGCAGGCCATTGCCCAGCACGGCGGCCCCAATCACTCGCACCAGGGGCTCGGGCAGATCAAACACCTGCACCCGCTCTGGAATGGGTTCTGCGGCCAGGCGAGGCAGGATGGTAGCCCCCAGTCCTTGGGCCACCAGGTTGACGATGGTGGTGTCGGTTTCGACCTCGGAGACGACGTTGAGACTGTAGCCGTGGGCCTGAAAGTGGTCGTAGACGTCGCGCATCATGATGCGATCGGCGGGGGGCATAATCAGCGGGTGCTGAGCGACTTCGGCCCAGGTGATCTGCGGCCCGACGGCCTTAAAACTGGGGGGAAACAGAGCCACGTAGGCGTTTTCGAGCACTTCCCAGGTGTCGAGATCATCGGCGGCGGGCAGCAGGGTAAAGCCAATGTCGGCCCGGCCCTCGCGCAGGGCTTTTTCGACCTGGAGGTAGTTATCGTGCTCGCTGAGGTTGACGGCGATGTTGGGGTGGCGCTGCTTGAACTGGGCGATCGCAGCGGGCAGCAGGTGAATGGCAATGCTGCGAAAGGAGGCGATGCGCACCTGGCCCCCCTGCAGCCCCCGGGCCAGCTCGGCCTCTTTGGCGATCGCCTCGGCCTGCTGCAAAATAATGCGGGCATGGCTGACAATGCGATCGCCCACCGGAGTCAGCCGCGCCCCGTGCCGCCCGCGCGAAAACAGGACCACGCCCAAGTGCTCTTCTAATGCTGAGATGCTGTGGCTGACCGCCGACTGCGACATGTCGAGGTTGAGAGCCGCCTCGCTAAAGGTCTCTTGCTCAGCTACGGCGACTAAAATGCGCAGCTGGGACAATTTCATTTGATTTTGATGGTTATCGCGCATTTTCGCCGACCAGTGCGCTGTATACAGCTTCTACGAGACTACAGCAGGTTGACGGCAAAAACCGCTCACGGGCGACATCGGCTAGGGCTCAGGATGAGTTCATGGCTCACTCTACAACCGCTCAGATTTAGATCAGGGGATTCTCACCCAGACCGCCCATGATACCAACATCAACCGCTCGCCAGTCCTGGAGAAAATGCTATGAAAACCCTGACCTTTGCCGCCCTATCCATTGCGGCTACAGCGATCGCGCTGGGCACCAGCCTGGCCCCCTCCACCGCCCTGCTGCCCAGCGAGCCGGTGATCTTAGCCCCTTCGCTGGCCCAGGCCACTGGCCAGTTTGTCACCGTAGACCAAGACCACGCCACCACCGGCACCGCCCGCATTGTCAGCGCCAGCGGGCAGCAGTACCTGGAGTTTGATGCCGCCTTTGACACCGCCCGTGGCCCTGCCGTGGAGGTCATTCTCTACAAAGGCGCGGCAGTACCGGTCAACATTGCCGAGGGCGACTACGTAACTCTCGCCCCCCTGCAACGCTTCTCTGGAGCACAGCGGTACCAGATTCCCCAGGGAGTCAACGTCAGTGACTACCAGACTGTCGGCATTTGGTGTCGCCAGTTCAACGTCACCTTTGGCTATGCGCCGATTTAATCCGTGAGTAGATAGATGCCGTGCGCGTCTATCTACCTACTGACGACCCCTATGTCTCTCGCTATAAAGATGTGGCGCCAGCGGTCATCGTTTTAGAGTGAAGCGTTGACATTGGATAGCTTTATGGCTTCTGAAACCCGCACAACTGAAATTAATGAAAAATCTACCAACGACCTGTTTCAGCGCTACAACGCGCTGTCCGTAGATGACAAACTGGCGTTTCTCTACTACGTCTATGAGGCAATGGGCGATTCTGTTACCCCAGCCGCGCCCGAAGCCGCCGATCCTGAGCTGGCGGAGCCGTTGGTCAAGGGGCTATTCGATCTTTCAGAAGACGAGCAGCTAGAGGCCATGCGCAGCGTGGTGCGAAAAGAGCACAGCGATACATCGGAGCGCTACGGCGGCCTCAGCGCCAACAACCAGCTGCTGGTGTGGTATGGCTGGGCCCAGGCCATGGGCAACCAAATCGTCGGCATGCCCAGCGACTACCAGGCTGAAGGCCCAGTGAGTGAGCTTTTGTCTGCGGTCAAAAAGCTAGAGTTTCAGTCGCAGATTTCGCTGCTGCGCGAGGCGGCTACCCAAATGGGCTTTAGCAATGTCACCGCGCCCCCGCCGCTGGCCGAAACGGGCACGACCGACAGCCTTTAGTGATCTCAGACCCGGTTTCTGCGTCACGGTTTGAGGCGTACTCCCTGCCCTCTGGCTAAGAAACCGGTTTTTTGTATCGCCGCCCTAGTCGAGGTACCAGCCTATGCGATTGGTGGGTTCGAAGAGAAGAACCAGGTGCGCGATCGCATAGATTCCCACCGGCAGTAGCCAGGGCCGGGCCGATCGCCCGCCCTTTGACCAGTAGCGCCACTGGCACCACAGGTTTAGCCCCACCAGCCCTGCCCAGGGCAGCCAGCTGAGTATTGTCAGGTTAAACGACTGGCCCACGACCCAGACCCAGGCCTGGTAGGGGCGATCGCCTGCACCAAACCGATAGGGATCGTCTGCAAAAGCATGGGGAAAGCGGCCCAGCAGCTGAGCCGCCCGGCCCGTCATGCCCCACAGGCTGGCCAGCAGCAGCACCGGCAACGCGGCCAGCACCCAGTGAATGGCCGTCAAAACCCGGCGAGCGGTGGGAGAGGGTAGCGAAAGCTTCACAAGCGGCCTCACGCGGCGTCTTTAACTTCGGCCTCTAGCCCGCCGATGTAGGCCTCGATCGAGTGGTCGCTGAAGCGACGGCTGAGCACCTGCCAGGTCCAGCGAGAGCCCAGCTGAATCGCTTTATCAACATCGGCAAACCCCTGCCAGGTGCGGGGAATGCGGGTGACAATATCCCAACCGTAGATAAACCGATAGCTGTTGGGAAGGCGATCGTTGTACGACTCGGTCATCGCTTGATTGCCGACGCGGGGTGCGCCGAAGGTGTAGACCTCAAAGCTGAGATCGCGCTTTTTGCCCAGGTTGTACTGAATGTCCAGGGCGGCGATGGTGGCGAGCGCCCCACCCAGGCTGTGGCCGGTGACGATGACCTGCTGCCCGACAAAGTTATCCATCGCCTTTAGCAGATCTTTGCGCACAGCAAAGTAGGCCATCATAAACCCCTGGTGAAACTTCACTTCGGTATTGCCGTCGCTATAGGGATAAATTTGCTGGCGAAACTGAAAGTTGTTCATCCAGTCGATAGATTTGTCGGAGCCGCGAAAGACAATATAGAGGCGATCGCTGTTGAGCTGATTTAAAATCGCCACCTGGGTATCGGTAAAGCCGTTGTCCTGACTTTCGACAAACACCGGGTCGATGTCGGGATAGGCCGAAAACCGGAGGCCAGAAAAATCGCGATAGATCTCCTGGCACAGGCGGGCGCATTTGAGGGCAAGGGCGTAATCTACCACTAATTCTTTCTCCTATCGTTGCAGAACCTAGGGTGCAGACACCGTCCACCAGGCGAGGGCGTAGGGCTGAGTGGGCTCGTTGTGGACCTGCTGCTGAGCAATAACTCTCAGTTTGTAGCGTCCGGTCGCCGGAATTTGATAAAAAATGTGTTCAACGCTGTCGACCTCGCTCACCGACGACCACACGCTCTGGGAGATGTCGTCGCTATCGGCGGGCATGAGGTAGAGGTTGAGGTCGTTAAGGCCCTGGTCGGTAAAGCTTTCACCGCGATCGTAGAGACCGTTCTGGTTGGCATCGGCCAGCTCGACGACCCGCTCCCAGGCCAGGGTTGCCGACAAAAAACTTCCCCCCTGCAGGGGCGACTTAAAGGCGTAGTCATGGACGGTGGTTGCCCCGGCGGCAGAATCAAGCTCGGTCATGTTCCAGCCGATAGCAGGCACGGCCTCGGCGGGGCCAAAAGCACCGGGCAAGAGCTGCTGGTAGGCGCGATAGGCGTTCAGATGCCCGGTGCCCAGGTCTTTATGAAGCGGAATCTTGGGGTCCTGGTAGGCATCAGACTCCAGCCAGGACTGGCCAGCGTTGTCGAGCAGGGTGCGGGACATACCCAGGTTCAGGCCATCCCCACTGTCCTTAATTTTGTCGGCTGAGTTGAGCAGCACGGCCTTCATCACCATAGGGTGGCGGCCCGCCAGCGGCCAGTTGGGTGCCCCGGCTCGAAACTGGCGATCGACTAGCTGCTGCATTAGGGCAATGGTGCCCGCCACGTGGGGCGAGGCAAAGCTGCTGCCGCTAGAGGTGCGCAGCTGCCCATCGGGGTCAATTAGCTCAATGCCGTTGCCGGGAGCCACAATGCTGATCGATCGCCGAGGACCGACATTAGTTTCTAGCGGTGCCCCCTGACGACCAGCGATGGTCGGTTCACTGCCCAAATTTGATGAGTCAATGCGGTTAAATTCGCCGTTCACCTGGCGCGAGTAGGCCACGTTGATGCCGTTGAAGTTGTCGGTGGGGATAGGAATGCCGCCGCGCCCCTGATTACCGGCAATCACGTACAGCGTATCGTGCACCCTGGCCGACCAGTCAATGCACTGAGTCAGCAGGGCGTTGCCGTCAAGCACCGGGCTGGGACGAGGGTCGCGGCCCAGGGGTTCACCAAAGCTAAAGTTAATTGCCCGCACATCACCACCGTTCTCTAGCGCCACCGCCTGGGCCGCCAGACATTCTTCGGGCTGGGCGCTGGTATCGCCCAGGGGTCCTACCGCCCCTGAGTACAGCAACGCCTCCGGGGCGACTCCGGTGTGGAGCTTGTCCTGGCTGATCATAACGCTGGCGACGTTGGCCGCATGGCCATCGACGTACTCGTTGGGGTTGGCGGCTTCGTCAATCAGCAGCACCCGGCGGACGCTGACGGGCAGGTTTTCGGTGGCCACTTTATCGATGCCAAACTGGCTGGGGCGACCGATTTCGACCTGGCCAATGGCGATTTTTTCGCCGGTTAGGTTGTAGGGCGGGGTGTGCAGACGGCGGGCGTCGATGCCCTGGGGGCCAACCGACTCGGTTAGAGCGAGCACCGGCAGAGCGAGGGGCACCAGCCCGCCCATTCCAGCGGCCCACAACAGGGCTTTGGCGACGGGCTTTTGACGGGGGAAAGACCTGAACTTCTGAGCTTTGAAGCTGTGCTCTGGCCCCTGCCACCCGCGCCACTTAGCCATAATCGAAATCCTGTGTGAGTGATATATCCCTTGGCAAACTCTATCGCAAAGGCCCTGGCCCCGGCATCAAATTTTTGGATCTCTCAACGTTGCGTTGACTCAGCGCCGGGGGATTCAGCCCTGGGGTGAAGAATGGGGCTCTGTAGGATTTGTGACAGCCGGATTTGTGACAGCCGGATTTGTGACAGCCGGATCTGTGACAGCCGAATCCGTGGCCTGTGGATTAGCGGCCTGGGGGGCGATGACCCAAGCTTTGACCTGGGCGCGGGTGAGCAGGCGCGCCAGCCTGAGAGCCTGGTGGCGATAGAGGGCTACCGGCAGCAGGCCCGGCAGCTGGGCCATAAACTCGCGAGCAGCGCTCAACCGGTAGCCAGAGACGCGGGCAATTTCGGCGGCACCGTCGAAGAGGGCGTTGGTGGTGAGGGTTTTTTCGAGGTGAATGTGCCAGTCTTGGGTGGCCAGATGGCACTGCTCAATGCGGCGCAAGCCGCCGATAGTGGCCAGCACCACCAGGCGATCGCCCGGCTGCAGGCGCGTGTCTTCGGAGGGCATGATTTTACCCGGCTGGTGCGGGTGCTGGTGCCACAGGGGTACGACGCCATAGCCGTAGGCAACCTCCGACAGCAGCCTGCCGGTTAACGAGTCGCCGGTTTCAAGCTCGTACTGGGTGACCAGCACCGTCTGGTCGTAGAGCCGAAATAGGCCAATCACGTGTTCGCCAAAGGCCGCCCCGGCAAAGGCTTCGGCAGACAGCGCTGAGGAGCAGAGCACCTGAGCAAAGGGAAAAATCTGGGCGACGCGATCGGTGAACTGCTGGTCGTAGGTGCGAATAATGGCGCGGCAGTGGGGGTTAAGCCGGTGGGCCAGCAGCCCCATCTCCAGGTTTTGAATTTCGTCTTCGCTGACCGCCACTACGCTCTTGGCGGTGGCCAGGTTGGCCTTGTCTAAGGCGGCGGTGATATTGCCCGTCAGCAGCGGAATTTTGGGCAGGATGTCGGCGTCGGGAGCCTGGGGCGCGATACCGACCACAGGCTGCTCCAGCTCTTGCAGCATGGCGAGCACCTGGCGACCAACTCGGCCCAGCCAGATAACGACGACGTGGTCTTTTTCGGGCACGGGCGGACGACGCTCGCGAAACTCGAACCGCAGGGTGAGCAGCTTTTCGGTCAGCAGGGCGTAGAGTACGCCCACAAAGGCGGCCCCGGCGACGGTGAGCAGCACCCCAAATGCCTGCACCAGGCGAGGATAGTTAAAGTCCTCTAGGGCCTCAAACACATCGCCGTATCCCCCAAACAGGGTGATGAAGGTGTATAAAAATGCCTGAAAGGTAGAGATATCTTCAGCGGCATTGCTGTCGAACAGCAGAGTACCGGCCAGGCAGAGCACAATCACCGTTACGGCGCAGATAATGGCCACCCGCCGCAGCTGCTGCTCGGCCCCGGTCTGCCAGAGACCCAGGAGGGATTGCTTTAGGGTGCGCCAGTCGCGCAGTCGCGCGATCGCCTGGCCAATGCCCTGCCAAACGCCCTGCCGCGCGGGCACGTCGCTATAGAGGGCGCGCAGCTCGGCGTTGCAGTCGACCATCACCACCTCATCGCCCACCCGCAGCATTGTGTCGGGAAGCCAGGTGTAAAACAGCGTTGAGGGGCTTTCGGCCACCGCCGCCGGGTTGGGGTGAGCGGCGGTGTGGCACAGCACCCGGCGGCGGCTATTGTCGAGCTCGTGAATCTGGCGGCGATCGCACCAGGGCTGCCCCGGCTCCAGCTGCTGCTTCACCACCTGAAAGCGGTGGCCATCGAGGTTAAAGTAGCCGATCAGCTCTTCGCCAAAGGCCCCCAGGGCAAAGGCCGGAGCCGCGAGCTGGGTGGGTTCCAGGGCGACAAAGTCTGGCAGCTGTTGCCCCATCAGCTCGTTCAGGTTTTGCTTGTCAGAGCGCATTACCAGCCGCACCCTGGGATTGAGCACCCGCGCCGTCAGCGCCGCCTCCAGGTTGACCCGCTCATCCTGGGTGACCAGCAGCACCGCCCGACAGTGGCGAATGCCTGCCTGCTCCAGTACCTCTGGCGAGCGACAGTCGCCAATCTCCAGGTGGTCAATCAAGTCGCGCAGCTGGGGCATCTCCCACTGGTCGGGCGGAGTGTTGTTGATGGCGTGCACCGGCACCCCAAAACTCTTCAGGTTAGCCACACAGTTTTGGCCCAAACTGCCCAGCCCGCACACCAGAAACCCATCATTCAAGGGCGGCATGGCTCGCTTATCAGGTTGGGGGACCGCAGTTGCCATATCTACTCGACCCATAGATGATGCTCGCAGCGATCGCGCTGCCAAACCTGAGCCCCAGCAATTCCGAAACGGATACTCGTCTCAAGCCAGTTCCCATTTGTGAGATGCCGCAGGCTATACGCTTTGCGAATCGCCATTAGTCACCATTTGATGTTGCCCTTAGGCACTGATTAGGAGCCATTGTAAGCGTGAGTTCAGGACTTTGAGCAAATCCCTAAACTCCCAGCCGCTGCAGGCGATACAGGCTCGAGTACAGCCCTTCTTGAGCCAGCAGCTCGTCGTGGCTGCCCTGCTCGACCAGTTCGCCGTGCTTGAGCACCAGAATGCGATCGACGTTGCGAATAGTTGACAGGCGGTGGGCAATAATAATCGCCGTGCGCCCCTCCAGCAGCCGCTCCAGCGCCTCCTGAATCATTGCCTCGGTACCCACATCGAGATTGGCGGTGGCCTCATCGAGCACCAAAATTCCCGGATCGCGAATGGCGGCGCGGGCAAAAGCCAACAGCTGCTTTTGGCCGCCCGAGAGGTTGGTGCCCCGCTCGCGCAGCTCGGTGTTGTAGCCCTGGGGCAGCTGCTCGATCAGGTTGTGAATGTTGGTCTTTTGAGCCGCTTCCACCACGGCCTCCAGCGGATAGTCTTCGCCCAGGGTAATGTTGCTCTTGACATCGCCCGCAAACAAAAACCCGTCCTGCAAAATCACCGCCATCCGCCGCCGCAGCTCCGCCTGGGGCAGGTCGCGAATATCTACGCCATTCAGCAAAATCGCGCCCTGGCTGATGTCGTAGAGGCGGCACAGCAGGCGAATAATTGAGCTTTTGCCCGCCCCCGTTGGCCCCACCAGCGCCACCTTCTCGCCCGGGCGAATGGTGAAGGTGAGATCTTTGAGCACAGATTCGTCGGCCTTGTAGCCGAAGGTGACGTGGTCGAAGCGGATTTCGGAGGGTGTTGACGTTGAGGGAGCGTGGGTGGGTGGATGGATGGGTGGGTGAGTGGG
>PYGV01000438.1 GCA_003022385.1 filamentous cyanobacterium CCP3 | reverse complement strand
GGGCTGGGCCAGGGCGGCGGCGCGATCGCCCAGATCGATGGTCTGCACAATTTGACCGTGGGTGTGGTGGTCAAAGCGCAGGGTGAGGTCGTAGCGCAGACAGCCGCTGAGCAGCAGCGGCAGCCAGAGCAGCACTACCCAGCGCCAGACCAGGCGTTTACCAGATCCAATTGAACTTAGGGCCTTTAACCGTTGTAGTACATTGGTCTGCGCCAAAATCCCACCCCTGCCTGTTACCGTAGCTTCGACCAAGGCTATACCATTAGAGCGTGAATTCAACGGTAGCCGGTGCGTTGTATGACTGACCTTTCCTCCGCCCCCACGACGACCGCCTGGCATACGGTTGGCATCGACGCAGCCCTGAGCCAGCTCGACAGCCGTGCCGATACGGGCCTCAGCGCCCAGGCGGTGGTTGAGCGCCGCAGCCAGTACGGCCCCAACGAGCTGGAAGAAAGCGGCGGTCGCCCGGCCTGGCGGATTTTGCTCGACCAGTTCACCAATATTATGCTGCTGATGCTGATCGCCGTGGCGGTGGTGTCGGGGGTGCTGTCGTTTAGAAATCAGGAGTTTCCCAAGGATGCGATCGCGATTTTTGCGATCGTCATTCTCAATGGCGTGCTGGGCTATCTGCAGGAGAGCCGGGCTGAGAAAGCCCTGGCTGCCCTCAAGCAGATGGCATCGCCCAGCGTGCTGGTGCAGCGCGACGGTCGTTTGCAGGAGGTGCCCTCTCAAGACCTGGTGCCCGGCGACATCATGCTGCTGGAGGCGGGCGATCAGGTGGCCGCCGACGGTCGCCTGCTGGAGGCGGTGAACCTGCAGCTGCGCGAGTCGGCCCTGACTGGCGAAGCCCAGGGCGTCAATAAACAGGCCGCCCAGACCCTAGAGGCCGAAACCGCCCTGGCCGAGCGCAAAAACCTGGTCTTTGCGGGGACAGAAGTTGTGCAGGGCCGGGGCCGGGTGCTAATTACCAACACCGGTATGAAGACTGAGCTGGGCCGCATTGCCGCCATGCTGCAAGGGGTCGAAACCGAGCCCACCCCGCTACAGCAGCGCATGACCCAACTGGGCAACGTGCTGGTCACCGGCTCGCTGACGCTGGTGGCCATCGTGGTGATTGGCGGCGTGATCTTTGCGGGCTGGGAGGCCTTTGAGCGCCTGCTGGAGGTGGCCCTGAGCATGGCGGTGGCGGTGGTACCCGAGGGTTTGCCAGCAGTCATTACCGTTACCCTGGCAATCGGCACTCAGCGCATGGTGCGCCGCCAAGCTCTGATTCGCCGCCTGCCCGCCGTCGAAACTCTGGGCTCGGTCACCACCATTTGCTCCGACAAGACCGGCACCCTAACTCAAAACAAAATGGTGGTGCAGCAGGTGCGCACCCTGAGCGAGACACTGCAGATTACCGGCGAGGGCTATGCCCCCGAGGGCGACTTTTTGAGCGCGGGCCAGCCCATTAACCCCCGCCAGATCATCGATATCGGCCTGCTGCTGCTGGATGGCCTGCTGTGCAACGACTCGGTGCTGCAAAAGGAAGCGGGCGACTGGGCGATCATGGGCGACCCCACCGAGGGGGCGCTGGTGGTGATGGCGGCCAAAAGTGGCCTAGATCGCCATCGCCTGGGCCACGAACTGCGGCGGGTGGTCGAGTTTCCGTTTTCCTCAGAGCGCAAGCGCATGAGCGTGGTGTTCAGCGGCGTCGAGGCGTTGCGCTCTGACCTCACTCCGCCTGAGGAAGTGGTTCAGGCTCCCTACCTGATGCTGGCCAAGGGGTCGCCGGAAATGCTGCTGGAGTGCTGCACCAGTCACCTGAGGGGAACAGAGCGGGTGCCGCTGGACCAGGAGTTGCGATCGCAGATTCTATCCGACAACGCCGCTCTGGCGGCCCAGGGGCTACGGGTGCTGGGCTTTGCCTACCGCTCTCTGGAGGCCGTGCCCACGGAGGGCGATCCGGAGCAGGCAGAGCATGACCTGGTGTGGCTGGGGTTAGTCGGCATGATCGATGCCCTGCGCCCCGAAGTGCGCGTGGCGGTACAGCGCTGCCGCAGCGCCGGCATTCGCCCCATGATGATTACCGGCGACCATCAGCTCACGGCGATGGCGATCGCCCAAGACCTGGGCATTGCCGACCGCGGGGCTCACTCCCTCAGCGGAGCCGAGCTGGAGAAGATGTCGCAGGCCGAGCTGGAAACAGCGGTTAAGGAGGTCAACATCTACGCTCGCGTGTCGCCCGAGCACAAGCTGCGGATTGTCAAAGCCCTACAAAAAGATCACCAGATTGTCGCCATGACCGGCGACGGCGTCAACGATGCCCCGGCCCTCAAGCAGGCCGAAATTGGCATTGCTATGGGCATCACGGGCACCGACGTCAGCAAAGAGGCCAGCGATATGGTGCTGCTAGACGACAACTTCGCCACTATCGTCGCCGCCACCGAAGAGGGCCGGGTGGTTTACACCAACATTCGCCGCTTTGTGAAGTACATCCTCGGCTCCAACATTGGCGAGCTGCTCACCATTGCCCTGTCGCCGCTGATTTTGCCGATTCTGGATGTGCCCCTGACGCCTTTGCAAATTTTGTGGATGAACCTGGTCACCGACGGCTTTCCGGCCCTGGCCCTGGCGGTAGAACCGGCTGAACCCGACGTGATGGAGCGTCCGCCCCACGACCCCCAGGAGGGCATTTTTGCGCGTGGTTTGGGGGCCTACATGCTGCGCATTGGGGTCGTATTTGCGATTATTTCGGTGACGATGATGGTGTGGGCCTACCACTGGTCACAGCAGAGCGGTGACCCCGATCGCTGGAAGACGATGGTGTTTACCACCCTCTGCCTGGCCCAAATGGGCCACGCGATCGCCGTACGCTCCAGCACCCAACTGACGATAGAAATGTCGCCCTGGTCCAACCCCTTTGTGTTGGCGGCTGTGCTTCTCACCTGCGTGCTCCAGCTGATGCTGATCTACGTCGAGCCGCTGCGCAATTTCTTTGGCACCCACCTGCTCAGTTCTTTTGAATTGCTGATCTGCTTTGGCTTTAGCACCCTGCTGTTTGTCTGGGTCGAAGCCGAAAAAATTTACCGCCGCCTCCGAGGCAAAGTCGTGAGAGATTAGGCGGGTAACTTTTCTGCCGCTCCTCGTGCTTGATCACTTTCAGCGTGGAGCAGGGTTAGATAGCCAAAACCTTCCCCCGCAGCCCCGCTGGCGCCTCAATACCGTAGCGATTTAGCAGGGTTGGCACCAAGTCGTAGAGCTGGGCGCCCTCCAGCACCTGCCCTCCCTTAGGCTCTTGGGGGTCGTGAAAAATCATCAGGCCCAGGGGGGC
>PYGV01000437.1 GCA_003022385.1 filamentous cyanobacterium CCP3 | reverse complement strand
GTTAAGCTGGGTGCGATCGCCCAGGCCGTGGCCAATGTCGCCCTAGCTCGCCAGCTCGGCGTAGACCTGCGCGGCATTGTGCTCAACTGCCCCCAGCCCCTGACGGCTCAAGAGATTGACCAATGGGCACCGGCCAGTTTGATCATGAACCTGGCTCAAACCCCGGTGCTGGGCACCCTGCCCTACTTGCCCAACCCCGAATCTACTGAGGCTCTGGCTCTGGCGGCGGCGGACTTAGAGATTGAGGCTTTGACCCCGACCCTCAACCTCACCCCTGCGAAAAGCCGCTGAGAATACCCCAGCGGCCAGCGTAAGTTTGAAGTTGGTTAGTGTTTAACACTGAAATTTGCCCTGGCTGCCCCCGATTGGGCTGGGCAAACACCATGAAGCCCTGGCTGGGCTGCGTCTATGCCCCTACGCAAATTTCTCCAATATCCCTAGGCCGCGTCGGGACGGGCACCATCGTCGTTTGGGGCACAACCCCAACTAGATCTTTGGGAAAGCAGTCGCGACTTCCCTGGGGACAATCGCTGATGCTTGTGGTACTCACTATCTCGACTTGAACAAATGCTGCGCTGCTAACGTCAGAGGGAGGCAGAGCGGGAGGAATGTAAAAAAACATGACTAATCCTTGAGACACCCTGATTTGACCATATCTGCACGAAAACCCTGCGATCGCCAGAAATTTTATCTTAAACAGGCGTTAGCCGAACGTCACCGAGTGCAAATCTGCTCTAAACATATAAGAAAAAACTTAATAATCCAAACGATTTTGATGAATTTTTCTGGGCTAACGTCATGTTTTATGAATGGTTCTACGTGCAGCATGTTACTGCGACAGTGAGGTCAGCTGTCCGCTCCAGCTAAAATCTCTGGGCAGTGTATTGGGGCAACGACGGCACCGTGTCGGGTCTTAGCAGCATGACTTTTGGGGTTAAGGGTTTTGAGTCTAAGGGCATTGTCATGCCACTGCGGGGGTGGCGCGGGTGGCGGTGGCCCGTGGTTATGCTGCTGACTGCTTTCATGACTGTGCAGCTGTCGCCCTACCTGGCGCTGGCCGCCGATCGACCCGCTGTCGCTGCCCCAGAGGACGATCTGGGGACCGCTTCTGAGAGGCCGTCCGCCAGCCCCGACTGGCTGGCTCAGCTCGAACAGTTGCCGGATGGGGCCGTAGCGCTGCCCAACTTTGACCCGGCGGTGAATGGGTTTCAGTTTACGAACCAGGAGCTGATTCAGGCCATCGATCGCAGCCGCAATGCCCAGGCTTGGGAAGAGGTGCTGAGTGAGCAGCTGCAGCAGCTGTTTGGCACCCAGGTCTGCGTGGGCGAATCGGCCACCTGTGTGCTCACGGCGGCCGCTCAAAACTGGCTGACAACCCAGCTCGACCGCATGGATCAGGGCCTCTCGGAAGGGATGGCGGCGGCGGTGCTCGACCTGTGGCAGCCGGCCCAGCCGCGCATTCCCTGGTGGCAGCGCTTGGTCAATACTTTGCTGGGGCGCACGGTGTTTGGCCTGGCCCGCACGCTGTTTGATCTGCAAACCTTTATCGCCAACCTGTTTTTGATGCAGGGGGTGAGCGAGGTGTTTCGGCCCACTCAGACCGTGCGCGAGACCTTCACCCCCACCCAGATTTTGCTGCAGGTCGCGCGGGTGTTTCTAACCGGCTCGGGCGACCCGTTTACGATGGGGGTCTACCGCCTGCTCGATGGGGCCTTGAGCGAGGGTCACGCCCTCACTCCCTACCGGGTCGAAAATCAGGGTGACGGCAAATACTGGGTCTATGTCTACGACAGCAACTATCCGGCCGGTCGTCCCGACAGCCCCACCGACCTCCACGTCGAGTTTGATACCCAGGCCGATACCTGGACCTACCAGCCCACCGCCAGCGCCCCGGCCTTCGCAGGCGATGCCCAGAGTCATACGCTCGATCTGACCCAGCGATCGTGGCGACAGCCCCCAGCCGAGAGCCAGCTTGCGACCACCGGCCCCTTTACCTGTCCCTTTTGTGGCACTGCTGAGGTCGAAGCGACGGCGGCACCTGAACCCACCGTAGACATTACGCTAGCTGGTGAGGGGGTGCTCACGGTGGCTCCATACAAAAGCCCATCGATCGCCGGAGAGGCCAAGCCAGAGGCCTTTAGCAGTCTCGATACCGTGGCCCTGGTGCCCTTTAAGGGCGGCCTCAACCGCGAGGTGCCCGCCAGCTATCGCCTGCCCACCGAGGTTTTGGGGCAGCCCCTTGAGGTCAGCCTGACCGGAGCGGCAACCGCCACCGTTCAGCGCCAACCGGCTACGCTACAGCTGACCGGGCCAGGGTACACCGCCACGCTAGAAGACCTGACGCTCAGCCCTGACCAGAACCTGACGCTGTTTCTGGTGGCCAACCCCACGGGGCCAGAAATTACGTTTGTGGCCAGTCAGGCTACCGAAATTCCTCGCCTGACGATCAGCCTGACCGATCAAACCCGCGCCTACCAGTTCGACTCGTCGACACCAGAGACCGGGTTTTCGCTCACCGATCGCCAGGTGTCTAAAAGCTCGGGGTTTGGGCTCAGCGGCGTCAGGCTGGCGGCAGGTCAGCGCGTGGCTCTGGCCGCCAACGGTGAGCTCAAGCGCCTCTACTTTGCCGACGACAGTTTAGCCTCCAGCCAATACAGCCTCACTGTGAAAAACCGTATGGTGATCAAAGACCGCATTCAGATGGGCGATCGCCAGCCCGACTTCGTCAACTACACCCTCACCTACGACGAAGATATGCGGGTCAGCGGGGTGCAGGTCGAGGGCGATCGCCAGGCCTTCTTTGACTACAACCCTGCCTTTGTCGACCCAGCAGAGCGCCCCCGCCAGGACCTGCTCGACGCCTTTGAGCAGCGCGATTTTCCGATTGCGATCGCCTACGAACCGCTGGCTGCCAGCCTAGATCAGCCCAGCCCAAACCCGCTCAGCCCGCTGCGGCTGTCGCCCTCTGGGGCTGAGCCCGTCGAGGAGCGGGTGTTTCAGGGCGCGTTGAGAAAGATCGGCTGATACCAATAACCCGAGGATTTTTGCCGTGCCTGACCAACATCAGTCAAACTCGACCGGCGCATCGGGGTGCTCCCAAAAGTCGAAAAAGCGCTGAATTTGGCTGAGGCCGTTGCGGCCCGGCGACAGCGGTGGAATGGCATCGGGGCCAAAAAAGTCAATGGCGGTGGTTTCGTAGCTGGAGGTGGGCTCGCCCCCGACGATTTCGCAGCGAAAGAACAGCTTGTAGCTGTGGTACGGGGCGGGCGGGTGGCCGTGGCGGGGGTGGGCGCGATCGTAGACCGCTAGCAGCCGCGTGGCGCGAGTGGTATAGCCT
>PYGV01000436.1 GCA_003022385.1 filamentous cyanobacterium CCP3 | reverse complement strand
GGGTTGGAAAGGGGCTGGCGGCTAGGGCAATGTGGCGATCGCTGACCGCCAGCCCTTGGGTCGGGTCAAAGCCGCGCCAGCCGCCGCCGGGTATGTACACCTCGGCCCAGGCGTGCAGGTCGCGCTCGGCCACGGCAGGATCGCCCTCTTCGTAACCGCTGACAAAGCGGGCCGCCAGCCCCATCGCCCGGCAGGCCTCCATAAACAGCACCGCAAAGTCGCGACAGCTGCCCAGCTTTTTGGCCCAGGTAATGCCGCTCGGCCAGGGATGCCCGGTAGCCCGGGTGGTGTAATCGCAGGTTTCGTAAATGTGGGACGCTAGGGCCGTCAGAAATAACCCCACGTTGCCGTCGGTGCGGTGGGCCATCGCTTGGGCCAAATCGACTACACCGGCTGCGATCGGGTCGTGAGCCAGGCTCAGGTAGGGCAGCAAGGCCGTGCGCAGGGTGCTGGGATAGTCCACTGGCAGAGATGTAGCCCACGACTCGGCCAGATAGTCGAAGGGGTTTGAGCGGCAGGTTTCGACCTCGGCGGTAGTGACCAGGGTAAATTGTTCGGTTGGAGTGGGCTCAAACCAAAGGCTCACCGTCGTGTTGCCGTCCAAATCGGCGATCGCCGTCTGTTGACTGGGGCTAGGGGTGACATCCAGGTCAAAGCTGAGCAGCCGCTGGGCACCATCGCTGCGGGGGTGCAGGCGTAAATTGTGGTGGCGCAGGGTGACTGGCTGCTGATAGCGGTACTGAGTATGGTGATGAATTCGATAGCGCATGGCGAGCAGAAACCTGACGAGGGAGATAGCGATCGGGCCTTGATACAGATACTCTCCAAGAATTTCACAAAAAATAAAGGGTTGAGCAGCTCAAAAAAGTTTTATAACAGTTTCCGTTTTGTGAGTTGGTTCACCCTGGCTGAGCTCTAGAACCCTCCGGTTTTTGTCCGGCCAAGTTCCATTCGGGAACCCTCCTTGCCAGAGGGCAGAGAGGCTCAGCGCGATGGATTTCGCCCCCTTGGAGACCCGCTGTACCCCAAATTCGGCTTGGGAGCTAAATTTTCCATCGGCAACCTCTACTTCTGGACTCGAATTTGGGGCAATTTAGGCTTCTACACTCAATTAACGGTATCAGACTCAAAATTTAGGTCCTGTAGCCAAACTGCCATTGGGAACATGTACAAGGTGTTTTTGATTGATCCCCCGCTTTGGTTTCTATTGCTTGGCCGCCGACAAAACAATTTCAGAACCGTCTCTACCACCGTTATTTTTTGATCGCAACATGCCTATCCGCACCGTCCGTGAAAGATAAAGCCTGTTAGCTAGGATCCAAACCTTTGCAGTTTTGTTGAGTCAAACAAAGCGCCACCGTTGCTCTATCTAGAGAAGCAAATGCCCTCGCAATTGGGCTGCGATCGCTCTATCCAACGGTGGGGATCGCCTGCCCTCACATGATCCCAAGGTTAAGCATTTATAAAATAAGGTTGCACCTCCTATAAAACAGCGTGATAATAAAACCTATAGAGAACGCAGTAATTTAACCTGCAACTTTGTCAACAGATCTCGCAGTGAAATAAGCCATTGCGAGAATCTTTTTGCCTAAAATAGGCCACAGATAACACTTCTGATTTATTCATTAAAAGCTGCCGGAGTCACAACATGATTGGTCATTCTCAACAAGTTCATTGTCCCAACTGTGGACAACTGGCCGAAAGGCATCATATTGACCCCGACCAGTTGGTGCGTACACAGTGTGCGGCCTGCGACTATCTCATGATTACCTGTTCGCGTACGGGTAGAGTTATTGAAGCCTACGCCCCAGGGTTGTTTGCCGCGTCAGCTTGCTAGTACCTGCCCAAGGCCTAGACAGGACGTAGCCTTCTCAACGCCCTGGTTACTCGACCCGATTACTTAGCTAAATTTTCTAATTACCAACGTCCCCGACTGGTCCCTAGGGCAATGTCGGGGACGTTGGTCTACGTCTTTTCTTCACCGTACGCTGCTTTCAGTCCTGTCTGTAGCCCTTGACGACTTGGTATAGTCAAAATCAGCACGACGATATGGTACGGCTTGCCCCAGGACAGCTCAAGTATGGATTTTATTCTGCGTGAATGCCGGCTACCCGGCGGTGAACTGGTCGATATCGGTCTAGAACAGGGCGTCATTGAGGCGATAGAGCCTTGCCTTGAGACAAAAGCAGCCCAGACCATTGATGTCGGAGGCCAACTGGTCAGCCCTCCCTTTGTAGAGTCACACATTCACCTTGATTCGGCTCTCACGGCGGGTCAACCGCGCTGGAACCAGAGCGGTACCCTGTTTGAGGGCATTGAGATCTGGCGCGATCGCAAGCAGTCACTCACCTTAGAGGATGTCAAAGAACGCGCGATCGCCACTCTCAAGCTTCAGGCGCAGCAGGGGGTGCTGTTTGTGCGCACCCACGCCGACGTCAGCGAAACGAACCTGGTGGCCCTGAAAGCCCTGCTACAGGTGCGCGAAGCCGTCAAAGACTGGATCACAGTCCAGGTCGTTGCCTTTCCCCAGGACGGGCTCTACGGCAGCCCCGGTAATCTGGAGCTGATGGCTGAAGCCCTGAAGCTGGGGGCCGACGCCGTGGGCGGCATTCCCCATTATGAAATGACCCGCGAAGATGGCGTTCAGTCTGTCCACCGCATTTTTGAGCTGGCTCAGCAGTACGATCGCCTGATCGACATCCACTGCGATGAAATTGACGACGACCAGTCGCGCTTTTTAGAAGTGGTCGCCGCCTGCGCCGTGCGATCGGGCCTCGGCCCCCGCGTCACCGCCAGCCACACTACCGCCTTTGCCAGCTACAACAACGCCTACGCCTTCAAGCTTATGGGCCTGCTGTCCAGGTCAAACATTAACTTCATCGCCAACCCGCTGATCAACATTACCCTCCAGGGCCGCACCGACACCTACCCCAAGCGGCGCGGCGTTACCCGCGTCAAAGAACTCTGGCAGCAGGGCCTCAATGTCAGCCTCGGCCACGACTGTATCCGAGACCCCTGGTACAGCCTCGGCACCGGCAACATGCTCGACGTTGCCGCCATGGCCGTCCATGTCTGCCAGATGACCGGCCAGAGCGAAATTGCCGCCTGCTACGACATGATCACCACCAACGGTGCCAAAACCCTGGCTATTCAAGACCGCTATGGATTAGAGGTAGGCAAACCCGCCAGCTTAATTGTGCTCGACGCCGACAGTCCCTACGAGGCCATCCGCCGCCGCGCCGCCGTCACCCATGTCTTCTCCCACGGCAAGCTGCTAGTCGAGACTAAGCCCGCAGAGGTGAAGTGGGCGTAGGGGTGGGTAGATGAGTGGATGGGTGGATGGGTAGG
>PYGV01000114.1 GCA_003022385.1 filamentous cyanobacterium CCP3 | reverse complement strand
TGATTTTTAGCGCCCAGGCCGATATGCGCCCCTTTTTGCAGGACAATCTGACCCGCATGATGGGAGAACCGGAGCCTGCTGTGCCTTCGACAGAGCCGGAGATATCTCCCCTGCTCAAGTCAGGCACGTTTTTAATGCAGTCGCCGGGGCAGGTGCTACAGCTCGATGCTCCTCCGGCCCAGGTGCTGGCCCAGGTGGCGGTGGCCCCACCCCCCCTGGTCAACCGACTGCGCCTGATGGTTGACAATATGGTGCTGGAGCTGCGAGAACTGGGGGCCGTACTGGTGATCGGCAGCGCGATCGCCGCCTTTGTGCAGGTTGCTGTGCCCAGGGATGTGATCTTGAGCCTGGGGCAGGGACCCGTCACCTCGATTGTGGCGATGATGGCCCTGGCCTGGGTGGTGTCGATTTGCTCAACGGTAGACTCGTTTTTTGCGCTGTCGTTTGCGTCTACGTTTACCAGCGGGGCGCTGCTGGCCTTTTTGGTGTTCGGCCCCATGATTGACCTTAAAAACATCAGCCTGCTGCTGACGGTGTTTAAGGGGCGTGCCATCATCTATTTGTTTGTGCTAGCGGCCCAGCTCACCTTTTTGCTGACCCTGGTGATGAATCTCTACACGGGCTAGCGCCGCTAGCGGGCAGCCTTTGTCGATTGTCTGAGACTATCGTCTGAGACGGTGTTGTTTTGACTTGCATCCATGACCTCAATTCCTCAAGCTAACGGGTCGCGCGCTCCCAGTCGGCGACAAATACCCTGGCAGGCTCTCGTCGATGCCACCATGCTGCTGCTGTGGGGGCTGATGCTGCTGCGCTTTGCGGTGACGGGCAAGCTGTATCTGCTGCTGCACCCCGACTACATGTGGCTGGCCTACCTGGCGATGGTGCTGCTGCTGGCCATGGGCGTAGCCCGTGTGGTGCAGGTGTGGGTGAGCTATCGCCAGCGCGGTGTTCCGGCTCCCCGCAGTCAGGAACACCTGGCGCTGCTGCCCCGTCAGCTTAGCAGCGTGCTCTTAATTGCCATTGCGGTGTTTGGCCTGATCTACACCCCCCGCCCCTTTGCCAGCGAGACGGCGTTTCAGCGGGGCATTACCGACGTGCTGGGGCAGACGCGATCGCGGCCCCAGCGCTTTTCCCTCGGCGGCGATTCTGAGACCCGCACCATCGTAGATTGGGTGCGCACCCTCAACGTCTACCCCGAACCCGACGCCTATGCCGGGCAAGGGGCAGCGGTCAGCGGGTTTGTCACCCACATTCCCGACTGGCCCGACAGCTTCATTATGATTTCGCGGTTTGTGCTAACCTGCTGCGCCGCCGATGCCTACCCAGTAGGCCTGCCGGTAGAGCTACCAGCGGGTGCCACCCGCCCGGCCCCCGACACCTGGCTAGAGGTCAAGGGCACCATGCAAACCACCACCCTTGACGGCAAGCGCCAGCTCGCCATTGGCTCGGCTACGCTGACCGAAATCCCTGAGCCTCGCACCCCCTACGAATATTAGCTATGGCCCGTCGTCGCTCTCGTCGCTCCCGCAATCAGCTGGCTCGCGTCCACCCCCTAGACCGCCTGGCCCTGGTGGTCATGACTGGCCTGGCAGTGGCCCTCGGGCTGCTCATTCTCTCAGGCGACCATGCCACAGCGCGGGTGCGCGACTTTACCTGGCAGGACCGGCAGGTCGGCACTGAAGATCGAGCCTTTTTGATCACCTTTAGCCGCCCCATGGATGTGGCCAGCGTAGAGAAAAATCTCACCCTGGATCCGCCGCTGCCGGGCAAGGTGAGCTGGGCCGGGCGACGGATGGCCTATACTCTGACTGATCCGCTGCCCTACGGCGAGTCGTTTAGGCTCAGCTTGAGTGAAGCGCGCGATCGCTATGCTGCCCGCCGCGATCGCCCCAGCCGCTTTGAGCCCTTCCAAGCCCAGTTTCAAACCCGACGGCGGGCCTTTTTGTATATTGGGGCCGAGGGCGACGAAGCCAACCGCCTGGTGCTGGCCGACCTGGAGCGTCAGGAGCGTACCATTCTGACGCCTAAAAACTTGTCTGTGCTGGCTTTTCAGCCTTACCCGCTGGGGGACAAAGTGCTCTTTTCAGCCAGCGACAGCAGCCAGGGGGGCAGTCTGCTCGATCAGCAAATTTATACCGTCACCACAGGCATTACTCCCCGCCCGCCAGTTGATTTTATGGACGAGCGGCCGCCGCTGTGGCAGCGGCTCCTGCCCAAAGGCGCGCCGCCCCCATCGGGTGAGACCACCCTGCTGCTCGACAGCCGCGACTACCAAAACCTCAAGTTTGATCTGTCGCCCGACGGGCAGACTATTGTGGTGCAGCGGGTCAACCAGCAGGACCCGGCGGACTTTGGCCCCTGGCTGCTGCGGGCTGGAGAACCCCCTACCCCGATCGAAACTGAGCCCGGTGGCGACTTTTTAATTGCCCCCGATAGCCAGTCACTGCTGCTGCTGCAGGGTCAGGGAACTGCCATTATCGACCTGGGAGAAGAGCCGACCCGCGGGCCTCGTCAGCCCCTCGACTTTTTGCCTAACTACGGTCGCGTCCTGGACCTGACCGCCGATGGTTCAGCGGCCGCCATGGTCAACTTTAACCAGGATGACCCCGACAAGCGCTTTACCGAATCGCTGTTTCTGGTCACCAACCAGGGCCGCGAAGAGGAGCTTTTGCAGGTCAGCGGGGCTATTCTGGAAGCTCGGTTTGACCCCACCCGGCAGGTGCTCTACGTCCTGGCCAGTGAACTGGTCGATGCTTCAGTCGATGCTCTGGCCGACAGCGATACCTTGCAACCAGTCGACGCCTATGTTGAGCAGCCCCTGCTGCTGGCGGTTACCCTGGCCAGTGGCGAGGTGAGTCCGCTGCTGCGTCTGCCCCTGCGGCAGACGATTCACATGAGCGTGGCCCCTGACGGGCGATCGCTCCTGCTCGATTTGGCCGACCAAGCCGCCGCTGACCCCGGCCAGAAACCTAAGATCTGGCACCTGCCGCTGGTGTATCAGCCTGCCAGAGGCGCTGATAGCAGCTTTGACAGCGCCTCTGGCAGCAACAGCCGCGATCCGTTGACGGCGGCTCTGAACAGCTCTCGCGATGCCGGTGCTGACGCCGCTGACACCGATTATGGTGACTCAGCTGATGCCGCAGATGATGGTTCAGAAAATCCAGTCTTGGCTCCGACCGTGGTAGATCCAGAGACATTTCCCTTTAGCGGCATTCTGGCGACCTGGCTGCCCTAGGCCAGCTGGCCCTGGCTGACAATGCCCGACCACTGCACCTGCTTTTCTCCGGTGTGCCGGTAGGAAAAAAACCGCTCGGGCTCTTGAAACGTGCAGTGGGGGGCGATCGCCACCTGATCGCGACCCAGCCCCAGCTGCTCTAGCTGCCGGGCGTTGGCCTGGCGCACATCCAGCCGCACCTTGCCCGGCATTTCATCCACTAGCAGCGGCGAATTTTCGCTCTGTAGCAGCGCCCTGACCACAGCCTCGTCATCGCTAGCAGCATCGCTTACCAGCGTGCGTCCCACGGCGGCGGCTACATCCACCGACACCTGGTACACCTCGCCAGCGATCGCCGGACCAATCGCCACCACCAGGTCTTGGAGGCGACTGCCCTGGGCTTGCAGCTTGCCCACGGCCACCAGCACAATCGCCTGGGCCGTGCCCCGCCAGCCCGCGTGAACAGCCGCCACCCGACCGGTAGCGCGATCGCCTATCAGCACGGGGCTACAGTCGGCTGAGCACACCCAGAGGGCCTGACGGGCGCGCTTCTCCTGCGGAGAAGCTGCGCCAACGCTGACCAGGCCGTCGGCCTCGGCCCTCGGCCCCGCCTCGGCGGGCAGATCGGCGGGGGTCAGCACCCGATTGCCGTGCACCTGCTTCACCCGCTGCACCGCGGCATTTGCCGCCAGCGATGCCGTCAGGGTTTCAGGCGTCTGGGGCCAAAACTGCCGAGTAAAGAAGCCGTGGGGCCAGGGCTGCAGCAGGTCACAGGTGAGAAAGTCTTGCCCCTGCCAGGTTTGCCACTGCCAATCTGCCATGTTGCCCCCTCCGGCGTTGGTGATGCCTGTACGATGCTACAGTGCCTCTGGCCAATTTTCTGGGTCGGCCTCTCTGATCGCCTTGCTGGCTAATGTAGAGCAGACGTTAAGCAAGAGCACCGTTTTATCAAGTTCTATTTTGGCGCGGCCCAGGTCTACGCTGAAGATTTTCTTCAGGTGGTAGCGTAATCGGTATCGCTAACGACTTATTTTTATTGCCCTGCCAAGTCCAGCTTTGAATCTGTGGTTTTCTCACAGGTAGACCTCCATCTCTGGACTCAAATTGGTTTATACAAACTCCAGGATAAGCATCGGGTGAGCCTAGATCGACTCCGCCAGGCTGTTTTACAGCCTCCTATCACGTTGGGAGTAATGCCCTGTTACCAGGCATTGCGCCCGCGATTTTATCTCCACTGGGTCGAGCAAACCGACTCCACCAACCGGGCGCTGGCCGAAATGATGGCGGCGGGCGCTCCGGCAGGTACGGTGCTGGTGGCGACGACGCAGCAGGCTGGGCGAGGGCAGTGGGGGCGACAGTGGCAGTCTCCTGCGGGAGGGCTGTACCTATCGCTGGGGCTAAAGCCCGATCTGCCAGTCTCTCGCAGCCCCTACCTGACCCTGGCCAGCGCCTGGGGGGTAGCCACCAGCCTGGCAAACCTGGAGCTGCCGGTACAGGTCAAATGGCCTAACGATTTGGTGGCGGGGGGCAAAAAGCTGGGCGGTGTGCTGGCCGAAACCCACCTGGAGGGCGGCAGGGTCCAAACCGTGGTAATTGGGCTGGGGCTGAATGGCTTTAATCCGGTGCCTGCCACCGGCACCTCTATTCAGCAGCTAATTCAACCGGAATTGGCCTCTGGTCCGCTGAATACCTTGGAGGACCTGGCCGCGATCGCCCTCTACGGTCTGATGCAGGGGTATCTCCACTGGCAAAACCAGGGAGACGACGCCTTTCTGATCGACTACCAGGCTCGGCTGGCCAATCTGGGCCAGGGCCTGACCGTAGACGGTAGGCCAGCGGAGGTGGTTGGGGTGGCCCCTTCGGGAAACCTGCGAGTGCAGTTAATCCCCAACTCTAGCGACATTCCAGCGGTCAAAACGCTGGAGCTTGAACCAGGTAAAGTAACTTTGGGCTACAATGCGTAGCGGCTGATTATGGTGAAAAAAACTAACTTAGAGCCTATTCAAACGCATAAACTTTCCGGAGTTTATCCGTCGGTGGCCTGGCTGCAGATAGCCATGTTGATAGGCGGCATGGGGCTAACCCACAGCGGGTTAGCCATTGCAGGAACCCCTGATACCCCAGATGCGTCTAAGGATGCGTCTGGGCAGGAGGGGCCGGCCGAAACCTCAGCTGACTATCTCAAACCGGGGACCAGCAGTGCCCACAGGCCCAGTGCCCAAACGACTCTAAGTTTGCCTTCGCCCCCTGCGGCACGACCTGACTTTACCCCTCAGCGTCCGTCTGCATCAGCCGTTGTGACATCACCCCCTGCAGCGAGTTCGCCGATGTTCTCTCCGGTTCCCCCTCCCCCTCCAGCGGCTGTTACCGTTACCATTCCGGCTCAGCCGTCGGCCCCTACTATGGCTGAGAGCCTGCTGAAGCCCGCTGTAGCCTCTATGGCCAGTCAGACGACAGCCGAGACTCCCGCCGCCGTCAGTGCCCCCGAGTCAGCGGCCCCAGCTATGCCTGAGACCGTAACACCTGAAGCTACGGTACCTGAAGCGATCGCCGCCGATGAGTCGGTGCCCGCAGGCTACAACAGTGTCTTTATCGACCCCACCAACTACAGCCTCGGGGCTACTCAGGCCCCAACGGCTCAACCGGGTGGAACGCCAAACGTGGTGTTTGCAGAACGCTCTAGCGGTTGCCAAATTACCGTAGCCGGTGGGCAAACCAGCCCCAGTGCCGCTTGTGCATCTACAGCCGCTGCTGGTCAGCGCTCTACCTCCAGCGGTGCTGGCCAGGGCGAAATTCGGGTAGGCCCCATCGCCGTTAGCTCCCAGGGGGTGCGGTTGGGCAGTACCACCATCGTCAGTCGCGAGGCCCTCAACGAAAAGCTGCGCCCCCTCAACGTTCTGCGGCGCGGCAATGAAGAATACGTGTTTCCGCTGTCAATACCGGCGTCAATTTCGTCACTGTTTGGCTGGCGTATGCACCCGGTTCACCAGAGCTGGCGGTTTCACTCGGGTACCGACCTGGCTGCCCCTCTGGGCACTCCGGTACTGGCGACCCAGGCTGGGCGGGTGTCGGTATCTGACTTTTTGGGCGGCTACGGCCTGACGGTAATCTTGCGCCACGGCGACGGCAACCTGGAGTCTCGCTACGCTCACCTGTCTCAGCTGGCAGTACAGGCTGGGGAGTGGGTTGAGCAGGGCGAAGTGATTGGTCTGGTCGGCAGCACGGGCACATCTACTGGCCCTCACCTGCACTTTGAAATGCGCCAGCTTACCGCTGACGGCTGGGCGGCTGTTGACCCAATCGAGGTGCTGGAGTACGGCGTCGCCAACCTGCTCGAAATCATCGACAATCCGCTGCTGGCCCTGGGCCGCGACGGAGCCGAAGCCGCAGCTACCGAGGAAGGCCTACCGGCTGACTACCCCTTCCGCCCGGCCCAGCCCAATGCTAGCTAGGGTGGCCTGCCGCCAACTGGCTGTCCCCGATTGGGCGTAGTCGCCATGGGCTACGTCGTCGAGCATCAGGTGCGGTTCCACGAGACTGACGGGGCCGGGGTGGTGTACTTCGCCAACGAGTTGGTGATCTGCCACAGTGCCTACGAAGCCTCCCTGGCCGCCGCTGGGATAGAGCTGGGGGTTTTCTTCAAGGCTGAGGCGATCGCCTATCCAATTGCCCATGCCAGTATTGACTACCGCCGCCCGCTGCGCTGCGGCGATCGCGTTACCATTCACCTGACCCCCACCCGTCTGGATGACAGCAGCTTTGAGATTCAGTACCACCTCAAGCTTAGGGATACCCTGGTGGCTGAGGCGGTGACTCGCCACGTCTGCATTTCGGTGGCTGACCGCCGCCGCTGCCCACTGCCCACCGAGATGGAGCGGTGGCTAACCCGCTGGGGCGATTCGCCCTCTGGGGAGGAGCAGTAATGGAAGGTAGCTGGCAGGAGTGGCTGTTTGTAGGGGGCTATGTCGGATTTTTGGTGGCGATCGCGGTGATTGTGCTCACCTCTCGACCTAACCCCTAGCTCTGCTCAATCTAGCGGCAGCCCAGTGAATCTCGCGTCGCGACACTGGTGGTTGAATTCACCCCCGAGGCTGTCTTGCAGAGCTGACGAGCCTGGGCACCGTCCAGAATGGCTCCCGAAAAATCGGCTCCGGCGTTCGCGGTGTCGTCAAAGGTGGCCCGCAGCAGAACGTCAAGGACCAGGGCGTACTCCGCCGTCACCCCCCCGGATTTTGTAAGCAATTCTTAAAGTTGGCCGTATTGTTTCCGTAAATTCTCGGTGGCGCACACCCCCAAATAGCCTGTACTTCGATAATCTTGAGAGAAGCGCTTAAAGGGCGGCTTTGTTTTAACTTAAACGTCAGATAGGCGTCTCCTGATGGGGTTTCCCCCGGCTTCGGTCGGGGGTTTTATTTTGGCCAGAAACCCTTTCCAGATCATCCCAAGTTGATCGCAGGTCGCAAGCTTGTCACAATGGAAACGCAGTCAACGATACAAACCGTTACACAGCGGCCCTTCCTACGTAAATGAATTCAATCGGCATTCTTGGCATTCTTCTAGCGCTGCTGGCGGCAGGTGCAGGGGCATACCTGCTTACCCCCCGTCGCTACGAGTCGTCTGACTCGGTGGCCAATTCCTACGACCAGTGGACCGACGACGGCATTCTTGAATTTTACTGGGGCGAGCACATTCACCTGGGCCACTACGGTTCCCCACCGCGGCGCAAAGACTTTCTAGCGGCTAAGGCCGATTTTGTTCACGAAATGGCGCGCTGGGGCGGACTCGATCGCCTGCCTGCGGGCACTACGGTGCTGGATGTAGGCTGTGGCATTGGCGGCAGCAGCCGGATTCTGGCCCGCGACTACGGCTTTGAGGTCACTGGTGTCACCATCAGTCCCAACCAGGTGCGGCGGGCGCAACAGCTGACGCCCCAGGGCGTGACGGCCCGGTTTCAGGTCGATGACGCGATGGCGCTATCATTCCCTGACGCCAGCTTTGACGTGGTGTGGTCGGTGGAGGCAGGCCCTCACATGCCCGATAAGGCCGTGTTTGCCCGCGAGCTGCTGCGGGTGCTGAAGCCGGGCGGGGTGCTGGTGGTCGCCGACTGGAACCAGCGAGATGACCGCAAAATTCCCCTCAACGCCTGGGAAAAGCCGGTCATGCGCCAGTTGCTCGACCAGTGGTCGCACCCGGCCTTTGCCAGCATCGAAGGCTTTGCCGAACAGCTGGAAGCCACCGGGCTGGTGGCTGGGCAAGTTACAACCGCCGACTGGACCAGGGAAACGTTGCCCTCCTGGATCGACTCGATCTGGCAGGGTATTGCTCGGCCCGCCGGACTGGTTAAATTTGGCCTGCCGGGCTTTATCAAGTCGGTGCGAGAGGTGCCGACCCTGCTTCTGATGCGGCTGGCCTTCGGTGCGGGTCTGTGCCAATTTGGCATGTTTCGTGCCGTACGGGCCAGCCAGCCCGGTCAGCCTCAGGCGATGGTGACCGCGTCAGATAGGTACACGTCCTGAATCAGGTGAAACAGCTTCACCCCTTCTTTGAAGTCGCGCTGGAAGGTTTTGCGGCCTGAAATTAGCCCCATGCCCCCGGCCCGCTTGTTGATGACGGCGGTGCGCACGGCTTCGGCAAAGTCGTTGTCGCCGGAGCCACCGCCGGAGTTGATCAGCCCCATGCGGCCGGCGTAGCAGTTGAGCACCTGGTAGCGGGTGAGGTCGATGGGGTGGTCGGTGGTGAGGTCGCTGTAGACCAGCTTGTGGGTTTTGCCGTAGGGCTTGCCCAGCGCCTTGGCGACGGCCCCATAGCCGTTGTTGTTTGTGGGCAGCTTTTGCTTGATGATGTCGGCCTCGATGGTGACGCCCAGGTGATTAGCTTGACTGGTGAGGTCGGCGGCGGTGTGGTAGTCCTGGTCTTGTTTGAAGTCACTGCTGCGCAGGTAGCACCAGAGAATGGTAGCCATACCCAGCTCGTGGGCCCGCTGAAAGGCGGCGCTGACCTCTTGAATTTGGCGGGTTGACTCGTCGGAGCCAAAGTAGATGGTGGCGCCTACCGCGACGGCGCCCAGGTTCCAGGCCTGCTCGACATCGGCAAACATGACCTGGTCAAAGCGGTTGGGGGCGGTGAGCAGTTCGTTGTGGTTGAGCTTGAGAATAAAGGGAATTTTGTGGGCGTAGCGGCGCGACACGCTGCCCAGCACGCCGAGGGTGGTGGCAACGGCGTTACAGCCGCCCGCGATCGCCAGCTCAACGATATTCTGCGGGTCAAAGTACATGGGGTTAGGCGCAAAGGAGGCCCCAGCCGAGTGCTCAATGCCCTGATCCACTGGCAAAATTGAGAGGTAGCCGGTGTTGGCCAAGCGACCCGTGCCGTAGAGCTGCTGCAGGCTGCGCAGCACCTGGGGATTGCGATCGCTTTGGGCAAAAATTCTATCGACCCAGTCTGGCCCTGGCAGGTGCAGCATCGACTTTGAGACCTTGGCCTCATAGCCGAGCAGCGAATCGGCCTCGGGGCCGAGCCAGTCGGCGATCGTACTGGGGGATGATAGGGCAGTTACCATAGCTTTGGGTTGTGTAACAACAACGAATTGCGGAAGGCTTTCTAAACCTTAGCCCAAGGTCAGAGGAACGTGAATCTACCCAGGGTTCGGGCCAGGGTTGCGGGCAGCCAGCACTTTTTTGCCGCCAGTTACGGGGCCAGACCTGAGCTGGGTTCCTCCACGTGCATGGATCATGCCGGACAAACCTTAAATCGAGCTGAGTTTGACAGTGCACTGATGGGTTGGGGTGGAGGTGCCATAATCGGGTCAATGCCCCTGCCGCTTCTCGCCCCATGCCAACTATTGACTACCTTCGCATTAGCCTCGTCGATCGCTGCAATTTTCAGTGCCAGTACTGCATGCCCGAGGGGGTCGATTTGCAGTACCTGCCCCAGGGGGAATGGCTGACCCGCGCCGAGCTGCGGCAGCTGTTGCAGGAGGTGTTTATGCCCCTGGGGTTCTCGAACTTTCGGCTGACCGGGGGCGAACCGCTGGTGCGGCCCGGCATTGTGGATATTGTGCGCGATATTGCCGAATTGCCGGGGACAACGGATTTAGCAGTGACTACCAACGCTTTTTTGCTCAGCGGCCTGGCTCAGGACTTGTGGGATGCTGGGCTGCGGCGCATCAACATCAGCCTCGACTCGCTGGACCCGGTGATTTTCGATCGCATTGTCGGCGGGCGGGGCAGGTCGCGCTGGCCTCAGGTGTTGGCGGGCATTCAGGCGGCGCACCGGGTCGGGTTTGCGCCGCTGAAGCTCAATGTGGTGGTGATTCCCGGCGTCAACGACCACGAGGTGCTGGATTTGGCGGCGCTCACCCTCGATCGCGATTGGCACGTGCGCTTTATTGAGTTTATGCCGATCGGCAACGATAGCCTGTTTGCCGAAAAGGGCTGGGTGGATTCAGAATCGCTGCGCGATCGCATTCGGCAGCGCTGGGGGCTAACCGAGGGCGCAGTACGGGGTAACGGCCCGGCGGATGTGTTTCAAATTCCAGGCGCACAAGGCACGGTGGGGTTTATCAGCCAGATGTCAGAGTGTTTCTGCGATCGCTGCAACCGCATGCGCCTGTCAGCGGACGGCTGGCTGCGCCCCTGCCTGCTCAACGAAACTGGCCAAATTGATCTCAAAACCGCCCTGCGCCAGGGCGTTCCCACGGCAGAGCTGAAGAGCCAGGTGGCGGAACTGCTGGCGGCCAAACCCGATATCAACTACAAAATGCGCGAGTCGGGCACCACCGGAGCCTATGGTCGCACCATGTCGCAGATTGGGGGCTAGCCTAAAAACAACTTGTAGGCGGGGTTTTGGTTTTCGTCCCAGTACTGGTAGCCAAGATTGTCGAGAAAGCTCTGCCACTGGGGCATTTCGTCGGGCGGCACCTGAATACCGGTGACGATGCGGCCGTAGTCGGAGCCGTTGTTGCGGTAGTGGAACAGGCTGATATTCCAGTCGGGGCTCATGGCGCTGACGAATTTCATCAGCGCGCCGGGGCGCTCGGGAAACTCGAAGCGGTAGAGCAGTTCGTCGTGGGCCAGGGATGACTTGCCGCCGACCATATGGCGCAGGTGCATTTTGGAGAGTTCATCGTCGGTGAGATCTAGCGTCTTTAAACCCTTCGATTCAAACACCTGGGCCATGGCGGCGGCATCGGCTCGACCCTGCACTTCTAGCCCCACAAAAATGTGGGCCTCGTGGTTGTCGGCAATGCGGTAGTTGAACTCGGTCAGGTTGCGGGTACCCAGGCATTCGCAAAAGGCCTTCAGGCTGCCCGGTGTCTCCGGGATGGTGACGGCAAAGATGGCCTCGCGGTGTTCACCAATTTCGGCTCGTTCAGCGACGAAGCGGAGGCGATCGAAGTTCATGTTGGCCCCGCAGGCCACGGCCACCAGGGTTTGATCAGTGATGCCTGTGCTTTCGACGTAGGCTTTTGCGCCTGCGATCGCCAGCGCTCCCGCCGGTTCCAAAATCGATCGCGTGTCCTCAAACACATCCTTGATGGCGGCGCAGATGTCGTCAGTGCTGACCAGAATGATGTCGTCCACGTACTGCTGACAGAGGCGAAAAGTCTCTTCGCCCACCTGGCGCACCGCGACACCGTCGGCAAACAGGCCCACGGTGCTCAGCCGCACTCGCTCCCCGGCCTTGAGGGACTGAGACATGGCATCGGCCTCGATCGGCTCTACGCCAATGATTTTGATCTCAGGCCGCAGCCGCTTGACATAGGCGGCAATGCCCGAGATCAGCCCGCCGCCCCCGATCGCCACAAAAATGGCGTGGATAGGCTGGGGGTGCTGCCGCAAGATCTCCATGCCGATGGTGCCCTGCCCGGCGATCACATCTGGGTCGTCGAAGGGGTGCACAAAGGTCAGGCCTTTTTCCTCAGAGAGCTGGCGGGCGTGGGCATAGGCGTCGTCGTAGGTTTCGCCAAACAGCACCACCTCGCCGCCGCGCGCCTTCACCGCATTCACCTTCATCACAGGGGTCGTGGTGGGCATGACGATAATGGCGCGGGTACCGAGCTGCTTCGCGCCCAGCGCCACCCCCTGGGCATGGTTGCCCGCCGAAGAGGCAATCACCCCCGCCGCCAGCTGCTCCGGCGACAGGTGGGCCATTTTGTTGTAGGCCCCCCGCAGCTTAAACGAAAACACCGACTGCACATCTTCGCGCTTCAGCAGCAGCTGGTTGTGCAGCCGCGCCGACAGGCTGGGGGCTAGCTCCAGGGGCGTTTCCTGCGCTACATCGTAAACTCGGGCGGTGAGAATGCGTTCGAGATAGTCGGTAGGCATTGCAGGAGAGGCGAGAGGATAAACCCATATTTTAGAGCGGTGATGGCCTCAACAGTCCCTCGACCGTTCTTAGAATCAAGGATTCAACACCGCGCGATATCTGGCGGAGCCGCCCCAGAGGGGTTAAACCGACCCCCAAGGGCCATTGCCGTCTCGACTGTCCACAGCCGGGCAGAATGTCCTAATCACCGGGAGTGGCCCGGCGTCACTGGGATGAAGTCTCCAGCTTAAAGTAGGCCATCGCCTGCTGTAGCTGCTCGGCCTGAGCGGCAATGTCGTGGCTGGAGGCGGCCACCTGGGCGGCGGCCGTAGCGTTGTGCTGGGTTACCTCGTCAAGCTGCACCATGGCGGTGTTGATCTGGGCAATGCCGTTGTTTTGCTCCAGGCTCGACCGGGTGATTTCGGCAATCAGTTCTGAGGTTTGCTGAATGCTGGGGACAATCTGCTGAAACAGGTCGCCAGTGCGCTTGCTGACTACCATGCTGCGATCGGCTAGAGCGGTAATTTCCTCGGCGGCAAGGCGGCTGTGCTCGGCCAGTTTGCGCACCTCTTTGGCGACGACGGCAAACCCTTTACCCGCTTCGCCAGCCCGGGCGGCTTCCATAGTGGCATTGAGAGCCAGCATGTTGGTCTGCTCGGCAATATCTTCAATGACGTTGATTTTGGCGATGATGTCTTGAATGACCTGCACGGTTTCGGCGACCGCCCTTTCGCCCTCATCGACCTTACTGACCGACTGGACGGCAGACTGATAGGTGTACTCGGCCTGCTTGGCGTTGTGATTGATGATGGCGTTTAGTTCCTGAATGGCGGCCGTAGTTTGAACCACGCTGGCCGCCTGTTTTGAATTTCCCAACGAAAGCCCCTGCGCCGCCCCACTTAAACAGTCCGACATATCCAGCATGCGTCTGGCCGACTGCTGCTCGTCTTGAATAATGCTGGACAGGCGCGTCGTCATCACCTGTAGCGCGTTCAGCATTTGGCCAATTTCATCCTCTCGACCGACCGGAATGTGGGCAGACAGATGACCTGCGGCTACCTTTTGGGCGATCGCCGCCGTGGTGACAATTGGCTTTGTAATCCGACCCGCTAGGTAGTAGGCCAGGCTGACCACGCCCAGGCCAATCAAAAGGCTACCTACCAAAATGTAGAGCGCCAGCCGGGAGGCAAAATCTAAGGTGCTACCCAGCTCATTTTCGAGGGCGGCCAAGCCGTTTTTAGAATCGTTGAGAAAACTCTCAAGGGTTTCGCTATAAGCGGCTTTTGTACTCTGGTACTCAGGCCCATCCAGCAGGGCCAGAGCCTGGTCAGGCTGCCCTGCTTCTAACAGGTTCACAACCTCTGTCTCAAGCTCAGCCAGTTTGTCGTTCAGGCCCTTTTGCTGGTCAAAAAGAGCCTGAATTTCGGGATCGACCGCATTGGCCTGGGCCGCTATGATCAGGTTCTCTAGAGGGGCAAAATTGGCGTCGTAGCGCTCCTGCCACTGGCTGTCCTGGGTCAACACGTAGTTGCGCATCGACTGGGTTAGCACTTCGTCTAACCACATGATCTGCTGAGCGCGGGACAGCTGCTGCTGCGATGCGCTGACCGAGATTAGCCTGGTGCGAATTTGCCCGACCGCGAAGTACATCATGGTTCCTACGCTGACCAGGGCGATCGCTCCGAAGAGATATCCAACAAAGATGCGCGTGCGAATTTTGCTAGAGGTCAAGCGCTTGAGTAGGAACATCATGGCTACGGGGTAAGGTTGCAGAGGCGGCTATGTCAGCTTTCCCGCGCTAATCTGCAATCCAACGTTTCTGGGCCAGAGAACTGAACCAGCGCTTTGGGGCCAAAGCATCAAGAATTAGGCGAAAGAACGATTGGAAAACTCCGATCGCCCTATCCTGCGGTACAGTTGCAGGTGAAATTGGCATCGCGCCCATGGCCCTTCGCTCCCCGTTTCGCCCTAAAGATTCCAGCGCTTCTGGCTCCGTGCAGGTG
>PYGV01000435.1 GCA_003022385.1 filamentous cyanobacterium CCP3 | reverse complement strand
GCTCTGGCCCGTGCTGATTGGCCTGGCCTGCGTCGCCATTGGCCTCTGGGCACCGGCCTCGTTTATGACCCACCTGACCGTCTTTGTGCTGGCCAGCTTTTTGGGCTGGAAGGTGATTTGGGACGTATCGCCCAGCCTCCACACCCCGCTGATGAGCGTCACCAACGCCATCAGCGGCATCATCATCATCGGCGGCATGCTCCAGATTTCAGGCAATATCGCCTCACCGATGACGATCTTGGGCGCGATCGCCCTCTTCCTCGGCACCGTCAACATCGCGGGCGGCTTCATGGTGTCCCAGCGGATGCTGAATATGTTTCACAAGTAATTCTTTTTGAATTTTGCATTTTGAATTCAAAGTTCAAAATGCAAAATTCAAAGTTCAAAATTTGCCCTCCCCCCATTCCCCTATCCCATGGAAAACAACCTCGTAACCACCGCCTATATTGTCGCCAGCGCTCTGTTCATTCTGAGTCTGGCCGGGCTATCGCAGCCGGAGACCGCCAAAAAGGGCAACCTACTGGGCATTCTCGGCATGGCGATCGCCTTTGCCGCCACTGCCGCCATCAGCCAGGGCTACCCGATTCAGATTGGCTCCATTGGTCTGGGCGTGCTGGTGGGCGTGCTGGCGGCCTCCCGCGTGGCGATGACCGATATGCCCGAGATGGTGGCCCTGCTGAACAGCTTTGTGGGTCTGGCCGCCGTGCTGGTGGGCTTTGCCGAATATCTTCAGCCCAGCGCCGCCCTCAGCGGCGGGGACGTGATTGTTCACCGGGTGGAAATCTTTGTGGGCGTGTTCATCGGCATCGTCACCTTTACCGGGTCGATGATTGCGGTGGCCAAGCTGCGGGGCTGGGTGCCGAGCCGAGCGGTGCTGCTGCCCGCCCGCCACGTGCTGACGCTGGGCATGCTGGGGGCGATCGCGGCCCTGGGCTTCCCTTTTCTCACCGCAACCGGCGATGGGCCGATGATTGCGCTGGCGGCCATGACGGCGATCGCGGGCATTTTTGGCATTGTGATCGTGATGGCGATCGGCGGGGCCGATATGGCGGTGGTGATCTCGCTGCTCAACAGCTACTCGGGTCTGGCCTCGGCGGCGGCGGGCTTCATGCTCAACAACGACCTGCTGATCATCACCGGAGCCCTGGTGGGCAGCAGCGGAGCCATTCTCAGCTACATCATGTGCAAAGGCATGAACCGCTCCTTCATCAACGTGGTGCTGGGGGGCTTTGGCGAAACCGCCAGCGCTGGCGAGTCTGCCGCGATCGAGGGCAGCGCTACCAGCACAAACACTGGCGAGGTGATTGACCTGCTAGACAGTGCCCAGAGCGTGGTGATCGTGCCCGGCTATGGCATGGCCGTAGCCCAGGCCCAGCACGCTGTCGCGGAGATCACCCGCCTGCTGCGGAGTCAGGGTAAGCAGGTGCGCTTCGGCATTCACCCCGTGGCGGGCCGCATGCCGGGCCACATGAACGTGCTGCTGGCCGAGGCCAACGTGCCCTACGACATCGTGCTGGAGATGGACGAGATCAACGACGATTTTCCCCACACCGACCTGGTCCTGGTGATCGGGGCCAACGATACGGTCAACCCCAGCGCTAAGTATGATCCCGGCAGCGCGATCGCCGGTATGCCCGTGATGGAAGTTTGGGAAGCCAGTACTGTAGTGGTGCTCAAGCGCGGCATGGCGTCGGGCTACGCTGGGGTTGAGAATCCGCTGTTTTTCAACGAAAACACGCTGATGCTGTTTGGCGACGCCAAAACCAACGTCAACGGCATTTTGGCCCAGCTCTCCACCACAAGCGCACCCGCTCCGGCTCTCGCCGCCGCTTAGCTCCCTATCTCCAGCCGTGAATTCTACAAGCGTAGGGTGCCAGTCGGCATCCTACGCTATTTAAGCCTAAATTGCACCTCGCTCTAACGCCCCGCTAGCATAGGTTTATGACGTTTGAGTAGGACGTAAACAAAGCAGACAGAAATTTGGCAAAACATGGAATTTCATTCGATGAAGCCAAAACTGTATTTGATGACCCGCTCTATATTGACTTCTACGATCCTGACCATTCAGAAGATGAACCTCGGTATCTAATTGTTGGGGCATGAAACCAAGGACGATTGCCAATCGTTTCCTATACCGAAAGAGGTAGCTCTATTCGCCTCATCAGCGCTAGAGAAGTAACTCGAAACGAGCGAGCAGCCTACGAAGAAGGATAAGCCACCGATGGAAGACGAACTGCGCCCAAAATATGACTTGAAACGTTTGAAAGTCAGAAGATTGGGGCCAGAGCGAAGCAGCTTTGGTGAAACCACAGTGCGCTTAGACCCTGACGTTGCCGCCATATTTCCCAGCGCTGAGGCGGTCAATGAAGCCCTTAGGTTCTTGATCAGAGTCACATACGATAACCAATCCCTTCTGTCTAAGCCGCCAGAGCCCGAGCCAAAGGCCGTAGACGGGTAAAGTCGTCACCAAACCCTATAAACTTGCCCCTCAGGTCGTAGGATGGATCAGCACATTACGATTGAGCTGGTTCTGGGCGTCGCGGTTTGAGGGCTATGAAATTTAAGCGCAGTACATTGATTCTCGTCGGCGTCGCCTTTTTGCTGGGGGCGGGGGTGCTGATTGCCGAGTCGCAGCGATCGCAGTCGCCCCAAACCGCCACTCAAACCGAGTCCGCCGATCCTATCCTCGCCTTTGAGGAAACCGACGTTGCCACCCTCACCGTCGATCGCGGCGACGAAACCCTGGTCTTGGAGCAGGGCGACGACGGCAACTGGCAGATGACCGCGCCTGAGAACGCGGTTGCGGAGCCGGGTGCCGTGGCCTTTCTGCTCAGCCGCCTCAACACCGACTCGCCGCTGCAAACCGTCACCATGACCGCCGACCAGGCCACCGACTTTGGCTTCAACGCCCCCATTGGCATGGTCACCGTCACCCTCAACAACGGCACCGAGCACGAGCTAATTTTAGGTGGTCCTGACTTCAGCGGCGGAGCTAACTACGCCGTGATCGACCCCGACCCCTGGCCTCCGGAAGAAGGGCAGGAGTACTCGGTGCTGGTCGTCACCCGCGATGTGGCTAACGGCATCAACCGCCCCCTGGCAGAATGGCTCATGCCCGTCGAAACACCAGTTCCTGAAGCTGGGCAAGAGGATGCAGCCCCCCCGGAGGAAGGCGAGACCCCAGAGGATGCCGCCGAACCGGAAAACTCTCCCGAAACCCCGGCTACCCCAGAGGCTCCAGAAAACGGTGCCGAAACCACCAATTGAGGCAAGTTATGGATGTTAATCTGAACCCAGCCATCCTTTGAGGTAAGCGGTCCGGGGGTGCTTGACCTGGCCTGACAGTTGGTGGGCAATGCCCACCCTACTTGCTGAACAACGCTACAGATAC
>PYGV01000016.1 GCA_003022385.1 filamentous cyanobacterium CCP3 | reverse complement strand
CCCCGACCCCTCTGCCAATGTTGACCAGGCCGTTGCCCAGGCTGAGCCGGTTGGTTCAGTCAGCTATCCTGCCCGACCAGGGGCGACGGCGCGACTGGTCGGCTCGCTGCTGTGGGGCGGAGTGTTTGTCGGGACGGCGGTAGCGTCAGCGGTGGTGGGGGCGGCCATCGCCCTTACTGTGCCGCTGCCCAGTTTTCTAGGCGGCGATACCAACCGGGCGAGCAGCTTTGGCGACCTGTGGCAGGCGGGCTTTCGCTACCAGGTGACACGGCCCGTCAACATTTTGGTCATGGGCATTGATGAAGTCCCCGACGCCCAGCCTACTTCGGATGAGGTGTTTGCGGGCCGTACCGATACGCTGCTGCTGGTGCGGGTCGATGCCGAGGCCGGTACCCTCAACGTCATGTCAATTCCCCGCGATACGCGAGTGGAAATACCGGGTTTTGGCATGGATAAAGTTAATCAGGCCAACGTGCTGGGGGGGCCAGAGCTGGTCGCTCAAACCCTGGGCTACAACCTGGGCAACCTTCCGATTGACCGCTACGTGCGCATCAACACCGCCGCCTTTCGGGAGATGGTCGATCTCGTCGGTGGCATTGAGGTTAACGTGCCCAGCCGCATGGAGTATACCGATCAAACCCAGGGCCTCTACATCGATCTCTACCCCGGCTGGCAGACCCTAAATGGCGATCAGGCTGAGCAGTTTGCCCGCTACCGCAAAGACAGCGGCGACATTGGCCGCGTGCAGCGCCAGCAAATGCTGCTCAAGGCCCTGCGGGAGCGGCTGACCAACCCCACGGTGATTCCTAAGCTGCCCCAGGCCATTCGGGTGCTACAGCGCTACGTCGATACCAACCTGACCCTCGAAGAAATGCTGGCGATCGCCAACTTTGGCCTCGAAATCGAGTCTGACCAGCTGCAAATGGTGATGCTGCCCGGTCGATTTAGCACCCCAGCTGAGTTTAACGCCAGCTACTGGCTGCCCAACTGGGACGCTTCGGCCACGGTGATGCAGAACTTTTTTGAGGCCGACGAGATTGGCGTCTACGCCGACAATTCTTCAGGGCGCTACGTGGCCGATTTAGCGATCGCGGTTCAAAATGCCTCTGGCCAGCCCGATCAGGCGGCCTCGGTGGCGCGCTACCTGCGCGAGAACGGCTTTAGCAATGTCTACGTAATTGACGACTGGCCCGGCACCGTAGCCCGTACTGAGGTGGTGGCGCAGCAGGGCGATGTCGAAAGCGCCCGAATGGTTGAGTCGCTGTTGGGCACGGGCCGGGCGCTGTCGGAGTCAACCGGCGACCTGGGCTCTGACATTACCATTCGGGTGGGGCAAGACTGGGCGGAGCGCGCCAGCCAGCCCCTTGAGGCTCCGCCACAGTAGCCCAATGCCCAACTCCCCTCAGCCCGATGTTCAGGCTGAACTGGCTCGCGATCGCAACCGTCTGGCCGCCGACCGGACGCTGCTTTCCTTTGTACGCAGCAGCCTGACGCTGATCAGCCTTGGCGTTGCGCTAGATCAGATTTTGACGGCGATCGCGGCGGGTGACCGCGCGATCGATGCCTGGGTCTACGGCCTGAGCCTGGTATACGTCGGGGTAGGGGTGCTGAGTCTGGTCTTAGCTATCGCCGATTACCAGACTGAGCGGGAAGCGCTGCGATCGCCTACCTACCGCTACCGCCCCCGCTGGTCGATCGCTGAGGTCACCGGATTGGCTGTCCTCGCGATCGGTGCGGTGGCCCTGGGCTGGTTAAGTTTAGACTTGCTGCCCTAGGCCTGGCGATCGCCAGAAGGGTCAGAATGGTTAGGAGATTCTCCGAACTGCGTCTGGGAATATCCTATCTCTCCTACCGAATTCGAATCGCATAGCCCCGATGCCAAACAGGTGGCTTGCGTACGGGCATAGGCGCAGCCAAGCCAAAGGCTTTATGGTGTTTGCCCAGCCCCACTGGGCATAGTCAAAGCAGAGTTTGGATCAGACGTGGTGTCACTGCCTGCGGCCAGCGCCATCATCTCTTGACTTTTGTGGCTATCGCCACAGTAGGGTTACCCCCAACCCAGCCACCCCCGCTAGCACAACGGTGACGACGGCCCAGCGATTTAAGGTTTGAATGGGCAGCAGCACGTAGTCCTGCTGCTCGATGGCCCGCAGCGCCAGCCGATGCTGAACCAGCGCTAACCCCAGCAGCACGACTCCTGCGCCAACAAAGCCGATGCCAACTGGAGCGGGAGGAGGGGTCGCCATCCCAAGGGGTGCCTGTGGACTCCAACGGCGGCCAATTTGCTCAAAGGCAACCCCAAACCCAATCAGGCTGAGGCAGAGGCCAATCCAGGCGTTGAGCGTACGTTCGGCGCTGGCGCGGTTGCGTTCTAGGGCGAGTTCGTTCGTGGTGCTCACCTGTTCGGGCGGTGGTGTGTCATGCATAGGTGTGGTCTTGGCCCTGAGAATCGCCAGGAAAAATTGCGGCAGAGCCCTGTCTGTGAGCCAGATTTAGCTAATTTGAGAGTACAGTACTCTAGTTGAGTTTTCGCGGCTTTACTTCAGTCTGGTGCTGCCATGAGTGCGTCTAATCGAGGCTCAAACCCAAACACGGAGTTGGCTAAAGAGCGCAATCGCGCCGCCGAAGAGCGCACGCTGATGGCCTGGATTCGGACCTCACTGGCGCTGATTGGGTTTGGGTTTGGCATTGAGCGCATTGTTGCCGCCATATATCAAACCCTGGGAGATGCCGTTAACCCTCTGCCCCTGTCGCGAATTTTGGGGCTGTCGTTTGTGGCGCTGGGCACGTTTTCTCTGCTGAGTGCCGCCCTCGACCACAACCATCAGCTGCGACGCATTCAGCGCAACGATTTGGTCTATCGATCGCGGCGTTCTCCAGCCCTGGTGGTGGCCTACATTCTCGCGGGGCTGGGGGCGATCGCCTTTATCGGCATTTTGATTAGCCCCTTAGTGTCCTGAAAATCAAAGTAAGCATGGCTCAGGCCCAGTATTCTCCAGGCTGAGTCAGCTTATCTATGGTTAAGAGATAGCATTCCTCAAACCCATCAAAATAACTAAATAGTGGCTAAAGAACTAATTTTTCCTAAATAGAATAAAGTGCTAAACGGTCTTGGTTGGCCAGGGACAGTATGTAACAGCCCTGGAGGATAAGTTTACACAGCAAAGCCTCTCTTCACGCTTTTTAGGATGAGAGATAGCCTCCCCAGGGGTTTAAGATCTTGTGCGAACCCTTGCTAATAAAGGTTAAATGATTCAGGAGACCCGCCGTAATCCATAGGCTGGAGACTAGGATGATGGGGAAAATTAAAAACCAGGCGTCACATGGACTCTATCCAAACCCAAGTCATTCTTTTGACAAACAAGATTGACGCCCTGCATCACATGATTGATCAGGTTAACGATCAGGTTGCTGCGCTAATTGCGACCCAGGCCTGTGCTATTACACCCGACGATGCTGGGGCCGAGCGCTTTGCCTACGGCAAGTCTTCTCGAAAAAGTCCTGGCCTGCTAGACAGTGTTTGCGAGCACAAAGATGTTCTGCTAGACAGCAGTTATTTAGACTTAGATCGCCAAAATACAGAGACTACATTTTCCCAAGACGTTCAAATTCAGCGGCTGACGGCCCAGCTAACGGCAGCCTACAACCGAATTGCGGCGCTAGAAGAACAGCTGTTATCTACTCGGGTCCATTAATCTTGAATGTAGGGCTCGCCCGCTGACAGGGCAGCTTCGGCCCGCACAAACTCGCGCCCCAGGTAGGCCGCATGGTCTAGGTAGGTGATGGGGCAGGGAACAGCCGGGTCTTCAAAAATGGCGATGCAGAGTTCTTTGGCGGTGCGACCGCTATAGGTGCGGGTGGGCACCCGTTCTACGCTGCCTCGCACGGGTAGGGGCTGGCCCGTGACCGGGTCGCAGGCCAGCCCTTTGTCGTTGATAATGTTGGCAAAGTGCTTGGCGCAGATTAGCCCCTGCTCTACATCCAAATAAATTAAAAAGTAGCCGCCGGGGTCTAGCTCAATGTAGCGCTTCGAGAGCTGGTCATCGAGGGCCTGGCGCTGGGCTTTATCAATGGGCTGAGTGCTAGAGGGTAGAGTCATCGCAGGATGGCGCAGCGATCGCGGCCTGTACAGGGTCAAGGTTTTCTATGGTAGCGCGTCGGGCTATCGACCCAACGCTTTCCCCGGTACAGAACCGGGCTCAAAGACCGCTGTCCAAACTGTAGGCCGCCTGGGGATTGGCCTTACCTTTTAACGTTAGCATCCCCAAAAACCGACAGTCGTAGGCCGAATCGGCTGCCAGGGCTTGGTAGGTGGCTTCATCCAGCAGAATCCGGTTGTGGGCGGCGCAGCTCATCAGGCGGGCGGCAGTGTTGACCGTATCGCCCAGCACGTTAAACTCTCGCCGCCCTCGGGGTTCGCCAATTTCGGCGGCAAACACCTGCCCGTAGGTCAAACCCATGCGGCAGGTGATGGGCAACGGCTGGCCCTGGCGAGTAGGGGGGCGCAGATTACCCACCAGGTCGCGAATGGCCAGCAGGGTTTCGGCGGCTCGCTGGGGGGCGTCGGTTTCAGAACTGAGTACGCCAAAATGGATCAGCATGTCGGAGCCACTGGAGTGGTAGGTCACCTTTTGCAGAATGCCTTGCCGCCGTTCTACCGCGCCATTGATCAGGGCGAAGGCCTGGGAAAAGCAGCTGACAATGCCGTCGGTATCGTCGGGGTAGTTGGCATCTACCGCCTCGGGCAGGCCCATCAGGTTGACAAAGGCTACTGCCGCCGTCGGAAACGTGGGCGGGATGCGGCGGGCGGCGGTGGTGTTGACCAGCAGGTGCAGCACCGATCGCGGCAGGTAACTGGCCAATGGCTCCAGGGTTTGCAGACTGGCCCCAATTTCCTGCATTAGGCCCGGCACGCTGCGGTCAAACAGCACTGAACCAGCCGCGCGACGGCGGTTTAGGGTCAGGTCGTACTCGCCCAGGGCTTTGGGGGTGAAATGGTCCACTACCAGGCCGCCGCCGGTAGTAGGCTCCAGCCGCAGGGCTGAACTGGACTGCAGGCGATCGCATCCTGCCTGACTCAGGCAGACTCGGCCCACGGCTCCGGCGGCCTCCGTTTGCTTGGCTTTCAGCACCGTTTGACCCAAAAGCACATGGGCACGGCGCATAGGGGTGCCAATATCGGCTGCCACAAACGGCCCTGGGTGAATGCCCAGCCGCATCTGCAGCGACAGCGGGCCTTGGGCGGTTTCAAGCTGGGCGAAGCTGGCCATCGCCCGCTGCATGCGCAGCCCAGCGTAGATAGCCTGGAGCAATTCTGCACTGTCATTGTCAGACTGGTAGGCCTCGTGGCGAAACTGCACCAGCATGGCATCGCCAGTAAACTCCAGCAGATTGCCGCCAGCCTTGCTGATCAGCTCCACCATTTGAGCAAAGTAGCGGTTGATGATGGTCAGCAGAGCCTCGGCTCCGGCTGGCCCGGCAGCGGCGTTAGCCGCCAGCAGGGGCGTAAACCCGGCTAAATCGGTGAACAGCAGGCTGCCCTGGTGCCAGCAGGGGCGCCCCTGCGAACGAGGGGGCCGTTGAGACACATCTCGCGGGACGTAGTCGATTAGCACGTGCTGCAGCGTGCGCAGGTGGTCAAACACCCTGCCTAAGTTCTGGGCTGAGGGGTCAACCCACAGCGCTGCGTAGAGGTCAGCGGGTACCAGCTCTCGCAGGCTACGCTCAATGCTCTCCAGTTCTGCCACTGCCTCTGTCCATTAACTTGCCCTGCTGCCGCCGCGTTTAGGGTGCCCTAGCTAGAGAGCGATCGCCCTATTGGGCTACCAGCCCAGTAGGGCGGCTACGCCAACGCTCATTGCTCTAGCTCAGTAGACAGCCCTAATTAAACGTTGCTGTAGGGTGTGTTGGGCTACCGCCACAACACACCGCCGGGGTTAGCTTTGTGCGTCACGCATAGCGATGACGCACCCTACGAGTAATTGCGATCACCTACTTTAGGGCAGTTTGAGGGGCAGCTCGGCGTTGATGGCGTCAATCTCCTGCTGCTCCAGGTCGTTGACCTCGCTGATGTAGCGATTTAGCAGTTTTGCCAACCGCCCATCGTAGAACCGATGCAGGCTGTAGTTGCCCAAAGCCGGAAACCCGCGCCGTTTTTTGTGGCGACCACCCGCCCCCGGATCAAACGAGGTAATACCGTTGGCGATCGCCCACTCGATCGGCGCGTAGTAGCAGGCGTTGAAGTGCAGGTTGTTGAAATCCATCGTGGAGCCCCAGTAGCGACCGTAGAGGCGATCGCCCTTGGTGAGGCAAAACGACATGCCAATCGGGTCGCTATCGTCTTCGCCGTAGGCGGCAAAAAACACCATGCGGTGGCGATAGTCGTGGTGCAGCAGCGCGAAGAATTTGCGGCTCAGGTACTTGCTGCCCCACCAGCCAAATTTGTCGCAGGTGTCGGCATAAAAGTCGTACATCTGGTTGCACAGGGTTTTGCTGATTGCCTCCCCGGTGATAGCCTCTAGACGCAGGCCCGCCGTCTCCATCGATTTGCGCTCGCGCTTGATGTTGCGCCGCTGGTTGGCGTTAAAAATACTCAGGTAGTCGTCAAAGGTTTGAAAGCCCTGGTTTTGCCACACGTAGCTGTGGTGCAGCCATTTTGAGAAACCCAGCTGGGTCATGGTTGCCCGCCACTGGGGGTCAACGTAGAGAAAGTGGCAGCCAGAGATACTGTTGCGGTCGCAGAAGTCGTCAATCACCTCGACCATCGCTCGGCTGATCACCGCTTCATCGGCGTCGGGGGATATCAAAAATCGGTAGCCCTCCGCCGGGGTAAAGGGCGACATGCCCAGCAGTTTGGGGTAATACTCTACCCCCAGCCGCTCGGCCAGGTCGGCCCACTGGTGGTCAAACACAAACTCGCCCCGGCTGTGCCCCTTCAGGTACATAGGGGCTGCCCCCACCAGAGTCTTGCCCTGCCAGAGGGCGAGGTGACAGGGCAGCCAGCCCGAGTTTGCCCCCACGCTGTGCGATCGCTCCATGTTGTGCAGCCAGCTCCACTCCAAAAACGGCGTGGCCAGGGGCAGAGCCAACTCATTCCACACCGCTTCGGGCACCTCTTCAATGGAACGCAGCCAGGTAGCGGTGAGCGACGGCACAGCGGGGTAGCCCATGGGTGGTTAGCCGGTAGGAGACGGTTCGTTATTCTCCAGGGTAAAGGAATTTGTAGTTCTATGCAGGGGCAGCACCCGGTAGTGCAAAAACACCTCATCGCCCACGGTATGGTTTGAAATCAGCCTGAGTCGAGGGGCCAAATCCGCTAAAAAACCGGCCCCCTCCACCGGCGTTGGAGCCGTCGTGCCGCCCAGAACCAGAGGACAGACCGTGATCCAAATGTTGTGAATGCAGTGGCAGCGCAGCAGGTCGGCGGCCAGCCCACCCCCTCCCAACAGCGCCAAACGGTTTATTCCGGCCTGCCTAAACTGGGCTAAAGCCCAGGCCCAATCCCAGGGCTGGGTCTTGTCTTCGGGGATCGGCCAAATGTGGTGAAACTGGTCGGCCTGCCAGCCTTTGGCTCCCGCCGCTGTGGTGACTAAGCCCCTGGGCACTGGCTGTTGAAAATAGCGCAGGCTAGGGTCCAAATTTCCCGAAGGCGACCAGACGATCTGAATAGGTTGGTCGGGCTGTCCTCGCTGCCGTCGCTGGGCCAATAGTTCGGCGTTGCGCACGCTGAGGGTAGTGCCGTAAGCCCGCAGGGTGCCGCCGCCAAACAGCACGCCGTCTGCCGCCGCCACCTGTTTCTCCAGATGGGCCAAATCGGCGGCGGATGAAAACCGCGCTGCCCCTCGCTGAACGTCGGCAATTTTGCCGTCGAGGCTCATGGCCAGCACCAGGGTGACGTGGGGGATGGCGAGGTTAGACTCGGGGGCGATCGCCAAGGTTTCAGGTCGCGCGCGACCTTTTTAGTTTAGCGAGGGCTGGCCACTGCCTAGATCCCAGCTGCGGTGGCAGACCCAGCCCTGGTTGGGCGACGATCGCTGATAAAACCGCATTTCCCACTGGGTGGGCGTTTGGCAGTCGATGGCGGCTTCGGCCTGGGCCACAATGGCATCAACTTGCTTTTGGTCAACACCACAGGCCAGGGGCATGTCCAGCGCCTCTTGAATGCGGAGGGGCGTTTTGCGGGTGGGTGACTTGACCGTACAGGCAAAATTGACCATCACCTGCTTCAGCCAGGGGGCCGTAATTGCCATGCCGCAGCCGTCGGGCTTTGTCACCACCCCGTCCACGGTGACGACCGGGGAGGGGCGCGATTTTAGCCCCCGGTTAAAGGCGCGATCGAGGCTTTGGGTATAGACCGGGGCCGCACTGCCCTGTTCTTCAAAACCCTCAATTAAGGTAAAACCAGGCACAGCGCCCTTAGCTCCGTTGGCTTCCTGAGCATCGCCACTCTGAGCCAGAAACTGCTTGATCTGCTCAGCCAGGGTACCGGTCGGGCAGACAAAAATAGCAAACTTGGTCATGGTATTCCCAGAGAAACAACGGGCTGGGAAGTACGGTATTGAGCCTGCTCTAGCTAACAAAAGAAAGGCAGACGCTAGGGATAGAGGCAGGCCAACGACTATACCTCTACATAGCAGCTTAAGCTATAACTGGCTAGATGCTGTTAATAGAGCGTTATTGTTTACTTAAGTCTTGGCCGCGAAGTGTCCTACGGAGCGATCTGCCGGGTGCCCTACGCTATCGACCTGGCACATCGAAGGCGTTGTCGATGTAGTCTTGCAGCACCAGGTAGCGGCGATCGTCTAATGCTATCTGGCGAGCTGGGTTGGGTGATATCGGTGGTGCTCCGCCTAACTGATGCCGACAGGCCACCAGCGCCACATCAAAGCGGCAGGTGGCCTCGGCCCACTGGGGATGCTTGAGCAAGTAAAGCTGGGCGGCCTTCCACAGCTTGGCCTGCTTGCTGCGGGTAATTGCCATGAGGCCGTAGGCATCCCAGTTGCCCTGGCTGCGAGTCTTGACTTCCACAAAGGCCAGCTGGCCGTCGCGATTGGCAGGGCCTTTGGCCATCACCAAATCGAGTTCACCCCAGCGGCAGTGCCACTGGCGATCGCACAGTCGCCAGCCCTGGGTTTGCAGCCAGTTGGCCACCAGGGTTTCGCCCAGGGTGCCCAGTTCGGTTTTGCTCAAGTCAGCGGTCATGGACGGTTGTGGCAAAGGGTTCCCCTCAGCCTGCCCAAAATCGAGGAATTGTAAGCGATCATTCCAGCCGCGTTGCGGCATCAAGGCCAGGAATTTGGGTAGGGGCAAAGGGCCGCTTGCCCCTGCAAGAAGCATTGACGTTTTAAGTCGTACCTGTGTTTAATAACCCCCTGTAACCTCCTAAAGCCGATCTACCGATAGTTGGTGAACTGCACCGCCACCGGCCAGTCTTCCTGCTTGACCAGCTGCATGGCCTGCTGGAGGTCATCTTTAGACTTACCCGTCACCCGCACCGCATCGCCCTGAATGGCGGCGGTCACCTTTTTCAGGTTGTCGCGGATCAGCTTGGTAATCTGCTTACTCATCTCCTGCTCAATGCCCTTTTTGAGGGTGACCGTCTGCCGCACGCGGGTGCCGCTGGCCGCTTCTACATCGCCGTACTCAAAAATCTTGAGGGACAAATTGCGCTTGGCCGCCTTCTGGTGCAGCAAATCTTTGACCGCATCCAGGGTCATGTCGCTGGCGGTTTCAATGGTGATGGTGCTGTCGCTTAGCTCAAGGGTGGTTTTAGTATCCTTGAGGTCGTAGCGGCTGGTTACATCCCGTCGGGTCTGGTCGAGGGCGTTGACCAGCTCCTGGCGATCAAAATCGCTGACGATATCAAAGGAATAGCTAGAAGCCATAGGGCAATGTCGGGTATCTGCGCACCAACAGACTACATCAAGGCCGACCGACAGCTCAAGAAATAGAGGGTAAACGTACTTAAGTTGGCGACGGCAAACATCAGCGATCGCCCGATCGGCAGGTTAAAAATGTAGGCGGCTGGGTACAGGGTGCGGGCGACTAGATAGGCGATCGCAGCCCCCAAAGCCAGTTCCGACTGCTGACCGGTCACGTAGGCCATCAGCGCCGCCGGAGCATATAAAATGATCGACTCAAAAGCGTTCTCGTGAGCCCAGGTGGCTCGCTGGGCGTAGGGAGGCAGCTTGGGCAGCATCGCTCGCGGGGCTGCCTGGTCATAGCCCACCGCAAAGCGCCCGTAGCCAACTGCCAGAAAGGGCAAATACACCAGCAGTGCCGCCAGCCCAATGCTGACCAGCAAAAAGCCCGGCATGATCACAAAAGATGCCATGAGAACCCAATACTAAATAACGTTTTAGTCGAAGTAGAACAGCGTGACAATCTTGCGCTGATCTTCCGCATCCTGGCAGGTTTTGAGCAGGGTGTGGCTGTCGTGAAAGGCAAAGCAGACCAGCTGCTGGCAGCGAGAAATAATTTCCTGATTGCACAGGGAGCTGGCATCGGCGAGAGACATCGCGTCGTTGGCCGGGTTCTCAACCAGGTGCATCACCTGCTCCAGCTGGTCGCGCGACTCGCGGGGCTGGCGGGCCAGGCTCTGGGGCAAAATGACCGTCAGCAGGTTGGGGTCAGCCTGCATCGCCCCCTTGATAGCGGCGGCGTTGGTGCCGGTGGCCCCGGAGGTGATGATGCGGTTGCCGCCCAGGGCCAGGGCGTAGGTCATCAGCTCAATCAGCTGCTGGTGCGTAATAGGCACATGGCGCGACCCCAAAATGGCCACCCGCTTAGACCCCGACTGTTGAATAGCCGCGAGTTCCTGCAAAAACGTGTCGACTTTAGCGGATTCGAGCGACGACGCTTCAATGGACTGACTCAAAGGCTGCACCGAATGCGAGAATAACGCGCTAATTGTATCAGAAGGCGAGGGTAAGGCTACAGGGAGCGCCAATCTGGCTTAGCTAGCCGATACGGGCAGCTTTAGATCGAGCAGCTGCAGCAGCCGTTCCATATCGAAGTGAGTGGCAATCAGGTCTTGAATGCACCGCACCTTGACGGGTTCGTGCAGGCGCACCTGGCCAAACAGTTCGTCAATGCGCTCCACCGTAGAGAGGGTGTCAGAGTCGACTGAGACGATGGGCACCTCCAGATCGGAAGCCCGCTCTAAAATCTCCGGCGATGGGGGAATTTGCCCGGTCAGCACCAGGCACTGGGTGGAGGTTTCCAAGGCGGCAAACTGGATGTCGGTGCGATCGCCCCCCGTCACCACCGCCATATTGGTCGCTTTGCGGAAGTACCGCAGCGCCGAATTGACGTTCATCGCCCCAATAGTCAGGGTTTCGACCATTAGATCGAGTCGGTTGGGGCAGCAGAGCACCTCGGCATTGAGGCGAGCCACAATCTCGCGCACTGTAATGCTGCGCATAATCGGCGATCGCGGCAGCAGCGCCAGCACCGGAATGCCCTGGCTTTCTAAAAAAGGACGGGCCAGCTCGGCACAGGCATCGGCGGCATCGGCGGGAATATCGTTGACAATCACCCCAATCAGGCGTTCCCCTAGCTGGGCTTTAGCCGCCAGCAGGCGATCAACCAGCAGCAGCGAATCATAGCGGGTAACCAGCAGCACCGCCGCATCAATATCGGTTGCAATGTGGGCCACCGACAGATTTAGCAGCGTGCCCTCGGTCAGGTTGCCAGGCCCCTCCAGCAGCAGTAGGTCTTCTCCCCGCTGTTCGGTGTAGCCCTGTAGACTGTAGCGCGCTGGGGCCTGGCCGCCGAGGGTGAGGCGATCGGCCACCGCCGTTTCAGTCAGCGAAATAGACGGTGGATAAAACCGAGCGTCCGACAGCTGTAGGGTTTCAACAATAAAGTCCAGGTCGGGGTCAGCCTCATTGCCACCGATAGAGCTGCCCATGGGTTTACCAAACCCAATATCCATGCCTGCCGCCTGCAGCTGGAGCCCAACACCCAGTAGCACCGCCGATTTGCCGCTGTAGGACTCGGTTGAACCAATGACTAAACGTTTTGCCAAATTGGGCTTTGCTAAACTGGGCACGCTGCAACTCCTCCGTGGGGGCAATGCACTGCTCTTTAACTGCCGGGCGTTATCGCCGTGCAGCAACCCTGCACCACATTAGATTCCATAATGTGACGCCAGTAGGCACAGTACCACACTCATTCTGCCACTTAAGCGGATGTAGCGTTCGGCCCTGGCAAAACCCTTTTCCAGCCAGCACTGGGGTTAGCCTAATCGTCGAGCCGGAGCAGTTTGCGGTAAAACCCCTGGGAAAAATCGGCTGCGCGCTTCTGCCGCAGGGCCACGATGACGTCAAATAAAAAGTCAACAAATTCAAAGGTGGCCATCGTGATCTCGTAGCTTAGATCGCTATCGCCATCAAACTGCATGCGGCAGCGGGTCAGGTCAGCGGGTAGCACCGAGACATTCCAGGTGGCGACAAAGGCAATGCTGTTGCTCCCCTCGATCTGGCGCTCCCCCTCCAGGTTGCCCTGCTTGTAGAGAGAAATGGCGTAGGGCAGCGCGTTGCGTTTGCTGCCCTGGTAGTAGGGCATATAGACGCTGATATCTTGCTTACCTGCGGGCTGAATTGCCTCAAACGTCATACTCATGGGTCTGGCCTTAGGTCGAGTTCTAACCAACAATCGTGACGGTATTGATCGGGTTTCGCTGCTTAGGATAATAGATGTGCACCCTGCCCGGTTCACCAATGATTGTTTACACACAGCTAGCATTCCCTAGGATGGTACTGGGTGTATCACCAATATTTTCTTGCAAAATCGGGGATGATAGACCTGGGCCAGGGGCACGCTTGGGTTAAGGTATCCTCTCCGGGCGTGGCAACCTGGCCGTTGCCGTTTTTGTCGTGCTTCACTACCTGAGTTCATGGCTGATCTTCCTGAACGCTTTGCCTCCGAACGCTTTTTTACTCCCCTTGACGAGTTAGAGATCGAAGATTTTCCAGGTTTTTCTGGTCGTCGGTCGAAAGCTGCCCTCACCCTAAGCCTGTTGTGGGGGGCCACGATTGTGCTGCACCTGGTGTCTTGGGGCACCTGGCTGGTGCTCGGGCTGACGGCAATTCTGAGCACCCATGCCCTCCGCATTCTGCTAACTCGGCCCGTGCTGCCGCCAGCCCCGCTGCCTCCCACCAATTACCCGGGTGCTCATTCTGCCCCTGAGATTGAGTCCTGGGAGGCTTGGCCCTACGTCTCGCTGCTGGTGGCGGCCAAAAACGAAGAAACCGTCATTGAACCTCTGGTTACTGCCCTATGTCAGCTTGACTACCCCGCTTGCCGCTATGAGGTGTGGATTATTGACGACAACAGCACCGATGGTACGGCCCGTCGCCTGCAAGATCTGCGCGATCGCTACCCGCAGCTGCGAGTGCTGCGGCGCAGCGCTGGGGCCAGCGGTGGCAAGTCGGGGGCGCTCAACCAGGTCTGGCCCGACACCAAAGGAGACATCATCGGCGTGTTTGACGCCGATGCCCGAGTTCCCAGGGATTTGCTGCGCCACATCGTGCCGATGTTTGAGCCGTCTGAGATAGGGGCGGTGCAGGTGCAGAAAGCGGTTGTTAACCGGGCCAAAAACCTCTGGACGCGTGGGCAGCAGGCCGAGATGGCGCTCGACAGCTACTTTCAGCAGCAGCGGATTAGCATGGGCGGCATTGGTGAACTGCGGGGCAACGGTCAGTTTGTGCGGCGGACAGCCCTGGCCCAGTGCGGCGGCTGGAACGAAGAAACCATTACCGACGATCTCGACTTAACCCTGCGCCTGCACTTTGGCGGCTGGGAGATTCAGTTTTTGCTGCACCCGGCGGTAGGCGAAGAGGGGGTCGAGCGCCCCCTGGGCCTGTGGCACCAGCGCAACCGCTGGGCCGAAGGGGGCTATCAGCGCTACCTCGACTACTGGCGACTGATTGCTCAGCATCGCTTGGCACCATCCAAAACCTTTGATATGGCTGCGTTTTGGATGATTCAGTACGGGTTGCCCACGGTGGCGTTGCCCGATTTTGTCATGGCGGTACTGCGGCACCGGCTGCCGCTGTTTTTGCCGGTCTCTAGCCTGGCCCTGACGCTGTCGATGGTAGGCATGTTTTGCGGGCTGCGGCGCACCCGGCAGCAGGCCCTGTGGGTGAGCGGTCTGCAAACGCTGTGGGGCAATCTTTACATGCTGCACTGGCTGCTGGTGATTGCTACGATGACGATGCGGCTATCGGTGCGGCCCAAGCGGCTGCGCTGGGTTAAAACCACTCACCTGGGTAGCGAAGACGATATTCAGGTTGATCTGCCCTAAGCTAGCTTCCGGAGTATTCTGCGATCGCATGCTATGCCCTGGTTCGTTAAAATCGAGAAAGGCGTCGTTAATAAAGCCGTCTTTGACCAGTTTGTGCCCGCCCACGTGGCTTATGTCAAAGCCTTGATCGCCCAGGGCCACGCCGCCAAGAGTGGCTACTGGGCCGAGTTTGGGGGTGGTATGCTGTTGTTTCAAGCCAGTTCATTGGATGAAGCCCGCGCCATTGTAGCCGCCGACCCGCTGATTGAAAATCACTGCGTCGAGTATGAGCTGCACGAATGGCGGGTGGTTGTGGAGTAGGAGAAAAAACTGTGGCCGATTCTAGCGACGGGTACAAGATCGTCAGTGACAACCGCCAGGCTCGCCACGAGTATGAGATTTTAGAGACCTACGAAGCTGGTCTGGAGCTGATGGGTTCAGAGGTTAAGTCAATTCGCCAGGGCAAAGTCAACCTGCGCGATGGCTACGCCTCAATTAGAGATGGGGAGCTATGGCTGCACAACGTGCACATTTCTCCCTATACAATGACCAACAAGGCCTATAACCACGAGGCCAAGCGCGCTCGCAAGCTCCTGCTGCATCGCGACGAAATTCGCAAGCTAATCGGCAAAGTTGAGCAGAAGGGTTTGACTCTGGTGCCGCTCAAGCTCTATCTACAGCGGGGCTGGGTCAAGGCCACTATTGGTCTGGCCCGGGGCAAAAAACTCCACGACAAGCGCGAAAGCCTCAAGCGCAAGCAGGAAAGCCGTGAAACGGCGCGAGCGCTCAGCGGTCGAGGGTGATTTAGACCAAGACCGCATAGCCCCGATTCAGAAAAGGCCAATCCGTAGCGGAAAACGGCGTTTGCCCTGTCCCAATCCCTGTTTTGGCTCGGAGTTGCTCAGGGAGGTTTCGCCTTACTCAATGCTCACGCCGCCAAAGGTTTCGGCCTTCTTCCCAGCGCGGGCCGGAGCAGCTTTTTTGAGCTGGCGGGCCTGCTGGTGGTGGCGCTGAAAATGGCTGAGCCAGGCCTCAGGGGCGTTCATGGTTTCGCCGCCGTGTTTGGTCAGTCGCTTGCGTACCTGGCACAGCACGGGGGTGTTAACGCAGGCCCCCGACACAATCACTTGGCCTTTGGTTAGCGAAGGCAATTCTTTCAGCAAGTCGCGTCCGGCGGCCTCAACGCCGTATTTGAGGCTGTCTTGGTCAACGGGGTTGACGATACGCATGAGAAACTGACTCATGCACTGGCTCAGCACGTCGGAGTCGAGCTTGCCGGGGCGCTGGGTGATCAGGCCGACCCCCATGCCAAACTTGCGGCCTTCGCTGAGAATGGTGCGCAAGATTTGCTTGCAGCGGGCTGGATCGTTGGCAGGTGCAAAGCGATGAGCCTCTTCGATCACAATAAACACAGGGTAGGGCAAATAGTTTTCGTCTTCGGCGGTAATTTTGTCCTTAGCGGTGTTCATGCGAGCTTGGTAGCTCTGGCGCAGCACCGCTGCACAGATTACCTGCTGCTCCTCTTGGCTAATTTCGTTCATTTGGAGAACTGTCACCCTGCCGGGCGCAAAGAGGTCTTTGGGAGCAAGGTGTTCCATCCGATGGAAATACTCCGAGCGCTCCAGCTTGCTCAGTTTCCACTCTAGGGCTGGAGCAGAAGATCCGGTTTTTTCGTTGCCTTCGTCGTCGGTAGTCCGGTCTGACTCATAACAGGCAGCGATGAGATCTTGCGCATCCCAACGTTGGTTACTAAATTTATGTTTGCCTAAGAGGCTAAACGCCTTGTTGAGAATGGCCTGCTGGCGATCGCTCATGTCGGGCAGCAACGTCAGAATGTCGTAGTAGTCCAGTGATGACATGCGAATACGAATCTGATCCGGGGTCAGAATTTTTACTTCTGGACTGTAACCATCATCAGCGGCAAAGCCGGGATGTCCGAGCATGTCCGTAAGGGTGCCGTACTCACCGTGAGGGTCAAAGATCAGCACCGCCGCCCGATTGTAGGGGCGAAGCAGTTCCTCAATCAATACTCCCGCCGTGTAGCTTTTGCCGGAGCCCGTGCCCGCTAGGATCGCCATGTGGGTGCTGACCAGTTCTTTTACATCCAGCGTCACGGGCACTCGATTGCCGGGGCGCAGCAGCAGCGAACCGATGTGAGCTGAACCAACCTCTTCCTGCTGCTTCTTGTTGATAATTTGGCGCAGGCTGTCGTCATCGGCTAGGGTCACCTTAGCGCCGGGGTTGGGGGCAATACGGGGGTTCATAAACCCCAGGGCGGGGTGAAAGTGGCCCACGACATCGACGGTAACTTCGTAGATTTCGGGGTTGGGGTGGGCAAAGCCAACCAGGGCCGCGATCGCCTCGGGGTCGATATCGGGGTCGGCAAAAATGCGATCGGGCAGATGGTCAATCAGGCGGCGCTCAGAGATCTTGCCCAAGATTTGGGCGTTGGGGGTATCGGTCAAATCGACGGTGTAGTACACAAACTCGCCAATTTTGACCTGGCTGTTATTGGCGGTAATGAATACATACTGGTTGCCATTTTCCCCCGGTCCTTTAACGGTGCCAATAACTGGAGACGTGGAAGTCTTTGGTGACCGTGCCATAAAAACCCCGCTAGAAAACCTGCTGCCAGTTTAGCTAGAGAATGCGTCCTGGTTCAGACTTCATTAATACTAATGTCCTGTTGTCAATTAGGGTAGAGGCTGCGCCATCCAACTGTAAAGAATACGTAAGGCAGCGTTGAGCTGAGCTGACATTGAGGCGGAGATTGCGGATGGTTAATGCGGGAACGGCAGAAAAATTGGCAAATCCACGGATACTGCTCGGCAAGGGAGTAGATAGGCTAGGGGTAGTCGGTGGCGAAGTTAGGGGGGCCTGATTTCGCCACCGGCTCAGGAGGTCAGGAACCCGTTGTTCGATGGTCGCCCATGGCATCTGAAAATTTCCCTGTATTGTTTCAGGCCCGCCCCTATGGGGGCGAACAGCCCGCCTCATCCAGTCTTGCCGACGGGCGGGAAACCTGGCCTTTGGTTCATGCTCTGGCCGCGACCTTAAATGACCCTAACCCTCTACCTGCCCTGGCCGAGGTTTTGGGTAACCATTTGGGGGGCGTAGCCTGCCTGTTGCTCTGCCACTACCCCACTACAAACGACCTGGTCTATACCTGCTGGCATCAGGGCGCGGCTCCGCTCAGTCAATGCCTGAGCCCAGCGAAAGCAGGATCTCCGCAGGATTGGCAACGCCGGGTAGCGCTGGGCCTGATTCAACAGGCGATCGAGCCTACGGCAAACGCTCGCCTGCGGTGGCAGCAGGGTCTGGCCGCGCTGCTGCGCGAAGAAAATGGTCCACCTGCCTGGCTGCGAACTGTTGCCTCCTGCACCCCCATTGCCGTAGATGGCTCAGGCCTGCAAGGGGCGATACTGCTGCTGGGGCCTAGCGGATTGGCTATTGATCAAACGGTGCAGGCAAACCTGGCCAGCCTCGGGGCGATCGCCTTTCATCAGCACTACCTGCAGGGGCAGGCGGTGCGCCACACCGAACAGCTGCGCTACCTCAACTATCTCAAAGAAGACTTTTTGAGCACCCTCAATCACGAACTGCGCACGCCGCTCACCAGCATGATGCTGGCCATTCGCATGCTGCGTCGCCCCGACCTCACCCCAGAGCGCACGACCCTGTACCTGGATATTTTGGAGCAGCAGTGCAGCCGCGAAATTAATTTAGTGAACGATCTGCTGATGCTGCAAACGCTGGAGTCTAAGGCGTCAGCCGCTGCTGATCAAGCGACCGATCTGAAGCAGCTCCTCACTGAGTTGGCAGAGCGGTCTGAGGCAAAACTTCAGCAGGCCCAGCTAACGCTGGATTTGCAGCTGCCGCCTGACCCTGTGGTGTTGTCTACCGACCCCCAGCGGTTGACTAAGGTGCTGAGCGAGCTGTTGAGCAATGCCTGCAAATACTCGGCACCGCAAACAACCGTCACCCTATCGCTCTCAACTGAGCAGCCCCAAAATGGACGGGTAGCTCTGCAAATGAGCAACCTGGGCGCGGCGATCGAGGCGGACGAACTGCCCCACATCTTTGATAAGTTTCGGCGGGGCCAGAGCGCTACCAAAGACGGCATTGCGGGCACCGGGACCGGGCTAGCGCTGGTGCATGGTCTAGTTGAGCAGCTGAAGGGCACTATAAAAGTGTCGAGCCAGCCCAGCCAGCCTCAGCTCTGGCAGACTTGCTTTACCCTCGAGTTTTAACGCCGTGGCAAACTTACACCAAATTTATGGGGCCATAAGTCGGGCCAAAATTTATGCGGGCAACACCGCACTGGCAAAATTTGCTGGTATTCTGGGCACAGGCGTGGTGGCCTGGCCAAACTACACCGTTATCGGCTGGTTGTAACCCATGACTGCGAACGTTTCTGACACCACTCACCTTGACGCGTCGTCCCTAGGCGCTGTCGATTCTTCTGTGGCTGGGCTAGACCTGGGGTTGGATATCAACACCCCAGCAGGAGTGACGATTCAGACTGAGAAGCTGGAAGGTCAGCAGCGACGTATTCTCGCCTTTACCGATATTCCCTTCACCGCCGAACAGGTCTGGCAGGTTCTGACCGATTACGACAACCTGTCAAGCTTTATTCCTAACCTGTCCTTGAGCCAGCGGCTGAGCCACCCTGAGGGCGGAATTCGGCTAGAGCAAATCGGCTCTCAGTGCTTTCTTAACATCAAGTTTTGCGCCCGTGTCGTGCTGGACATGGTCGAAGCCTTTCCGAAAGAGCTGCGCTTTTCAATGGTGGAGGGTGACTTTCGCCAGTTTGAAGGCCGCTGGACGCTGGAGCCCGTGGTGGACGCTCAACGAGAAATTGTGCGTTTGGGCTATGACCTGGTCATCCGTCCGCCCCGCGCTATGCCGGTGGCGCTGATCGAGCGGCACATTCGCCACGACCTGACTCGCAATTTGAAAGCAATCAGCGATCGCACTGCCGCTGTCTTTGGCGCTTAGGAGTTGGTACTCGGTCAAAGATTCTTTGCCAAGCTCAGAGAGCCTGGGCTACTTCTGCTATCAGCGATCGCAGCCACTGGTTGGCGAGTGAGCTGTGACCGCTGCGGTGCCAGCGCATGGCCACAGAAAAGCCCTCTAGCGCAAAGGGCAGAGGCCGCAGCTTGAGCGATTTGTCCCCCAGCCCGCCTTCATCCCCCATGCCGTCCGCGATGGCCACTTGATTACCGGACAGCAGCAAAATTCGGGCGCTGATACCGCTCGGCTGGTGCTAAGCGTTTTACAGGAGAACGAAGGACAATGAAACTTGCATTCATAGGCATTGGGCAGGTGGGGGCAGCCCTGGCGGGAAACTTGTCGAAACTGGGGCACAGCGTGACCGTTGCTGCCCGCGATCCTGGCTCAAAAAGCGTGACCGAGGCGCTGGCGCGGTTCCCCAAGTTGACGGTAGCCACTCCAGAAGAGGCGATCGCCGCCGCTGAGGTCGTGTTTCTGGCCACCCCCTTTGCCGCTGTTGAAGCGGCCCTGGCTGACCCCGATGCCTTTGCAGGAAAAGTGCTGATCGACTGCACCAATCCCGTGGGGCCAAACCTGACTCACGGTTTGAACAGCGAGCGATCGGGCGGAGAAGTGGTGCAAGATCTGGTGCCTCAGGCCAAGGTCGTAAAGGCTTTCACCATCTATGGTTTTGAAAACTTTGAGGACAGCAGCTACCCTGGCTACGGCGATCTCAGGCCCGCCATGCTGATCGCGGGGAACGACGCCGAGGCCAGGCGGGTAGTCGCAACCCTATGCCGGGAACTGGGCTGGGAGCCTGTGGACACTGGCCCTATTGCCATGAGTCTGCACCTGGAGCACATGACCCTGCTGTGGATCAAAATGGCTCGGGTGCAGGGCGTTGGGGCTGGCTTGGTATGGGCCAGACTGCAGCGATAGGCAGGAATTTGCTACTTAGACGAGAGCGGTTCTTTCCAGGCGTGCCATTTTAGCCGCTCGGGGTCGCGGCCGCCTTCGGCGTAGTAGATCGCCATACGGATGACGTAGAGGTAGTTTTTGCTGGTTTTGTGGCGCTCTCGCTCGTTAGCCTCCACCAGTTGCTGAAAGAGGTCTTCAGCGGTTTTACCCACCAGGTCGCTCTGAGACCAGACACCGATGCGGGCAAAGTCGCGGGCAAAGGTTTTGCCAATGCCAGGGATATCGGTCAGGTCAGACGTCATGGCTGCGCCAGAGGCTCCATACGCTCGGCGATTACGGCGTAGAAGGGGTCGCCGCCGGGCAGGCCCAGCATTTGCAAAATGGCGGGAAGGCTGGAGGTGTGAGCAACCACCTCTGGCGTGCTAAAACCCGGCACCGAGCCAAAGTAGCTCTTGACCAGGTTGACTCGGCGGGTTTCGCTGCCATCGCGCCAGGCGGCGATCGCCTTTTGGTAGAACATGCGGTTCGAGAAGCTGACAATGGCGATACCGCCAGGCTTAAGAATGCGGTAAATCTCACCAAACACCGCCTCGGGCTGCTGCAGATACTGCACCGACACCGTGTTCAACACCGCATCAAACGATTGATCGTCCAGCGGCAGGGTGGGGTTTTCGTTCAGGTTTTGCACAAAGTAGTGGTCGAGGCGGGGGTTTTTGGCCAGTTCTTCGGCATTCATGCCGTGGCCTTCGACCCACTCAAAGGCCATGTCTTTGGGCAGGTGGGAGACCCAGCTGCTCATCATGTCAAAAATGCGGCTTTGGGGCGACAGTCGATCGCGGTACAGATTGGTCAGCTGCTGAATAAAGCTGTCGTCGACGTGGGTGACAAATCGGGGCGCATCGTAGAAGGCAGTGTCGCTAGATTCGTCGAGTTTGGTGCGCTGGTCGGGCGGAAGCAGCATAGCGAGAACGGCTAAGGGGCTTCTTGTAGTGTAAATAAAGACTAAGCTACAGGCTACGACAACGCTCCTTGGAGCGATCGCCGCAGTCCTAAGGCTCGCCCCGCATCACCGGAGGCTGCCACTCGCTAAAGCCTTCTAAATGCCCCCAGTAGGCACGACAGCCGATAATGGCCCAGATCAGCGCTGCCACAATCAGCACCACGGCACCAGTTGTGCGCCAGGCTTTGTTGCCGCGCAGGTAGACCAGGGTAGGGGCAGCCAGCACGCCGCCCAGCCCGGTGAGAATAAAGCCCAGTCCAGGCACCAGCGGCTGCGGTATTTGCCCCAGATTGACAATGCGCACCCCTACCAAAATGGCAGTGAGGCCTGCAAAAAAACCATAGACCGCCAGGGAGAGCAGATCCCAGCCCTGGGCGATCGCGATCGCTGCCGCCACGTACAGCCCGCCAAACAGCACGGTGGTTTCGCCAAAGGCAATGTTGAAGCTGCCGGGTACGGGCCAGGTCAGCGTCATGTGCAGGCCGGTAACAAGGGCGATCGCCCCCACCAGCCCAAAGCCCGGTATCCATCGCTTTAGGTTGGCCTCATCCAGCCCCCGGTAGACAAAGTCGGCCAGCAGCACCAGGCCCGCCACCATGTTGATTAGCATGAGGGTGATGTAGTCAATAAACATCGGCGGCAAGAAAAACGCGTCGCTTTATATCCTACCGGGCGATGGGTGAAGGGTGTAGAGGGTGCGATCGCCCCGACACAACCCCGCTCAATCGGCCCAAAAGTAATCAAACATTGACAAATCGCTGACGCAAACGTAGTGACGAATACTAATCTGCCCGCGATCAGTTGCTAAAAACTAATAACTTGGCTGAATAAAGTAGTTCCTGAAACTTGCGGCAACATAGAAGTAAGACGTCTCAAATTTCAGGAATTGATTGTTTCTAAAAAACTTGAGAGTAGGCACCTAGGGTTCCGACTCAGCTGATCAAAGTTGTTTGTTTTGGTTCGCTGAGTATCTGGTCCGAGAGGTGCAGCCAGGCAGTAACTAACCTGGTTCACGGAGGGATAAAAGCCCGGGAGGAACGGCGCAATTCTACAAGAATTGACGTTCTACCCCCGGTTTTTTTGTATCTGCCGTTCGATAACCATGACTCTAGGTCAGGAGCCTCAACAATATGGAACAGAGTGTTTTTTCCTACGGCATTATTGCCTTTTTGCTCGGTACGCTGGGCATCGGTGTGTGGGCCTCTCAGCAAATTAAGGGTGACAGCGTTAACTTTTTGGTGGCGGGGCGCGGGCTGGCTTTGCCCCTGGCTGCGGCTACGCTGATGGCGCAGTCAGTCGACTCCAACGCCACCCTGGGCAACACCGATCTTTCCTCAGCCTTTGGGTTTTGGGCGGGGGCGGCGCTGCCCATCGGGCTTTCGGTTTGTCTGTTGCTAACCGGGCTGTTTTTGGCCAAGCCCATGAACCGCATGGGGCTGATTACAATTCCTGACTTTTACCGGGTTAAGTATGGCCGCACGGTTGAGGTGATTGCCGCCTGCATTATGTCGGTGAGTTTTTCGTTTTTGCTGGCGGGCAACCTGGTCGCTGGCGGCTACATGTTTGAGAATTTTTTAGGTACCAGCTACGTGGGCGGGATTACGCTGCTGGCGGCCCTAGTGTTTGCCTACACGGTGTCGGGCGGGCTGTTTGCAGTAGCCTATACCGATTTCATTCAAATCATCATTGCGGCTCTGGGCGCATGGGCGATGATGATCTATGTATTGGCTAACTTTGGGCTAATGATTGAGCCCGGCATGGGGCCAGGGGCGTTAGATCAGCTTACGTCCGTGGGGTCTGGGGCCGCGATTAACTGGGCCAGTATAATTGCCCTGGGCTTTGGCAACATGGTGGCGATCGACTTTATGGCCCGCATTTTTGCTGCGGAAAGTCCGGAAACAGCTCAAAAGGCCTGTTTTGCGGCGTCGGCGGGCACCTTAATGGTGGGCATTCCCTTTTCGGTGATTGCTTTGGGGGCCAACGGCATTCTGAGCCAGGCGGGCATTGTGCCCGATGGCCCGGTCTTGTACGCCCTGCTCGAAGGGGTGATTCCGCCGCTGCTGGGCCTGCTGGTGCTAGCGGCGATTTTGTCAGCCTCGCTCTCTACCGCTGACGGCGCAATTTTGGGTACGTCCTCGGTGCTGGCCCACAACGTCTTGGGCATTCGCCACGCCACAGCTCATGGGGCGGGGGGCGATCGCCTGCTGCTGATCACCCGCCTGATGGCGATCGTAATTACGGTACTGGGGGTGGTGCTGGGCCTGAAGGTGCCTCAAACTGGGGTACTGCTGCTGCTGGCTTTCGACATGAGCTTTGCGGGGCTGGTAGTGCCGCTGATTGGCGGTCTGTTTTGGTCGAAGGCGACGCGGCAGGGGGCGCTGGCCTGCATTACCGTGGGTTCCCTTTCCCGGCTGCTGATGTTTACGCTGATGCCGACGATGTTTGGGGTCGATAACACCCTGCTGTACTTCCCCAACGGTCTGTTTACCGCCGATTTTGACGGCTTCCCCACGCTGATTAGCCCGCTGCTGGGCCTGGCTGCGTTTGTAGCGGTGTCGCTGCTGACCCACAAGCCCTCGAATGCTGACCGACAGCGGGCTGAGGTGCTGGAGGAGGTGCGATCGCTGTAAAGCTCCAAAACGCTTACTTTGCTTAGGATCGCGAACCAAATAATGTGGGATAGCCGTCCCAGCTGTCCACGGTCGGCAAGGTGCCTGACCCACAAAAATTGCACCTTAAGAAATTCACGTTCCTTAGAAGTCCTCTGCCTTTCGCAGGGGACTCATACGTTTGTTAGGAGTGTTTGCCGCAACGACTGGAGCGTGAGTGGATCGATGATTTTTGGGCGGGGCTACTCAACAGAGAGAAGTCGCTTTTGAGATTGATTTTGCTGCTCAAACGAACCTGAGAAATCTGCGATCGCGCCCAACCCAGCTCTATTTTGCAACCGCCTCCGATTCCAGCGCCGGTTGCCGTGTTGGTTGAACGGCTGGTTGTGGTGTTGCCTCTTTCACCCGCAGCGTCAGGGGCACTGCAATTAAAAAGCAAACCCCGCCCAGCACCACCGCCAGCAGACGGTTGTTGTCGAGCAGATGGGCCATAATCCACCCCAGGCCGAGGGAAACAATAATCTCAGGCAGCACAATAAACATGTTGAAAATGCCCATGTAAATGCCGCCTTTGCGGGCGGGCAGCGCCCCCGCCAGCATGGCATAGGGCAGCGACAGCAGGCTAGACCAGGCTATCCCCAAACCCAGCATGGGCAGCAGCGCCCAGCGGGGCGACGGCACAAACCAGAGAGAAATCAGCCCTAGGCCGCCGCAGGTGAGACAGAGCGCGTGGGCCATGGGGCGACCAGTGGCCCTGGCCAGCCGGGGCAGCACAAACGATACCCCAAAGCAAACGGCGTTGTAGGCGGCAATGCAAATGCCCGCCCACTCAATTCCCTGACTGTAGAGGGGCGACGACCCATCGCTGGCGCCAAACAGGTTGTGGGCCACCGCCGGCGGAAAGTACAGAAAGACGCAGTACATGCCCAACCAGCTGAACCCCTGCACCCAGGCCAGCTGGCGCATGGTGGCGGGCATTTGCCGAAAGGCCGTGACAATTTCTCGCACCGTGGAGCCGACTCCCAACCGCCGCTCCTGCTGCTCTCGAAAAGCCTCCATATCGCGAGGGGGCCGCTCCTCAGTAGTAAACACGGTCCACAAAACCGTGCCCAGGAAAAAAGCGGCTCCGGTGTAAAACGAAATTTTGACCACCAAAGGTACGCCACTGGCCACGCTTTCCCGCACACCAAGGACGTTGGCGAGCACCCAGGGCAGGGCAGAGGCGAGCACCGCCCCCAGGCCAATGAACAGGCTCTGCATGGTGAAACCCTTGGTGCGCTGCTTGGGTGGTAGCAAGTCGCTGACAAAGGCTCGGAAGGGTTCCATGCTGATGTTGGCCGCCGTATCCAAAATCCAGAGCAGGCCAACAGCCATCCAAAGGCTGCCCGCGTTAGGCATCCACAGCAGCGCCAGCGAGGCCAAAATAGCGCCGACTAAAAAATAGGGACGGCGGCGACCCAACCGCCCCCAGGTGTTGTCGCTGAGGTTGCCAATGATGGGCTGCACAATTAGACCCGTTAGGGGAGCCGCCAGCCACAGGATAGGAATTTGATCGGCATCGGCACCCAGGTGTTCGAAAATGGCGCTGGTATTGGCCATTTGCAGCCCCCAGCCAAACTGAATGCCGAAGAAGCCAATGCTCATATTCCAGAGTTGCCAGAAGCTCAATTCTGGCTTTACCTGTGGTGAAGTCAAACGTTCTCTCCCATGCCATCGGGTCGGCAGCGTTGAGTCGCGATCGCCCCGATCGCGGCTTTGCTGATACACAAACCTTGCCCCAGCCAGGAAGCCCTCAATGGCGTCTCAAGCTTCGTAACGGCCTGGCGCCGTCTAGCAGCAGTGGTACTGCTCTCAATTGGGAGCAATATGCCCCTTACTTGGGGCGATCGCGGCAAAAGCAGACTACAGAAATTACAGCGAGGCCAACCGGCCTGTTTGGCACCGTTGGCACCAGCTAAACGCTGCAATCCAAGGGTGTTAAACGCTAACGCGCCGACTGGATGCCAAAGCTGGCAAGATATAAATCATACTACCCTTATTCATTGATATGAATCTAGGATAACACCAGGCATTATAGCGAAGATCGATGGATGCTTCGATTGCGTTTGGTCTTTACAAAGGCTACACCGCGACCGTTCCGGTCCGTTCTCGCAGGCGATCGATCAGCTCTTTCAGGCCGTAGGGGTTGACCCGGTAGCTGAGCGGGTGGGCGATTAGCCGGGCGGTGCTGTGGTAGAGCACCTCTAACTCCATCAGGTTGTTTTCCTTCAGGGTTTTGCCGGTCGAAACCAGGTCAACGATCGCCTCCGACATGCCCGTAATTGGCCCCAGCTCGACTGAGCCGTACAGGGGCACAATTTCCACCGGCAAATCCAAACTTTCAAAATAGTCGCGGGCACAGTTGACGTACTTAGAAGCTACGCGGCTGTGGGCGGGCAGATCCAGCGCCGAGCGGTAGGGGCTGTTGGTTTTGACAGCCACCGACAGTCGGCAGCCGCCAAAACCCAGATCGGCCAGGTGCGCCACCGCAGGTTTTTTTTCGCGCAACACGTCATAGCCCACCATCCCCAGCTGGGCCTGGCCATATTCCACATAGACCGGTACATCCTGGGCGCGCACCAGCAGCCCTTTGGCTTGCCCAGTGGGGTCAGTAATTTGCAGCTGGCGGTTGGCGCTATCTTGAAACAGGCTAAAGTCGAGGCCCACAGATTGAAGCAGGCGAATGCTGTCGTTGAGCATGCCGCCCTTGGGCAGAGCGATGGTGAGCATGGGATTCTCCCTTGGCAATAGGCTGGATAGTTAGAGACTCGCTAGCGGGTGGGCAGTGCCCACCCTACAGCCGCTCAATATCGTTGCTGGATTGGCGGGATGAGCGGAGGGATGCCTCCGCCCTCCTTAGTCTGCTGCTGTTGGGTTTCACTTCGCTGCACCCAACCTACGGAAGCTTAGGGTGAGTGTTCCGCTACGCCCGGAACTTTTCAGTGACGCGGCGCATGGCTTCGTTGACATTCTCCCGGCTGTTAAAGGCCGAAATGCGGAAGTAGCCCTCCCCTGCGGCTCCAAAGCCGGAGCCGGGGGTGCCAACCACGTGGCAGCTGTGCAGCAGCTTGTCAAAAAAGTCCCAGCTGGTGAGGTCGTTGGGGGTTTTGACCCACACGTAGGGCGCGTTGACGCCGCCGTAGACGGCGATACCAGCGGCGGTGAGCTGCTCGCGAATGATGCGGGCGTTCTCCATGTAAAAGTCGATCAGGGCCTTGGTTTGGGCCTGCCCCTCGGGTGAATAGACCGCCTCAGCGCCGCGCTGCACGATATATGACACGCCGTTGAACTTGGTGGACTGGCGGCGATTCCACAGGCCGTGGAGGGCGACGTCGCTACCATCGGCAGCTTTGCCCATCAGGGTTTTGGGCACGACGGTGAGGGCGCAGCGGGTGCCGGTAAAGCCCGCATTCTTAGAAAAGGAGCGAAACTCAATGGCGCAGTCCCGAGCCCCCTCGATCTCATAAATAGAGTGGGGAATCGCCGGGTCGGTGATGAAGGCCTCGTAGGCGGCATCGAAGAGAATAATAGAGCCGTGGGCGCGGGCGTAGTTGACCCAGGCCTGCAGGTGCTCTTTACTGGCGACGGCCCCGGTGGGGTTATTGGGGAAGCAGAGATAGATCAGGTCTACCTTTTCGTTGGGGATGCTGGCGGTAAAGGCGTTTTCGGCGTTGATGGGCAAGTAGGTGAGGCCGCCGTATTCGCCCTTTTCGTTGACGGGGCCGGTGTGACCCGCCATTACGTTGGTGTCAACGTAGACCGGGTAAACGGGGTCGGTGACGGCGATGGAGTTGTTGCTGCCGAAGATATCTAAGATGTTGCCGCAGTCGCACTTCGAGCCGTCGGAGATAAATATTTCGCTGGCGTCGATGTCGCAGCCCCGGCTCTGAAAGTCGTGCTGGGCCACTTTTTCGCGCAACCACAGGTAGCCCTGCTCGGGGCCGTAGCCTTTGAACTGGTCGCGATCGCCCATATCTTTCACAGCCTCAACCATAGCGGTGCGGCAGGCCTCGGGCAGCGGTTCAGTAACATCGCCAATGCCCAGCTTGATAATTGGCGCGTCGGGGTTGGCCTCGGCAAAGACCGCCACCCGGCGGGCAATTTCAGGAAACAGGTAGCCCGCTTTGAGCTTGAGATAGTTATCGTTGATGGTGGCCATGGGGCGTTGCGCAGTGGTTGTGGGTAATGGTTACGGTTACTTAAACCAGGGTACAGCAAGGGTACAGCACTACAGCGAACCATTACGTGCTCTGGGCCGCAAACCCTCGGTTACAGTCAGAGTTGGGCCACTGTTTTTGGGTGTCACGGTAGGTGCGTTAAGGAAATAACCCCAAACGCTACTATGGGGTGTCGCTACTACTGCCTAACCATGGTTTTCGGCAATTCCTCTGGCGCGCCCCTGGGCGAAAAACTCTACGAAGGCAAGGCCAAAATTATCTACGCCACCGACGATCCGGCGGTGCTGATCACCTACTTCAAAGACGACGCCACCGCCTTTAACGCTCAAAAACGCGGGCAGATTGTTGACAAGGGGCCGATCAACTGCGCCATTTCTACCTATTTATTTCGGCAGCTGGAGGCAGCGGGCATTGCCACTCACTGGCTGGAAACCACGGGCGATCGCACTATGCGCGTCAAAGCGCTTCAGATCATCCCGCTCGAAGTGGTGGTGCGCAATCTGGCGGCGGGCAGCCTCTGCAAGCAGACCGGCCTGCCCCTGGGCCAGCGCCTGGAGCCGCCGCTGGTCGAGTTCTACTACAAAAACGACGACTTGGGCGACCCGCTGCTGACGGGCGATCGCATTCGCGCCATGGCGATCGCCAGCGAGGAACAGATGGCGACCCTGCACCGTCTTGCCCTCAACATCAATCAAATCCTGACCGATTTCTTTGCCGGTTGCGCCATTACTTTGGTCGACTTCAAGCTGGAGTTTGGCGTCGACGCCCAGGGGCAGATCCTGCTGGGGGACGAAATTAGCCCCGACACCTGTCGCCTGTGGGATCAGTCTACCGACGATGAAACCCAGCGGGTGCTCGACAAAGATCGCTTTCGGCAAGATCTGGGCCAGGTCGAAGCGGCTTACCAGCGTGTGCTAGAGCGGGTGCTGGCACAATCAACCAAGAATTAGCACCATCAATGCGGTAGAATTTGTCCGATTGCGGGGGCAGCGGCCCGCCCCAGGGCTATTTTCCCTGGCTCTAAGCCCGGGAGATGGGCCTTTCATTGGTGTGTGGACGTGTTTAGCAGGTGTGTTTTAGATGCGGGTATCTCCTAATTATCTATTGGCTATTTTGGCAACCTCAGGGCTCGTGGGGCTGATGAGCGCCCCAGCTCAAGCCAATCCAGCCGTTCCAGAGCTGCGCCAAGAATCTTCTCCTGAATCTGGTCAGGCCGTCGATTCAGCCTACAGTGCCTCATCCCTAATCGCCCCAGAAGCGGCTCCAGCGTCTGACGCTGCCCGAGGCACAGATACCCTCGATTTTGGCCTGACGCAGCCCGACCTGGGCAATAGCCCCGTAGCGGACGTTTTGCAGGGTGCGATCGATAACTATCGCGCTGATGGCGACGCGGCCGCCGAGTCTACGGCCGTGCCCCTACCCACCGTCAGCTCGGAAGCGGTGCCTGAGCTGCAGCGCGCGCAGCTCGCTCAGACCCCCAGCACCCCGCGCGAGATCACTCCTGAAGAAGCTCAGCGCATTTTAGACGGAGCCGTGCAGCGCCGCAGTCAACCGCAGCCTGCGCCCAACCAGCAGGGGGCCGAAACCCCTGGGGCATCTCCCAACGGCGAAGCTCCTGACGACTCGACGGAAGCCGATCCTGAAGCTCCCGCTGAAGACACCGAGGCGACTGAGGAAGCTGAGGAGGCCGAAGAGCCCCGAGTGCTGGTAGCCGAAGTGCAGGTACGGCCTACCCAGGGCGAGCTTGATCCATCCCTCGAAAATTTGGTCTACAGCGTTATCGATACCCAGGCCGGACGCACAACCACGCGCACCCAGCTTCAGCAGGATATCAACAGTATTTTTGCCACCGGCTTCTTTGCCGATGTCGATGCCCAACCCGAAGACACCGACCTTGGGGTGCGGGTGACCTTTGTCGTGCAGCCCAACCCAGTGCTTACCGACGTACGGGTACAGGGCAACGAGGTGCTGCCCCAGACCGTCGTCGATGACATTTTCGATGAGCAGAAGGGTGAAATCATCAACCTGATCGATTTTCAGGAGGGCATCCTGGAGCTGAACCAGTGGTACCAGGATCAGGGTTACGTGCTGGCCCAAGTTGTAGCAGCACCCCAGGTTTCACCTCAAGGAGTCGTTACCCTGGAGGTGGCCGAAGGGGTGATCGAAAGTATTGAGGTGCGCTACATCAACGATCTGGGGCAGTCTGTTGATGATGAAGGAAACCCCGTCCAGGGACGAACCCGGCCGTTTATCATCACGCGAGAATTCGAGACCGAGCCCGGTGAAGTATTCAACCAGGCCCAAATTGAACAAGATTTTCAGCGGGTGTTTGGTCTGGGCATTTTTGAGGATGTGGTGCCGGGTTTAGAACCGGCTGAGGATGACCCTCGTCAGGTCAAAGTCATTGTCAATGTAGCTGAGCGCAACACTGGCTCGGTCGCGGCCGGTTTAGGCTTCAACTTTACTGGTGATCTGTTTGGTACCGTCAGCTTCCGCCAGGATAACTTTGGCGGCAACAACCAAAAGTTCAGCGCCGAGGCGCAGCTCAGCACGCGAGACATTCTGTTTGATCTGTCCTTTACCGACCCCTGGATAGCGGGCGATCCTTTCCGCACTTCCTACACCGCTACTGCCTTTGCCCGCTCAGCTAACAACCTCAACTTTGAGGATGGCCCCAACCCAATCGATTTACCCAACGGCGATCAGGTGCGCATTCGCCGTCTAGGTACCGGCATTACCTTTAGCCGTCCCCTCGACAACGGTTGGACAGTAGCGGTAGGGACTCTATATCAAAATGTGTCGGCTCGCGATCAAGGGGGCCGGGTCAACGCAGTAGATGCGGCCGGCAACCCCCTGACCGCTAGCCCCAGGGGGGTAGATGATCTGTGGACTTTCCCGATTAGCGCTACTCTCGATCGCCGCAATGACGCGTTCAACCCCACCAGCGGCAGCATTCTGCGCCTCAATACCGAGCAGTCGGTACCCCTGGGGCGCGGCAGCATCTTTATGAACCGGCTGCGGGGCAGCTACAGCTACTACATTCCTCTTAGCCTGCTGAACTTCTCTGAGGGACCCCAGGCTCTGGCTTTTAACATTCAGGCAGGCACTATTGTGGGTGATGTACCCCCCTACGAAGCCTTTGCTTTGGGCGGCACCAACTCCATTCGCGGTTATGACGAGGGTGAGGTGGGCAGCGGACGCAGCTACGCTCAGTTCACGGCCGAGTATCGGTTCCCGCTGTTTTCGTTCTTGGGGGGGGCGCTATTTGTAGATGTCGGCAGCGACCTCGGCAGCGGCAATGCCGTGCCCGGTGCCCCCGGACCATCGCGGGGCAAACCCGGCAGCGGTATTGGCTATGGGGCTGGGGTCCGTCTGTCTACGCCACTAGGTCCTCTGCGCATTGACTACGGCTTTAACGATCGCGGTCAAGGACGTATTCACTTCGGCTTTGGAGAGCGTTTCTAATGGCTCAAACCAGTCCCCAAGCAGCGGTGCTGCCTCAAGTCACCTGGAGCTATACCCAAGCTCAAACTACCCTCGCTGGCCCTGTAGCGCGGCAGGGCATAGGGCTGCATTCTGGGGCTACCACTACCGCTACTCTGCATCCAGAGGCGCCAGGTCAGGGGCGCTATTTTGTGCGCACCGATTTGCCAGGGAACCCTACGGTACCGGCCAGTCTAGAGGCCGTCAACCCTACCATGCTTTCAACCGAACTGCGTCAGGGGAAAGCCTCCGTGCGCACGGTTGAACATCTGCTGGCGGCGCTGGTGGGGCTGGGGATTGATAACGTTCGCATTGAGATCGACGGTCCAGAAATGCCCCTGCTCGACGGCTCTGCCCTGGGCTGGGTTGAGGCGCTGCGCCAGGCGGGGCGACAGATTCAGTCTGTGCCCCGGCCCGTCATCCGCCTCAGACAGCCGGTGACGGTTACCCACGACGATGCCTTTGTGGCGGCTTTTCCGGCCCCGGCCCTGCGATTGACCTACGGCATTGACTTTGAGGTGGCGGCCATTGGCAACCAGTGGTTTAGCTGGACATCTGAAGCCGACCCCTTTGGCGCTGAAGGGTTTGCCACCGCCGTAGCTCCAGCCCGTACCTTTGGCCTGGCTCACCAGGTCGATCAGCTGCGGGCCAGCGGTCTGATTCAGGGCGGTAGCTTAGACAATGCGCTGGTCTGTGGGGACGAGGGCTGGCTCAACCCGCCCCTGCGGTTTGAAAACGAGCCCGCTCGCCATAAAATGCTGGATTTAATGGGTGATTTAAGCCTCTTGGGCAGCCTGCCGATCGCCCACATTGTGGCCTACAAGGCTAGCCATCGGCTGCACGGCGAGCTGGCGGCGGCTTTGGTTTCGGCTCTGGACTACGGCGAGGGTACCCTCTAGTGGCAAAATCAAGCTAGGCCAACGGCCTACTATACCTATTGTTATGACCCGCTCATTGTGATTGACGTAACTGCATCCAGCCCTGTGACTACCACCCTAGACTCGATCGAAACGACCCCGGCAGAGAGGACTGCGACAAATTCTCTCAAGACCTCCTACAGTGCCGAAGAGATTTATACGCTGCTGCCCCATCGCTACCCCTTTGCCCTGGTCGATCGCATCGTCGACTATGTACCGGGCAAGCATGCGATCGGCATCAAAAACGTTACCTTTAACGAACCTCACTTCCAGGGGCATTTCCCCGGTCGGCCGATTATGCCGGGGGTGCTAATTGTCGAAGCCATGGCCCAGGTTGGCGGCATTGTGCTGATGCAGATGCCGGGGGTTGAGGGGCTATGCGTTTTTGCCGGCATCGACAAGGTGCGGTTTCGCCGTCCGGTGGTGCCCGGCGATCAGCTGGTGATGACCGTCGAACTCCTGGCCATGAAGCGGCTGCGGTTTGGTAAAATGCACGGTCGAGCCGAAGTCGATGGGCAGCTGGTCTGCGAGGGCGAACTCATGTTTTCGGTGGTGGAGTCTCCGACTCCTCAGGGGAAATAGGTAAATAATGTGTCTATGTTGCAAACCCTGGGTTCTGGAGGCGGGCCGTTGACTACCCTGATTCATCCCACGGCAGTGGTTCATGAGGGCGCTCATCTGCATCCTACGGTTAAGGTTGGCCCCTACGCGGTTATTGGTGAGCAGGTTACGATTGGCCCCGGTACCGAAATTGGGGCCCACGTGGTGATCGACGGTGACACCACGATTGGAGCACAAAACCGGATCTTTCCGGGGGCGGCGATCGGCTTAGAATCGCAAGACCTCAAGTATGACGGCTCGATGAGCCGGGTGGTGATCGGCGACAACAACCTGATTCGCGAGTACGTCACCATCAATCGGGCCACCGATGCTGGGGCTGCTACCCTGCTGGGCAGCAATAACTTGCTGATGGCCTACTCCCACGTAGCCCACAACTGCGTGGTAGAAGACAACGTCATTATCGCCAACTCGGTGGCCCTGGCCGGACATGTATATGTCGAGTCGGGGGCGCGCATTAGCGGCCTGGTGGGCGTACACCAGTTTGTACATGTCGGGCGCTTGGCCATGATTGGCGGCCTCAGCCGCATCGATCGCGATGTGCCGCCGTTTACGCTGATCAACGGCAACCCGGCCTACGTGCGGGGCCTCAACCAGATCGGTCTGCAGCGGGCTGGCCTGACCGCCGACCCCCAGGCCTATCGGGAGCTGAAACAGGCCTACCGTCTGGTTTACCGCTCGGGCGAATCGGTGAGCAATGCGGTTGCCAAGCTGAGCCAGAGCGGTGGCAATGAGCTGGTCAGCCACTTTAGCCAATTTTTGCAGGCGGCTATCCAGCCTGATCGCCGGGGGTTGACCCCAGGCCGACGGTTGAGCAAGCACGGCGATGACGACTAGTTTGGGAGCGGCACAAGGCATGGATGAGCCCCGCCGAAAGCGAGTTTTTATCAGTACCGGCGAGGTGTCTGGTGATTTGCAGGGGGCGCTGCTGATCGAGGCGCTGCGCGATCGCGCCCGCGATCGCGACCTTGATCTCGACATTACCGCCCTGGGCGGGCCGCGCATGGCCAAGGCCGGGGCGACGCTGATGGGCGAAACCACGGGCATTGGCTCGGTGGGTATTTTTGAGGCGCTGCCCTACCTGCTGCCCACCCTGCAAATGCAGCGCCAGGCCAAGCAGGCTCTGGACGCCAACCCGCCCGATATCGCCGTTTTGATTGACTATATGAACCCTAACCTGGCGATGGGCGACTACCTGAAAGCTCAGCACCCTCAGGTGCCGGTGGTCTATTACATCGCCCCGCAGCAGTGGGTGTGGGCTTTTTCTGAAAAAGATACCCAGCGCCTAGTGGGCTGCAGCGATCGCATGCTGTCTATTTTCAAAGCCGAGGCCGACTACTACCAGGGCTTTGGGGCTAAACCCACCTGGGTGGGCCATCCCCTAGTCGATCGCTACCCCGGCCCCGCCGACCAAACCGCCGCTCGCCAGCAGCTAGGGCTATCGCTCGAAGCGCAGGTGGTTACCCTGCTGCCTGCCTCTCGCCGTCAGGAGGTCAAGTACCTGATGCCCGCCCTGCTCAAAGCAGCCCAGATCATTCAGGCCCAGTGCCCCGACGTCACCTTTTTGCTGCCGGTGTCGATACCGGCGCTGCAGGCCAGCTTTGAGCAGGGGGTAGCCGCCCACGGGCTGAAAGGGCGCATGATCACTGAAGACAGCAAGGTTGCGATCGCCGCCGCCGATGTCGCCATTACCAAGTCGGGCACCGCCAACTTAGAAATTGCCCTGATGGATGTGCCCCAGGTGGTGGCCTACCGCATTCATCCGCTCAGCGCCCGCATTGCCCACTACCTGCTCAAGTTTGACGTGCCCTACGTGTCGCCTGTGAACCTAGTGGTCAACCAACTGGTGGTGCCCGAGTTTTTGCAGTGGCAGGCCACCCCCGAGGCGATCGCCGCCGCCGCCCTTACCCTGCTGCGTGATGAAACCGCTCGCCAAACCATGCGATCGGGCTATGCCAAAATGCGCGCTGAGCTGGGACCACCGGGTGCCTGCCAGCGCACGGCAGACCTGATTCTGGATGCTCTGGCAGAACGCCAGCCGGTAGAATTGGCCTGAACCTGTTGAAGCGTTCCTAAAGTCACTACAATTGTTATGCTTTGCCGGAGAGAGGCCGGGCTGTCCCATTCAGACAGAGCGGCCCGTGGTGATAGGAGGATCTAGTGAATATAACCGAGCTATTTGCCCGTGGCGGCATTGCCATGTGGCCGCTGCTCTTACTGTCAATTTTGGCTGTGGGCACCATTCTGGAGCGGATTTGGTTTTGGTCGCGCATTTTGACCCGCGAGCGCGAAGTCTCGGGTCGAGTGCTAGAGGCTGCCCGCCGCGACTGGCCTGCCGCTGGCGAAATTGCCCAACGCTCTAGCCTCCTGCCGATGGGGCGCTTTCTCTCGGCCCCCCTCAAGCTACAGACGCCCGACCCCGAAGTGTTTCGCCTGGCCCTAGAAACCGCCGCCAACGAAGAACTCGCCACCATGGGGCGGGGCGACAAGATTTTAGAAGCCGTCATTGCCCTGGCCCCGCTGCTCGGTCTGTTGGGGACGGTGCTGGGTCTGATCAACTCCCTGGGGTCGATTCAAATTAGCGACCTGGGCAGCGGCGACGCCACCGCAGGCACCTCTTTGGGCATTAGCGAGGCGCTGATTAGCACCGCCGCTGGCCTGATCATCGCCATTACGGCATTGGCCTTTTACCGACTGTTTCAGGGCTTTATCTTTGGGCAGGCCAAAATGTTTCGCCAGGCGGGCAGCGAGCTAGAGCTGCTCTACCGCCAGAGCTGGGCCAAGCGCTACGGACTGACTCCGGTATCCGAGCCCCTGCCTCCGGTTGTCCCTGGTGACCCCAATTCCTCTACTGCCGACGCTGCGCCTTCGCCGGAGATCCCTTCGCCATGAAAGTAGACCTGCTCGACACCCCTTCCCAGGACGTGCGCCTGGAAATTGTGCCGCTGATCGACGTTATTTTCTGCATTCTGACGTTCTTTATTTTGGCGGCGGTGGGCCTGACTCGTCAGCAGGCGATCGACCTGGATCTGCCGACTGCTCAAACAGGGCAGCCGCTGCCCGGCCAGGTGGGGCAGGGGGCCGATCGCCTCTACGTCAGCGTCGATGGTTTGGGCCAGGTCTACCTCGACCAGCAGCCCGTCACCCTCGACCTGCTCACCGATGTGCTGCTGCAGTTTAACCAGGTCAACCCCGGCGGACTGATTGTGCTCTACGCCTCCCGCGATGCCCGCTACGAAGATGTGGTGACGGTGCTCGATCAGCTGCGGGCGGTGGGGGGCGATCGCGTTGCCCTGGCCACCCTGCCCCGCGATACCACCCTAGGACCTGGAGAAGCCGACCCCAGCCTGCAAGATCCCAACCTGCTGCCGGAGGGGTTTTCCCAGGACGGCCTTGATGGATTTCCCCAGGATGGCCTCAATGGTCAAGAACTGCCCCCCGGGTTTGAGCAGCCTGGTAGTGACCCCTTTGCGCCTCAGTCGCCGCTTTTCCCTAGCGAACCAGGGTCGCCGCTGCAGCCTGCCCCCAGCCCAGAACCGCAGCCAGACAACTAGTCCTGTGTCCATGCTAAAAATTAGGGTTCTGCTAGCGCGCACCCAGCCTGCGAGGTTAGTTTTGACAAAATACCAGGGCGTGCTGTCGAATCTGGCTACAATCTTGATTTTCTAGCGTTAATTACCACGTTCGCTATAAAGGAAAGACTAAACCCGTCTAAGAAAGAAGGCCAAAACTCAGTCCTAAGATAGATACTAGCAACCTGGCTTTCCAGTTTGATAGGGAAGCCTGGGTTGGCCGATACTGAGTCGCAGGGCTCAGATTGTGCATAGACTGCAATAGATTGCATTGGTTGTGCGGCGAGCCTGGGAGCGATAGATTTCCAGGCTTTGTTTTGCGCAATAGATCCTTTGTAAGATGGTTAAACCTCAGCCGTAAAAGGCTGAGTCTGACTCTGTTGGCCCTGGTCGTTGCTGGCACGCTGCTGTTTGGAGCTTACGTGCGAGCCCAGCAGCCCGTTACCATTTCCTTTTTGCTGCGGGCCGTAGAGGCTGAACAAATGCAGGGGCTGGCCGATCAGTTTATGGCCGCAAACCCCGACATTCGCATTGAGATGGTGCGCGGCCCCAACGCCGCCGATGCGGTTGAAAACCTCTACACCACCTCTTTTTTGCTGGGCGACTCGCCCTACGACATCCTCTTCTCAGACGTGGTGTGGATTCCTAAGTTTGCCGCCGCCGGGTGGCTGACGGATCTCTCCGATCGCGTCAGTGAAGCTGACCTGGCCGACTTTTTAGAGGCCGATGTTGCCGCTGGTGTCTATCAAGACGGCTTTTACCGCATGCCCTTTCGCTCCGACATGGGCATGCTCTACTACCGCACCGACTTGCTCGATCAGGTGGGGCTACAGCCCCCTGAAACCTTTAACGAGCTGATTGCGGCCTCTGAAACCATTCAGGACCAGACCGATGTGAACTGGGGCTTTGTGTGGCAAGGCTTGCAGTACGAGGGGCTGGTCACCAACTTTGTTGAACTGGTGGCGGGCTACGGCGGCTTCTGGATTGACCCAGAAACCCTGGAAGTCGGCCTCGATCAGCCTGCTGCAATTCAGGCCACCGAATTTATGAAAGGCGTCATTGCCCAAGGCATTTCTCCCCCCGGCGTGACGAACTACATTGAGGAAGACACCCTGCGTCAGTTTGAGAATGGCAACGCGGTGTTCATGCGCAACTGGCCCTATGCCTGGGCCGAGGCGAACCGCGACGGCTCTCTGGTAGCGGGCAACATCGCGCTGAAGCCCATGGTGCACGCTGCCAACGAACAACCCGCCGCCTGCTTGGGCGGGTGGGGTTTTGGCATTTCTGCTACCACTCCTCACCCTGAGGAAGCGTGGCGAGTGGTGGAATTTTTCACCAGCCCCGGCCCAATGAAAGATTTCATCACCGAATTTGCCTACGTACCTAGCCGCCGCGCCCTGTTTACCGACCCAGAGGTGCTAGCGGTATTTCCCCAGTACGAACAGCTGCTAGAGGTAGCCGAAACCGCTGTGCCACGACCGCCAGTGGGGCAGTACGCCCAGGTTTCCGATATTCTGCAGCGCTACCTCAGCGCTGCCATTACCGACCAGATGACCCCTGAAGCCGCCATGCGGGCGGCGGCGGGCGAGAGCCGTCGGGTATTGGGGGTGGATGGGTAGATGGGTGGATGGATGGGCGGGTGAGAGTTAAAGGGCTTTGGCCTTGGGCTAGGTAGAGGGATTAGGGAGGAATTTGTGAAAACTGTGGCCAGGGATTACATTCGAGAACGACAACAGCGAACCGGCTTGCTGCTGCTGCTGCCGGCGGCGCTGCTGCTGCTGTTGGTCTATGCCTTTCCCATTTTGCGGGCCTTTTGGCTGAGCTTTTTTACGGAGAACCTCAGCAATAACCTAGAGCCCGTCTTCAGCGGCCTGGACAACTACGTGCAGATGGCGCAGGACGGACGCTTCTGGCAAAGTATGCGAAATACGGCTGTTTTTACCGTATTTACCCTGTTTTTTGAGCTAATTTTGGGCTTAATTATTGCCCTCTGCCTTGACCAGGCCTTTCGAGGTCGGGGCTGGGTGCGAACGATCGCTATTCTGCCCTGGGCCTTGCCCACCGCCCTAATTGCCCTGGCCTGGCGCTGGATTTTTAACACCGAGTTTGGTGTTTGGAACGACCTGCTGATGCGCCTACAGCTAATCGCTGGGCCAATCAACTGGCTGGGCGAACCCCTGTGGGCCATGGTGGCGGTGATCGGGGCCGACGTGTGGAAGACGACCTCGTTTGTGGCGATTTTGCTGCTGGCGGGGCTGCAGTCGATTTCTCAAGACCTCTACGAAGCCCACGCCCTGGATGGCGCCAGCCCCTGGCAGAGCTTTCGGCAAATTACGCTGCCCCTGATTGCGCCGCAGATTGTGATTGCCCTGCTGTTTCGCTTTGCCCAGTCCTTTGGCATTTTTGACCTGATTCAGGTGATGACGGGCGGTGGCCCCGGCGGCGCGACAGAGATGGTGTCGATCTACATCTACGCCGCCGTGATGCGCTACCTCGATTTTGGCTACGGGGCCGCGCTGGTAACGGTGACGTTTCTGGTGCTGGTGGCGGTCGTGGCGCTGGCGGCGCTTTATATTTCACGCCTAAGGGCCAGGACTGAGTGAATTTATTCTGGATTTTAGATTTTGGAGCAGAAACCGCTTGACTCCAAGTCTCCCATCCAAAATCCGCCATCCAAAATCCGCCATCCAAAATCTAAAATCCCATGACTACCGTTCCTCAAACCACCCCCGCTCCGTCTCAGTCCAGCGATCGCGGCATTCCCTGGATGCGGATATTGCTGTGGGTGGCGATCGCCTTTACGGTCATCTTCAGCCTGGCCCCGGTGCTGTGGCAGGTGCTGACCTCGATTAAAACCAACGCCGCCATCACCGCCGACTCGGTGGTGTATTTCCCCGGCCTCGACCAGCTCACCTTGGATCATTATCTAGACCTGTTTCGGCGCAATCAGTTTTACATCTATGTGTTTAACAGCGCCCTGGTCGCCATTATTTCCACGCTGCTGTGCCTGGCGCTGGGGTCGCCTGCGGCCTACGCCCTCGCTCGCCTGCGCATACCGGGAGAGCAGGTGATTTTGGCGCTGGTGCTGGTGGTCACGCTGTTCCCGTACATTCTGCTGTTTTTGGGCCTGTTGGAGGTGGTGCGGGTCTTTGGACTGGCCAACAACTACCTGGCGCTGATTATTCCCTACACCGCCATCAACCTGCCTCTGACCATTCTGGTCATGCGCAGTTTCTTTCAGCAGTTGCCCAAAGATTTAGAAGACTCGGCCCGCGTCGATGGCTACAACACGCTGCAAATGCTGGGGCGCATTGTGCTGCCCATGACCCTGCCTGCTCTAGTCACCACCGGCATTCTGGCCTTCATCTTCGCCTGGAATGAGTACCTGTTTGCCCTCACCTTCATGACCCGCGAAGAGATGAAAACCATCCCCGTCGCCGCCGCCCAGCTCGGCGGCACCACCCTGTTTGAGGTGCCCTACGGCCCTCTGGCCGCCGCGACGGTGGTTGGCACCCTGCCCCTGGTGCTGCTGGTGGTCTACCTGCTGGGCGATCCGGTACGGCGATCGCTGGGGCCAGAGCGGGGCATTTTTGGGCTAATTGTGCTGCTGATTGGCGGGCTGAGCTGGATGTCGATGGCCCGTTTGGTGCGGGCCGGGTTCTTGAGCCTCAAGCAGCGCACCTTTGTAGAAGCTGCGGTGGCCCTGGGGGCGCGGCCCTGGGGCATTGTCAAAACTCACCTGCTGCCCAACATCCTTGGCCCGGTGATTGTGGCGGCTACGATTGGGGTTGGCAATGCGCTGCTGGCTGAGTCTACCCTCAGCTTTTTGGGGGTTGGCTTTCCGCCTGATGTGCCCACTTGGGGCCGCATGCTCTACGATGCCCAAAACTATATCGAGAGCGCGCCCTACCTGGTGCTGGCCCCAGGCTTAGCCATTTTCCTCACCGTTCTTTGCATTAACACCCTGGGCGATCGCCTCCGCGATAGTCTAGACCCCACCAGCCGCTAACGCCTATGGCTCTTCCCCAGCAGCAGTTGCTCACCCAGGTCGCCCGGATGTTTCCGGATGCGCTGTTCTACGCCCCTACTCAGGCGCGGCTGGTAGCCCTCACCATTGACGATGTGCCGACGCCGGGCGATCGCAACGACGCCTCTACCCGCCTTATTCTCGCCGCCCTCGATCGGTACAACCGCACCGCCGAGCACCCGGTTCAGGCTACCTTCTTTGTCATCACCGACCACCTCAATCCGGGCAGCACCATTCTGCAAGAGATTTTGGCCAGCGGTCACGAAATTGCCAACCACGGCACCACCGACACCACCCCGGCTATTTTGCAGCCGGCCCAGTTTGCCCGCCACTTTCAGGAGGCCCACGATCGCATTACCGACCTGATCCAGCAGCCCCTGCGCTGGTATCGGCCCGGGCGCGGCCTCTACAACCGAGCGATGGTTGACCACATTCGGCTCACCCCCGGCTACGAGTCGCTGGTGGCCCTGGCCTCGATGGTGCCCTTTGACACCCTGCGCCCCCTCAGCAAGCCCAACCTCAACACCTGGTACCTGGCCCGCTTTATCTTTCCCGGCGCTATTTTTGTCATGCACGGCGGGTCGATGGAGCGCTGCGTGCAAACGGCTCAGGCGCTGCCGACGCTGCTCAGCCTCATTGACCGTCAGGGGTTCCGGGTGGTGACGCTCTCGCAGCTGTACGACAGCCTGAGCCCCAGCCTGCCCCCGGATAGCCAGGACCCAGAAAGCCCAGCCCTAGGAAGTCCGGCCCCAGAAAGCCCTACAGCAGAAACCCCTGCAAAGCCGCCGCCACCC
>PYGV01000434.1 GCA_003022385.1 filamentous cyanobacterium CCP3 | reverse complement strand
GCTTGCTAACGCAAAACTCACCATCAGGGGAGCAAAAAGAGGCTTAAACCAGGAAGAACCCATAGTCAATGATAGATGTACTAAACGAAACGGTTAAATCGAACTGGCTGAAGGGTCTGAACTGAGGGTGACCTTAACCAAAAAGCAGCCGCCCACCGAGGGCGGCTGCTTCTACCTTAGCGAGGCGGACTAGAGAGTGGCCAGGCTGCCTGCGATCGCGGCGCAGACGGCAGATATGGTAGCGGTGCCAAAGATCCACCAGGAGGCCGCAGCGGCGGTTTTGCGGGTGTCTTCCACCTGCTTCTCAACCTGGTAGCGCATCTCGCTGAGTCGTTTCTCGACCTCGTGCTCAAGCTGCTCGGCTTTGCTGAGAGCTGTAGTTCGCACATCTTCTATCTGGGCAATAACGCGCTGGGCGTCGGCCTCAGAGATGGCATCGTGGGAACTGAGCAGGGCTACCAGGGTATCGCGATCGACTTGGCTGAGGCGAGTGCGTAGGGCATCAACCCCAGCTTTGGGATCGGCCATGAGCTGCTGCAGGTCACGCTTGATGCCGTAGTAGTCTAGCTCGGGGCGATCGAGGGAGTCGAGGTACTGGCGAACACGGGTAAGAATACCCTCGATAACACCCTGCACCCGGTCCTGCACCTGGCGAATCTGAGCCACAAACTGGTGCCGAATGTCTAGCACCCGGTCGACGGCAGCCTCGGCCTCGGCTTGCGTCATATCAGGACGCTGAGCCAGCAGGGCAACTACGGTGTCGCGATCGATTCTAGACAGCCGGGTCTGGAGTCTATCGGCCCCCAACCGAGGGTCTTGCAGCAGTACTTTAAGGTCGCGCTTGATGCCTTCGGGGTTGAGAGCGTCCTTATCGGTGTTGCGCAGGTAGTCTTCGAGAGCCGTCTCAAAAGATATAACCTGGGTCTTGGCCCGACGAGCTAGGCGCTGGGGCAACTTGAGTAAGTCTCTGACCGTCCCCTGCAGGTCGTCGATGGTCTGGTTGACCTCAGCCTCGGTTAAATCACCCCGCTGGCTGAGCAGCTTCACCAGCGTGTCACGATCCATATCGGACAGGCGCGTCTGCACGGCCTGCAGACCCAGCCTGGGATCCTGCACCAGCAGCTCCAGGTCGCGCTTGATGCCAGCCGGATTCAGCTCGGGCTTACCCGTCTTCAACAGGTAGTTTTCGATCGCTGTCGTCGCTTCGTTGTACTTGGCTTTAGCCTGAGCACTCAGGGCAGCCGGAGCGTGAATGGCCCGGTACCAGTTGGCCTCGACTTGATCGATAGTTTGCTGAACCTGATCCTCGCTCAGATCGTTGCGCTGGCTCAGCAGCTGCACCAGGGTGTCGCGATCGAACTGAGCGAGCCGCTGGCGCACCTGGTGCAGGCCCGCATCGGGTTCAGCCAGCAGGGTTTGAATATCGGCCTTGATGCCCTCAGGGTTGAGTTCCGAGCGCCCCGTAGAGCGCAGGTAATCTTGCAGGGCCTGCCACTGATTGTCAATGCGGGCTGATGCTGCGGCCTGTAGACCGGCCGCGTCGGCAGCAATATTGTTCATCGAGCGCTCCAGGCTGTGGGCTACCTGGTCAATCTCGGCTTCGCTGAGATCACCCCGTGCCTGTAGGGCATCGCGGAAGGTGACGTAGCCAAAGGCCGTGTAGCGATCGCGCAAATCTTCGGCCCTGGCGTAGGGGTCTTCGATGACGCTGGCAAATCGGTCGCCGTTGTCGCTGGCTAGCAGTTCGTCGCGGCTAGAGCGCTGCAAAAAGGTGTAAACCCGAGTTTGCAGGGTCTTGGCCGCCTCAATCCGGTAGCGCTCAGAGACTTCTGCCAGCACATGCCGACGAACATCCTCCAGCTGAGCCGATACCCGAGAAATTTCCTGCTGCGTGAGCAGACCCCGCTGGGACAAGATGTCGGCGAAGAAGGCCCGGTTGAGGGGCAGCAGGGCCTGGCGTAGTTGTCCAGGGTCGGCGGTGGGGTCGTAGATCACCTGCCAGAAGTCCTGCTTCATGCGCTCGGGCTGGAGCTGCCAGGGATAGGCGCTGGAGAGATAGGCTTCAACATCGGCCTTGACGACGTTATAGGCTTCGCTGTGGTCACCCGATGCGATCGCAGCGGCGGCACCACTTACTTTGCCCTGTGCTTGCTTGAGCTGGCCCAGAATATCGGACATGTCCATGTCATTGAGGTCAAGGCGCTGCATGGCAACGCCCATCAGCATGCCCATGCCCTGCTGCAGCCATCCCGGCGCTTGCCCCGAGCCTGACTGATCGTTTTTGTTGTTCGATAGCAGTTGGTCAATGCGATCGCGCAGCTGGCCCGACATCAGATCCTCGCGCTGGGCCGACTTCAGGTAGTCGGTGAGTTCAGCCAGAGAATTGCGATCCGGGGTTTGACCGACGGCCCGGCACCAGCTCTGGTACAGGCGATCGGCAATCCGACGAGTTTCTTGAGTCGACAGATCGGTGCGGCGGCTGACCAGTTGCTCAAAGGCGCTGCGGTCGATCTGAGCTAGGGCCTCGCGATCGGCACGGGCCACCCCAGACTCTTGCAGCAGTCGCTCAAACTCAGACTCTAGCGCAGTCGTATCAAGGCTGGGCGATCGCAGGGTTGAAACATATTCACGCAGCGTATCTTTTATATCCGTGTTGTCCCAGCCGGACATCAATTCTTGACGCACGGCCGCAGCGGTAGCCTCAGCAGTGGCCACAACCTGATTGCTGGCGGCGCGAGCCCCCAGAGCAGAGGTTGCAGTACCCATCAGAGACTGAAAGCTAGACGTAGCTGTCTTCACCACCGAGCCAATCAAGGAACCAACCGTGGTAGAACTGACCCAAAATAGTAGACAAAAATAGGTGCCCCAAATGACTAGCCCGGTGATAGCTCCCAGCAGGGCACTGTTAAGGAGACTTAGCTTAACCGCCAGCAAACAGGCGAAAAACAGAGCCAGACTGACCGTAATGATGGTCCAAAGGCCCACAGCAGTGGTAATAGGCGGGCTGCTACCATTGCCGCTAGAGTGTTTGCTAGAGCTGCCCCGCCCGAGGGCAGAAATGCCAACGGCCACCGACAGGTTGGTCAGCAGCAGCTGAAAACCAAAGGCCAGCACCAGCCCTGATACCAGGGCAATAAAAAACTGTGGCCCCGAAAAAATGAGGGCAGCATCTTCTGGGGTGGCTATTTGCGGTGCTGGCGCTACCGGCGCTACTGGCACCTGGACCAGGTGCAGCCACCCCGCACCGTGTCCTTGTATCCCGCTCAACCATCCAATCATGCCAATCATCTTGGTCATCCCTTTGCTCTGCTCTTTAATCAGACCCGTTTTTCAGGTGGGTGACATCTGGCAGCAGGGATATTTCATTGGGTAGAGAGTGAAATTCAGGTCAGGGAGCAAGGGATAGGGAAGCT
>PYGV01000113.1 GCA_003022385.1 filamentous cyanobacterium CCP3 | reverse complement strand
TCTTGGCCCTGGGCGATCGCAGCCGCTGGAACACCGAGCATCAGCGTGGCGGCCAGCAGACTTTTGAACAAAGTTGACGGTTTCATGGCGATTGTCCTCGCATATCATCAGTCGTGTACTTCGCGGCGGAAGCTTACGGTGGGCACTAGCAGAACAGCGCCCATGGGTTGACACCCTATGGGGCGATCATGGCGGTGCAATGACAGCCATATGACAGTGGTGTGACAACTGGGCGAGCTAGCGCCCCACAAGATCTCTGAAAGTCTTGTTCAGCATCGAGCGGTGACCTTTGTGGCCACGACTTACAGCCAGAGTCACCGGGTTAAAACATCGATAAAGCCTGAAAACGGTCAAACGTTTGAACTTGTTGGGTTCTGCTAGTGCGTCACCCGGCCTGCCAATTTAGCTTTGACAGACCACTAGCCGATTCTCTGGTCGAGCGTGGTAACGCAGATGGCGTAAGGATTCTAGCCAGAATGGATGACACGCTCTAAACTATAGGGGCAGATCAAAAGCATTAGTAACCATGATTTTTCCTGGGGCTCCGGTTACGGTCGTCAACGTCAACGATACTTACTACGGTTTTCAGGGCCTGGTGCAGCGCATTACCGACGGCAAGGTGGCGGTGCTATTTGAGGGCGGCAACTGGGACAAACTGGTCACCTTTAATATGTCGGAGCTAGAGCCAGTCAGCTCCGGCAAGCGGCGCTAGCATGCGGTTGCCCCTGCCCCAGACTGCCGCCCAGGCGCGTCAGCCCGACCACATTGCTGAAGTGATCGAGACGGCGACCACTGAGTTTTTGGCTCAGTGCCTGGAGCCAGAGGCACTGGCATTTTCGGCTATGCCCCCCTTTGGCAGCTGGGTCACCGCCGTCGATGAAGAGTCGGGTAACACAGTCTATGGTGTGGTCTACTACGCCACCACCAGCCCCATCGACTCGGTGCACCGGGCCAGGGCGCTGGGCCTCTCGCTTGAAGACCTGCGTCAGCAGCAGCCGCAGATTTTTGCCATGCTCAAGACCGAGTTCAAGGCTGCGATCGTAGGGTTTCGCGCCCCTGACCTGGCCGGACAGCCGCTGGGGCCGCTGTTTCAGCACCTGCCGCCGCGTCCGCCCCAGGTGCACCAGGCGGTGTACCGCTGCACCCCCGAGGCGGTGATTGAGTTTACCGAGCAGCTCGACTTTCTCAGAACGCTGCTGGCCATGGGCAGCGCCCCAGTAGATAGCCTGGTAGCGGCGGTGCTGCGCCAGGGCTACCAGCTGCGCAAGCTCGATCGCCCCTGGCTAGTGGCCGCAGGCCGCACCCTGAGCATTTTCTTAAAAGATGACTACGATCGCCTGCGGATTATTCTGGGGCAGGTCTACGCATGAGGTTCACGGTGTAAGGTTTAGGGCTTCAGGCGAGGAACCAGCTCTTTCTTTAAACCCTAGACCCGATACTCTAAGCCTTTATCGTTCTTATGCAAACCTTTGACTGGATTGTGGTCGGCAACGGCCTGGTGGGGGCCGCGACGAGCTACGAGCTAGCCCGGTGCGGGCTCTCGGTGCTGCTGCTCGATGCCGGGGCAAATTCCTTGGGCTCTGGCAACGCTACCCGCTACAGCTATGGCGGCATTCCTTACTGGTCGGGCAGCACGGCGCTCACGCAGCAGCTCTGCCGCGAAGGCATTGCCAAGCAACGCCAGCTCAGCGACGAGCTGGACGGTGACACCGAGTTTCGCGAGCTAGATCTGATGCTGACCCTGGCCGCAGGTGAAGATCCCGACGCGGCCGCAGAACCTTATGCCAAACGCGCCACGCCGCCGCAGTTCATATCAGCCGCTGAGGCCACAGCCCTGGAGCCGCTGCTGAATGAGGCTGCGATCGCGGGTGCCTTTACCGTTCGCCACGGCCATGTCTCTCCCCAGGCGCTGGTTGGCGCTTATAACCAGGCCTTTCGGCGGCTTGGCGGCACCCAAATCATCGCCACCGCCGTCGATCTGGTGCGCATTAAAGATCGAGTCACCGGCCTGCTCACCATTGAGCAGGCGTATCCGGCCAAGCATGTTTTGGTAGCGGCTGGGGCCTTTAGCCGCGCCCTGCTGCATCAGATTCAGCTCACCGTGCCGCTCTACTATACCTACGCCGAACTGATTGAAACGCCGCCCTTAGATCTCACCCTGCGGGCGCTGATCATGCCTGCGCAGACCGAGCGCTTTGCTATGGAGGCCAAGGCCAGCCAGCCCGACACCGATGCCCAGTGGGATGAACCGGGCCACGAGCTAACCCCTGCCATCCTCGACAGCGGCGCGATTCAGTTCTTGGACGGTCACCTCTGCCTGGGCCAAATTAGCCGCACCCTCACCGATCTGGCGGCAGACCTGGATGCGGCGGAGAGTGAACGCAGGCTGCGAGCCGCGATCGGGCATCAAATTCCGGCCCTGGCTGACGTACCCGGCACCTGGCGCTACTGTCGGGTCAGCTTTAGCCGCGACGGACTGCCCCTGGTGGGCGGCATCCCTGGGGTCGAAGGCCTGCACATTATGGCCGGTTTTAGCGCCCCCTTTGTGTACCTGCCGCCGGTTGCCCAGCGGTTTGCCCAGGCGGTGGTAGGAGAGCGCGACCCTGTGATTGACGCGATGGCGATCGATCGCTTTGCCGGAGGCTCCTAATACCGCATTTTATCTGGCGGTTTCCCGATGGGCAGGGACGTTTCCCTCCACAGAATCGCCCACAAACTTGACTTCTGGCTGGAGCTGAATACCCCAGTGCTGCTCCACTTCGGCCTGAATATGGTGGATCAACCGGCGAATGTCGGTGGCGCTGGCACCGCCCAGGTTCACAATAAAGTTGGCGTGGCGCTCAGATACCTGAGCGTTGCCGATGCGGTAGCCCTTCAGCCCGCTCTGCTCGATTAGCGAACCGGCGGTATGGGGGTAGGGGTTGCGAAACACGCTGCCGCAGTTGGGCAGGTCGTAGGGCTGGGTGGCCCGCCGCTGGTTGAGCCCGGCCAGGGTGTCGGCCATTACCAGGGCCGGGTCGTGGCCCGGCTCTAGCTGAAACGTGGCCTCCAGCACAACCTGATTTTCCCCCTGCAAAACCGAGGTGCGGTACCGAAAGCCCAGGTCGGCGAGGGTGAGCGATCGCAGGCCTTTTACCGGGTCAAGCACGGTCGCCGACCTCAGCACATCGGCGGTGCAGCCGCCGTGGGCTCCGGCATTCATCACCACCGCGCCGCCCACAGTGCCCGGAATGCCCACCGCCCACTCCAGACCGCGACAGCCGCGCTTGGCCGCTTTCCAGGCCAGCGTCGGCAGCGGTTCGCCTGCGGCGACAGTGACCTGACCGGCGTTGTCAAACCGGGTGCTGCGCCAGCGGCGGGTGCAGAGCACCAGACCGGCAATGCCGCGATCGCCAATCAGCAGGTTCGACCCTGCCCCCAGCGGGGTGATGGGAATGCTGGCCGCGATCGCCCAGTCTAAAACCTGCTGAAATTCGCCTTGGTGGCGCGGAGTAGCTAGCCACTCCGCCGGTCCTCCCACCCGAAATGTGGTCAGCGGCTGTAGTGATACCTGTTGTTTTAGACAGGCCAGGTTTGGTGCAGCCGTTTGGTTCATGTCCCCAGTGCTCAACGGTCGTTCCCCATGCTAGCCCAATGTGTAGGGCCAAATGTATAGGGACCGCCGCTCAACAGGCCTCCTGAAGCGACGGCACCTCTGCCTCCGCATAGTAGGCCATCACCTGAGGGATAATCTGATTGAGGTTACCGGCCCCCATAAACAGCACCAGGTCGCCGGGGCGCAGGCTGTGGGCCAGGGCCGCCTGAATGTCATCCAGGGTATGGCCGTAGAGCACGCGGGGATGCGCGTGGGCCACGGCATCGGCCAGCTGACGCCCGGAAACCCCAAAGGTATTGCTCTCACCCGCGCTGTAGATATCGGCCATAATCACCTGGTCGGCGTCGCCAAAGGCATCGGTAAAGTCGTTGAGCAGTGCCGCTGTGCGACTAAAGCGATGGGGCTGAAACACCGCCACCACTCGGCGCCCCTCATGGGTGTGGCGGCTGTCCAGCGTCGCGGGCAGCGTCTGATCGGCTTTGATACGAGCTGCCGCTAGCGTCGCCCGAATCTCGCTGGGGTGGTGGGCGTAGTCGTCAAAAAACTGAATACCGTTGTAGCTGCCCCGGTGCTCAAATCGGCGGCGGGCTCCGCAAAAATTCTCTAAGCTGTCGGCGATATCGCCAAAGGCAACGCCCAGATGACGACCTACCGCCACTGCGGCCAGCGCGTTGCTGAGGTTGTGGCAGCCCAGCACTCGCAGATGCAGCAGGCCTAGGGGCTGCCCCTCTTCCCACACCAGGGCAGAGGTGCCATCGGCTCCAAACTGAATGTCGGTGACGTAGTAGGTGGCAGCCGTAGCGGGGTCGAGGCTGTAGGTGACGTCTGGTTTGAGGCTGGTGCGCACCACCTTACAGTCGGCGCTAGCGACTAGCAGCCCGCACTGACGCTGGAAAGTTTGGAAGGTAGTAACGACCTGCTCTAGATCGTTGTAGTGGTCGGTGTGGTCAAGCTCAATATTGGTGACAACGCCAATGCTGGCCGATAGCTTGGCCAGGGTGCCGTCCGATTCGTCGGCCTCGGCTACCAGGTAAGGCCCCTGACCCAGACGAGCATTGCCGCCCCAGCTTGACACTTCACCGCCGACCACGATGGTGGGGTCGAGATTGGCGTTGAGCAGCAGGTGGCCAATCATGCTGCTGGTGGTGGTTTTACCGTGGGTGCCGGCCACCGCAATACTGCTATATTCTTTGATTAGCGCCGCCAGCAGATCGGAGCGATGCAGGATCGGGCAGCCCAGCTCCAGAGCCGCCTGGTATTCGGGGTTGCGGATGTCGATCGCAGTGGAACAAACCACTTGAGGGGTTGCGTCTGAGCCCAAGACGGCAGGCTTTGGCTCTACCACGAGGCTAGGCCCGGTGCTGGCCCACTCGGTAGCAGCGGCTAGCGTCGACCGCTCGGAGTTGAGAAAATAGCTCAGGTTGGCGGCCTCTTGCTGCCAAAAAATGTGGGCTCCGGCTTCCTGCAGGCGACGGGTAATGTGGCTAAGGCGCAGGTCAGAGCCCGATACCGGCAGGTTGCGCTTGGTTAGGATGTAGGCCAGTGCCGACATGCCAATGCCCCCTATCCCAATGAAATGAAAGGGCCTACCGGTAAAATCTACGGAAATCGGCATCGTTACACTCCTTAGAACACCACACCACACCAAGTGTCAGGCGTAATCATAGCAAGAATTGCCGAATTGGCCTAAACATCGGCATTAGCCTGCCTAGATCGCCGCCGCCTGTTCTCCCGACGCCTGTGCAGGGCGCAAAGAACATGCGATCGCCCTTAGCGGTAGCGTCCCAGGGCCTGTTAGACCTGGGGTTTACCTCTTCCTAGGCTGGGCTTTTATCTATACAATGCACGACCGTCGACGCTTAAAAATCTAGATATATATAGACGGTAAGCACTACATATTAATTTTCTATGCGATCTAAATAAACAGAGTAGAAATGCTTATGCCACTTTCCGGGCGTGATCCCCGAGAACCGCTGCCGATGGGCCTAAGCAGCGACTCATAGATTTTTCGGGGTTATTCTGGGTAGAAAATAGATTCAGTTCAATGGCTAGCCCCTATAAAGTGGTTCATGCTTTGCGATATTATGGTGTCGTCTAAGAATAGATACCTAGTCGACTACAACAGAGGGTTAAACGCAGTGGTTAGAGTAGCAATTAATGGTTTTGGCCGCATTGGTCGTAATTTTCTGCGCTGCTGGTTGACGCGCGAAAACAGCCAGCTTGAGGTGGTGGCTATCAATGACACGTCTGATCCCAAGACTAACTCCCACCTGCTGAAATACGACTCTATGCTGGGTCGCCTCGACGCTGACATCAGTGCTGGAGAAGACACGCTGGTCGTCAACGGCAAGACGATTAAGTGCTACTCCGATCGCAACCCCAACAACCTGCCCTGGGGTGCCTGGGACATCGATCTTGTCATTGAGTCGACTGGGGTGTTTGTAAGCGAAGAGGGTGCCTCTCGCCACATCGAAGCCGGCGCTAAAAAGGTACTGATCACCGCGCCCGGCAAGGGCGGCAACATTGGCACCTACGTGATGGGTGTCAACCACGAAGACTACGCTCACGACAAAGCCAACGTGGTCAGCAACGCCAGCTGCACCACCAACTGTCTGGCTCCGGTCGTCAAGGTGCTCAACGACAATTTCGGCATTGTTAAAGGCACCATGACCACCACCCACAGCTACACCGGCGACCAGCGCCTGCTCGATGCTAGCCACCGCGACCTGCGCCGGGCTCGGGCGGCTGCGCTCAACATTGTGCCCACCACTACCGGGGCGGCTAAAGCCGTTGCTCTGGTCATTCCTGAGATGGCGGGCAAGCTGAACGGGATCGCCCTGCGGGTGCCCACCCCCAACGTGTCGGTGGTCGACCTAGTGGTTCAGGTCGAAAAGCCTGCGATCGCAGACCAGGTCAATCAGGTGCTGAAGGCCGCTGCTGAAGGCCCCATGAAGGGCATTCTGGCCTACAGCGACCTGCCTCTGGTGTCGATCGACTACCGCAAAACCGACGAGTCTTCTATCGTTGACTCCAGCCTGACCATGGTGATGGGCGGCGATATGGTGAAAGTGGTGGCCTGGTACGACAACGAGTGGGGCTATAGCCAGCGCGTCGTCGATCTAGCTGAGCTGGTGGCCTCTAAGTGGCAGTAGAGCAAAGAACCAGGGGGCGCTAGCTAGCGCCCTCCTGGTTAAGGCATAGCTCAAATGACATCCATATAGCAAAGGGGGGATGCAGCCGCGTCTCCCCTTTTTGTGTTGTCCACAGACTTGTCTTTGACTATGGTTGCTGCTGCGTTGGTTACCGCGGCGTTTTTGGGCTAGATCGAGGTCATCTCTGGCCGCAGGGCAGCTACCCGCGCTTCGCTCAGCGCCACGTAGCTGCGCTTGAGGTCGTCAATGAGGCTAGCCGCGCCCTTGGTGTCGCCCAGGGCGCAGGCGATCGACAGGTGGTGCTGGAGATGCACGATCGCTCGGTTGTGGTCGCCCATGGCGATGCTGGCCAGGGTGAGCTGAGTGAGCACGCGGCGGGTGGTGCGGTTATCCACTGCGCCTTCTCCGTTTTCATGCAGCGTTAGAAACTGCTCGTAGCAGTCGATCGCCTGGGCATATTCGCGGAGGGTGAGGTAGGTATTGCCCAGGTTTTGCAAAATTTGCAGCTTGGTAGCGCGGTCGCCCAGGGCGGTGGTCATCATCAGGCTGGCCTCATAGAGGGTGGCGGCCTGACGGGTGAGCCCCTTGGCGCGGTAGACCATGGCCAGGTTGTTGAGCGATCGCATTTCACCGGGGCGATCGCCATTTTTCTTGGCCATGGTTAAACTCTGGCCCATATATTCCAACGCCCGCTGCAGGTTGCCCAGGTGGCGATAGCTGTTGCCCAGGTGGCCCAGGGTCTGCTGCATCAGAGCATCATCGCCTAACTCACGGGCCACGCGCAGGCACTGGCGGCCATAGTCGGCAGCCCACAGGTAGTCGGCCACCCGATAGTAGAGGTGGGCCAGAGTGAGCAGCACTTTGGCCTGACGTTCTTTATCGCCCAGGTTTCGGTAGCTCTGTAGCGCCTGCTGCAGGAGGGCCAAGGCCGGAGTGTACTGCCCCTGGCGCAGATGGGCCAGCCCCTGCTTGAGCCACTGCGACGCCTCTGCGGCCTGGCACTGTTGATAACCTTGGGCAATGCGCTCGGCCTGAGCAAGTAGAGACGGGTCGCGAGGAATCCGCACGGTGGCCTCGTCGGCAAGAATATAGGTGGGGCGCATGGGAGGAGTTGGGGAAGTCATAGGCCGAATCCGCAGGATTACTACGGTTGCATCTAAAGGGTTGTCATCACAGGCAGGTCGATAGGTAGATCGCGTTGTCTTAATCGTAGTTTTATGCTCTTCAGGTCGACACCGTGCTTTTACGAAATATTGTCGGGCTAAGACGCTGCCTCCTGCGCAAATCAACTGATATTTTCTCGATTTGTGTGAGCAAAGATATCGCTGCTGGGGGTTCTAGATGAGTTTGAGGTGGTTTAGGCTCCGATCTTTGTAAAGCGGGTTGGCTTGCTTCGTAGTTTCACCGATCGCGATCGCGGTCCAACCGGATCTCTATTCCAGATTTCAGGTCATGTCTACCGATAACCCTGGCACTGATTACACTGGAGAAGCTGCATCGTTTTAGCGCAACCCCTTGGCCCTCCTTCCCCTCCACGACGAAACTCTGCTGTTTACACCCGCCGTTCCTCAAGACGATGCGCTAGCGGTCGTGTTCGCCTTCCCCAACGAATACACCGTGGGTATTACTAGTTTGGGCTACCAGGTGGTGTGGGCAACTCTAGCCCGCCGAGCCGACATCAGCGTCAGCCGTCTGTTTACCGATGGCCACGAGCCGCTGCCCCCGGCAATTGACGTGCTGGGCTTTTCGCTGTCCTGGGAGCTGGACTACGCCAACCTGCTCACCCAGCTCGAAAACCTCGATATTCCGCTTTTTGCCAGCGATCGCACCGACGACCATCCCTTGGTCTTTGGCGGTGGCCCAGTGCTGACCGCCAACCCCGAGCCCTTTGCCGACTTTTTCGACGTGATCTTGCTGGGGGACGGCGAGACCCTGCTAGACGATTTTTTTGACGCGCTGGTGGATCTCAAATCGGCCAGCCGTTCGGAAACCCTGCGCCGTCTGGCGGCGGTGCCTGGGGTGTATGTGCCGTCGTTGTATGGCGTCACCTACGAGGGGCCGACCGGGGGAGTGCGGGCGATCGCCCCCGTGACTACCGATATCCCCGCCACCGTGCAAAAGCAGACCTATCGGGGCAACGTGCTTTCGGCCTCCACCGTCGTCACCCCCCGCGCCGCTTGGGAAAACATCTTCATGGTGGAGGTGGTGCGCAGCTGCCCCGAGATGTGCCGCTTTTGTCTGGCCAGCTACCTGACCCTGCCGTTTCGCCCCGCCAGTCTGGAAGCATCCCTGATGCCCGCTATTGAACAGGGGCTTGCCGTTACCAGCCGTCTGGGCCTGCTGGGGGCATCGGTGACCCAGCACCCCGAATTTGATACCCTGCTCGACTATTTAAACCGTCCCCAGTTTGACGACGTGCGCATCAGTCTTTCCTCGGTGCGCACCAACACTGTCACCCCCAAGCTAGCCGAAACCCTCACCCGCCACGACAGCCGCTCGATTACGATCGCGATCGAGAGCGGCTCGGAGCGGGTGCGCCAGATCGTCAATAAAAAGCTCGAAACCGACGATATCGAGCGCGCCGCCGTCAATGCTAAAGCGGGTGGCCTCAGCGCCATGAAGCTCTACGGCATGGCGGGGGTGCCGGGCGAAACCATGGCCGACCTGGAGCAAACCGTAGCCCTGATGCTGCGGCTCAAAAAGGCCGCTCCCGGCCTGCGCCTCACCTTTGGGTGCAGCACCTTTGTGCCCAAGGCCCATACCCCTTTCCAGTGGTACGGCGTCAACAAAGAGGCCGAAAAGCGGCTCAAGTTCCTGCACAAGCACCTGCGACCCAAGGGCATCGACGTTCGGCCCGAGAGCTATAACTGGTCGGTGATTCAGGCGCTGATCTCGCGGGGCGATCGCCGCCTGGCCCCGGTACTCGAACGGGTGCGACACTACGGCGACTCACTGGGCAGCTACCGCCGCGCCTTCAAAGACTTTCAGGGCCAGATTCCGCCGCTAGACTACTACGTCCATGAAGACTGGGATTTGAATCAGCCGCTGCCCTGGGATCACCTGCTGGGGCCGCTGCCCAAGGCGACCCTGCAAAAGCATTTCGACTCGGCTGGGGTAGGGGCTGTGGCGGTGTGAAGACAGGGCACCTTAGTAAAGCCGCCGCCCGGCTCTGAGTCCAGGCTAGGTGCTGATGGCTTCATCCAGAGTTTGCTCGTATTCTTCTAGGGCCGCCAGCACAGCTTCTAGCTCTCGGCGCTGGGGTTCGCTGGGGTCGAGCTGGTATCGGAGCTGGGCTTTTCAGTAGCGTATTTCCTGTCGATCGCGTCGAGCTTCCTGTCGATCTCTGCGAGCCTCCTCTCTCTCTCGTCGAGCTTCGCGTTCTGTTCTCTCAGCCTCGCGTTCTGTTCTCTCAGTCTCGCGTTCTCGTGCTTCAGTCTCGCGGTCTCCTTCTCGATTTCGACGGTTCCACTCAACGCCGAAATTAGCCAGTGTAGCCAGGAGGGCTGCCACAGTGAGTCGGTTGCTCCAGAGCTGGGGCTGGGCGACGGCGCTGAGGAACTGGAAGTCTTGTTGGTCATAAAACCGCAGAAAGGCAACGGCAATGGCTAGAACGGTAACCAGACTGCCTGGTAGCAGGCCCAAAAAGTTGATCCACACCTGACGACGGAGCAATTTCATTTTACGCCGTCTCACCTTGGCTCTGGGACAGCCAGCGCCAGTCTTGCTCAGGATTCCCCGGCTGAGAGCCGATGGCGCACAGGCGTTAAACCAGTCACAGTAGACCCCGCAGGGCAAATGGTAGTTTGCCCCTGCCCACCCATCTACCCATCCACCCATCTACATTTAACGGCAGCCCAGGCTATCTCTGGTCGATATGCCAGTCACCTCATTCACGCCGTCGGCGTATTTGCACATTTGGGCGACCTGAAAGCGATCGATAATCGCTCCGGAAAAATCGGCCCCGGTGATATTGGCCTCGCCAAAGCTGCTGCTGGTGAGCAGGGCGTCGGTAAAGATGGCGTTCGACAGATCGGCACCGTCAAAAATGACGCGATCGGCGAAGGTGCCCGACAGGTCTGCGAAGGATAGGTTGGCCCGCAAAAACGAGGCCTTAGTCAGAATGGTTTTGCTCAGGTTGGCCTTTCTAAAGTTGGCCTCTCGCATTTCTGCCGCTGCAAAGGAGGTACCCGAGAGCTGCTTGCCCGAAAAGTCGCGGAAGCTGAGGTCGGTGAGGGTGTAGTCAACGGTGTTTTCTTGGGCGTAGGCGGCGGGGGCAGCGCCGAGCCATCCGGCCATCATAATGACCAGCGTGCAAACTACAGCAAGGGCTTGGGTGAGGGTGAAGAGCATAGTTGGGGCAACCGTAGAAGAGGCAAGGGGGCTAGACCGTGCCCGTCCAGCCAGAATGCAGTGGGCACGCTTTGCTCATCCTACAAAGTTTTAGGCCAAGGTTTGAGACCAAGGTTTGAAGCCAAAATTCTGTGGCACAGGATGCATTACCGCCTCAGAGAACAGTTTCTAGGGCTGCTTGCAGGTGGTCGGGCAGGCGGCGCAGCACTCGCCGGGTTTTCACATCGACCGGAGCCAGCGTCACGCTGCCCCCGATGCAGGTCTCTTGGGTGGCGGCATTTTGAATGTCGTAGTGCCACACGAAGCGCACCCCTTTGGTTGGCCCCAGGCGGGCTTTGACCAGGGCGGTGTCGCCCAGGGTGAGCGATCGCCGATACTTCAACCCCAAATCTACCACCGGCAGATCGACTCCGGCCTTGATCCAGTCGGCAAAGGTCAGCCCGCAGTCGCTCAAGTAATTGACCCGCGCTTCCTCCATCCAGGCGATGTAGGTGCCGTGCCAGACAATACCGGCGTAATCGGTGTGGTGGGGCTGCACCACGACCCGGTGCTCATACCAGGGGAAAGGGTCGATCAAAACTGTTCTACGCATTGCCCCGACGGTTGGGCAGACTCTACTACAAATTATGAATCGCGCCAAAATAGGCTCAAAACCAGTGCCTATGATGATTGAGAACACATTAACTCACTTTTACATCCCGCTGATGCGATGGTCTTGAACGGGTGATACGAGGTATGGCCTGGCCATGCCCGTGCAGACCCTTGCCGTCGAGCGCAACCCTACGAGGACATCATGATAGAAAAAATTCTTTTGGCCGACTCTGGCACTGGCAACACCGAAGCCATGATGAAGGCGCTGATGGATATTCCCCTGGTGCAGCGGGCCTCGATCACGGTGCTGCACGTCGTGCCCTCTCAGGTGTCTGCCGAAACCATGGCCGAGCGCTGGGAGGCCGGGGGCCGCACCCTGGCTACTGCGATTACCAATCTTAACCTCGACCCCAGCCGAGTCAGTGCGGTGCTGCGGGAGGGCGACCCCAAAGATGTGGTGATTCGGGTGGCCGAGGAAGTCGATGCCGACTTGATCATCATGGGGTCGCGCGGACTGCAGGGGCTGAAGGCCATTCTCGAAAATTCGGTCAGCCAGTACGTGTTTCAGCTGTCGTCGCGGCCCATGCTGCTGGTCAAAGATGACCTCTACAGCATTCGCCCGATCAAGCGGGTGATGGTGGCGATGGACAAGTCGGACTCGGCTAAGGAAGGCCTGAACATTGCCGTTTCGCTGCTGCGCGACATCAAAGGTGGTGAGTTAACGCTGGTGCACACGGTATCGAGCCTTAAAACTAAGCCCTTCGATGTAGCCAGTGCCGACCCCAACCAGGACCCCATTCTGACTAATGCCCTGACTGAGGTGAAGCGGTACGGCATTAACTACAAGCTCGCTGCCCCCGAGGGCAAGCCTGGTCGTCGCATCTGCCAGCTGGCCGAAGAGCGCAACATGGATTTGATCATTCTGGGCTCACCCGATCGCCGTCCCACTATTGCTAAAGGCCTGCCCGATTTGGATAAGGTGCTGGGCGAGTCGCTGACCGACTTTGTGCGGGTGTATGCCCCCTGCCCGGTGCTGCTCACCCGAATGGCGGCCTAGGGCGCGTCCTTAGGTTTGGGTTACGAACTCGGGCGATCGCTTTGCCATCCCTATCCGGTCAACAGGCTAGGAGCTGAGATTTGCCAAGCTCGATCAGTCAACCGATCGCTGATGACGGCCTCTAAACCTTGTGGCGGCTAAATCGTTTCCTTAGAAAAGCAGGGTCTCGGTAACGGCCTGTAAAAATTCGTAATGGAAACGGCGATCAAATCGGTCTAACTTAAACAAATGTGCCTGTTGTAATGGCAAGTTAAGGCGCTCTCATTTTTGGCGCCAAGTCGGTTCGGGCAGGTATTGGCAACTCGAAACTCCGTTTAAACCACATCTTTTAATTCACCCTAGAGCGAGATCAGCATGAGCAGTAACCTATCCACTGAGCTGCGCGAAGGCACCAAGAAGGCCCACACTATGGCCGAAAATATGGGCTTTGTGCGCTGCTTTTTGCGGGGCGTGGTCGAGAAGAACTCTTACCGCAAGCTGGTGGCCAATTTTTACTACGCCTACGCGGCTATGGAAGAAGAGCTGGAGCGCCACAAAGATCACCCCGTTGTCTCCAAAATTTACTTTCCTGAGCTGCACCGCAAGGCCTCTTTGGAGTCTGACCTGGCTTACTACTACGGCCCCAACTGGGCGAATGAAATTTCGATGACCCCTGGCGGTCAGCGCTATGTCGATCGCATTCGTGAGGTGGCGAGCACCCAGCCGGAGCTGCTGGTGAGCCATTCTTACACGCGCTACATTGGCGATTTGTCGGGTGGCCAAATTCTCAAGGGTATTGCCCAGCGGGCGATGAACCTCTCTGAGGGCGAGGGAACGGCGTTTTACGAGTTTCCTGAAATCTCTGATGAGAAGGCGTTTAAGGCCAAGTACCGCGAGTCGATGGATGCAGCCCCGGTGGATGCGGCCATGGTGGCGAGCATTGTGGAAGAGGCTAACGATGCCTTTGGCTTGAACATGGAGATGTTCAAGGAGCTGGAGGGGAATCTGATTAAGGCGATCGGTCAAATGCTGTTCAATACGCTGACCAGCCGTCGGCGTCGGGGCAGCACTGAGCTGGCGACTGCTGAGTAGATTGGGCCTCAGCTCAAATCCTGAGTTCTGATTTTCAATTACCGTCTTGAGGAAGCGACCTGCGATCGCTTCCTCAATTTTTTGGGCTGTAGGGTGCATTAGCGCAGCAATGCACCGCTAACTTTGGCAGGGAGGAATGGGTTTCAAAGCCCGATCTACCGCTGGGGCCATTTCGCTGGCCCCAGACCCCCTTCGACCAGGGCCGTGCCGCCGCCCTGGACCCAACGGAAAGGATCAACTGATCATCGGTTTAAACCTCTGTTCTGCAAATTGATCTGTCCTCCTTCAGGACGAGCTGTGTAGGGTGGGCACTGCCCACCATCGAGTCAGGCCTTTTTCAGAAACCCTATGTGACAGACTGGAAGGGATAGCTGAGGTTAGGCATGGCGGCGGTTTTGCGAAAACTTATCTATACCTGGGGCTGGCGGCAGGCTGGTTTGGTCGCTCTTAGCGGTATGGTAATGGCTTTGGCGCTGCCGCCGTGGAGCCTGTGGCCGCTGGCCTGGGTGGGGCTGGTGCCGCTGTGGTGGGTGGTCGTGGCGACACCCTCGATCGCACTGGCGGCGGTCTATGGGCTGCTGTGGGGGCTGGTGTACTACGGCATTTCGCTGGCCTGGATTACGCACCTGCATCCGCTGATGTGGATGGGGGTGCCGTGGCTGAGTAGCGTGGCGATCGCTCTTTCAGCCTGGATCTTCATTGTGCTGTGGGGCTCGGTTTGCATTGCGGTGTGGGGCGGGGCGATCGCTTGGCTAGCCCGTCGCTCGGGCCGCCCAGGCTGGCTAGTGCTGGCCGGTGCAGCGCTGTGGTGCGCCCTCGAAGCCCTGCGCAACTATACCCCCCTCGACTGGTCGCCCCTT
>PYGV01000433.1 GCA_003022385.1 filamentous cyanobacterium CCP3 | reverse complement strand
CCCAAAACCAGATCGTCACCGCCGCCCACCAGGTGAGCGACCAGCAGTCGCGGGTGCGGCCCATTCAAACCGGCGACCCCTACGTGCTACCTCCGGCGATTATGAATACGCTGCCCAGTCGGCAGGAGTCCCAAAGCTCATGGCAGGAGCGGGTGACGCTGGTGCCTTCAACGCTCAAAAAAATGCTGATGCAGAGCTACGGGGGCCTAAGCTCGTCGCTGGTGCGATCGCTGCTTTCCGCCGCCCGCCTGACCCCCGATCAGCCCGCCGAAACCTTGAACCAAGCCGACTGGGATCGCCTGTTTGAGGTGTGGCAGCGCTGGCTGCTCTGTTTAGAGAAGGGTGAGTTTTTCCCCGGCTGGGCCGAGGGCGGCTACACCGTGCTCGACTGGGAGGGCATTGCCCCGGTGGCGGATATTCACGCCCTGCTGAACCAGTACTATAGCCGCGAGCTAAATCTGCAGCAGTTCGATCGCATTCAAAACCAGATTCGGCAAAAGCTCAGGGGCGTGCTCGACAAACTGCGGCAAAAGGCCAGCACCTTTGAACGGCGCCTCGACCAGTCGGCCCAGGCCGACCAGCAGCGCCAGCAGGCCGACCTGCTGATGGCCTATAGCTACCAGTGGCAGCCCGGAGTAACTCAGCTTACCGTAGATGATTTTGAAACTGGAGAGCCCATCACCCTGGCCATTGACCCCGATAAAACCGCGATTCAGCAGGCTCAGCGCCTCTACAAGCAGCACCAAAAGCTAAAGCGCGCCAAGGATGCGGTCATGCCTCTGCTGGCGGAGGTCCAGGCAGAACTGACCTATCTGGAGCAGGTGGAGGCAGCCCTGAGCCAGATTCCTACCTACGACGAGCCGGCCGATCTGGAGGCGCTGAACGACATTCGCAACGAGCTGATTCAGCAGGGCTACATGACCTCGCCCGACTATCGCCCCAGCGAGCGCAAGGCGAGTGATGAAGGCTTTCGTCAGCTTCAAACGCCCGACGGTCTGCCCGTGCTGGTGGGCCGCAACAACCGCCAAAACGACCTGCTCATCTCCACTGTCGCCACCGACTACGATCTCTGGTTTCACACCCAAGAGATTCCGGGCAGCCACGTGCTGCTGCGGCTGGAGGCAGGGCAGGTGCCGAGCGATCGCGATCTGCACTACGTCGCCGACCTGGCCGCTTACTTCAGCCGCGCCCGTCAGGCCGACCAGGTACCCGTGATCTACACCCAGCCCAGACACGTCTACAAACCCAAGGGCGCGCGCCCCGGCATGGTGATCTATAAACACGAAACCGTGATCTGGGGGCAGCCTCGGCGCATTGAGCGGCAGGCCGATAATGCCAATCCTTTAGAATTGGCCCAAACGTGAGGACGCAGCTAGATAACGCTCATCGGCTCCAGACTATCCGCAAAACCACTGAGTACATTTGCTCATCAGCTTAAGTTATGAGATTGCCACACAATAAGTAGAGATTGTGTTAATGAAAATCTGTACTTGTTGTTACAATGAGAAACGGAGGAGATGAGAGCCCTCCACCGGAAAAAATATCCAGTCTCTAGCGCTGCCAAAAGTGCTGGGTTTTTGGTGGTTTCTTCCGAATTGAGAGAACAACGTTAGATATTTAGTATCACCTGAGTCGGCTTCCCTAGGGGGCCGACTTTTTTTATTCTTTACGTTTTGAATGCAGCGTTTGCTTGAGTAAGGAGTTGGTGAAGGTGTTGCCTTTAGCCAGGGCGGGCTTGAACTGCCTTGGGCGATCGCGCTATCTGCAAATTTAGCGATCGCGCTCTGCCTGTGCATCCCTCGGCAGTTGGATACAAGAAGGGTATTGAGCCCCATGGGCAATCGTGAGGGTGATCACGCGGTGCTCCATCTGAGGGCAGTCGCCGTAGCCTGCCCCAGTGCCGCTATTGACCGCATAGGCCGGAAAGCAGGCCGCCGCCACGCTCAACCGCAGCCGATGACCAGTCGCCAGGGTGCAGGCAGTAGGCTGTAGGGGCAGCGTGACGGCCTGGGGAGTCGGAGTCGGAGCGGGGCGATCGACTCGGCAGTGGCCCTGGGTGAGATTCATCACGCGGCCATCGGTGTACACCTCAGACAGCACGACGCTGAGGTCGAAGCTGGGGGCATCGGCCCGGCAGTAGAGTAGGGCGGCGGGGGTGCCCACCAGCGTCAATGCTTCCGCCAGGGCTGCGGTTGTATAGGTAAGGACATCCGTACGGCTGTCGAGGGTCGCCCGATCGAAGGGGCCGGGGGGCAGGCCGCAGTGGCCCCCCAGAGAGGGCACAGGCCTCCAGGGATCGTGCACGATGACATCCTGCGGCTGGGGCCAGCCATTTGTTTGAGCCTCGGCCTGGGCTAGTTCGGGGGTGAGCACGCCGTCGTCCCAGCGCAGCCCCGCCAGGCCGGTGCTGGTGAGGTAAAAGGGCTGGCCTGGGTCGGTGGGCCAGCGATCGCGCCCCTGCCACTGGTTTGTCCCCATCACAAACAGTTGAACAGACGGTTCAGGGTTGGTCTCGGTAGGCCGATCTTTGAGAAAACGGTTGAACCAGCGGATTTGCAGGCGATCGATGGGGCTATCGGCCTCTGGCCCGAAATCGAGGCCGCCCACTCGACGACCCCAGGGCAAATGTCCCCAGGGACCAATCCAGAGAGCTTGGGGGGCTTTGCTTTGCGCCACCATCTGCTGGTAAAGTCGCAGGTCGCCGCGCAGGTAGGGGTCGTACCAGCCGCCAACGTGCAGCATCGGCAAGTCGACCCCGGTCAAATCGGGCTGTAGCGCCTGCCAGTAGCGATTGGGCTGGGGATGGTCGAGCCACTGGTGAAAAAACGAGTCGGGGGCGTAGGTCTTGAGCACCTGGGGCCGAGCGGGAACAGCATCTCCCAGTGGTGGGGCGATCGCGGCCTGACGCAGCGCCTGATAAGCCTCGTTATCCTGCTTTAAGCGAGCGGTTTCGGCGGCGATTTGAATGGCCCAGCCCAGGCCAATTTGGAGTGGCAGGGCACTGTTTTCGTAGGCCCAGTCGGCGTAGAGATCGTAGCCCACCATAGCGGGGGCGATCGCTCTGAGGGCAGGCGGTTTTTGCGCTGCGGCATAGATCTGGGTCATGCCCTGGTACGAGAAGCCGTACATGCCCACTGCGCCGCTGCTCTGGGACAGGGCCGCAGCCCACTGCACCGAGGCGTAGCCGTCGGCAGCCTCGTGGCGAAGCAGGTCAAACTCACCGCCAGAGCTACCCCGCCCCCGCACGTCTTGAATCACCACGATGTAGCCGTGGCTGGCGTACCAGGTGGGGTGGGCATAGACTACGGTCGAGGCGATCGCACGACCGTAGGGCTGCCGCATCAGCAGCACCGGGAACGGCCCCTCCCCCTCGGGGTAATACACGTCGGCGTCAAGGTGGACGGCGGCAGGGCTTTTCCCCAAGGGTGCTCCCCCAGATT
>PYGV01000432.1 GCA_003022385.1 filamentous cyanobacterium CCP3 | reverse complement strand
CGCCTGCCCAGTCTGGCCAGTAGATGACTCAATCTCCTGAGCCAGTTCGTTGGCGAGTTCGTGGCGCAGGTCGGCGACGACAACTTTAAGCCCGGCTTCCGCGAGGCAGCGGCAGGTGGCGGCCCCCAGGCCGCGTGCCCCCCCGGTGACAATGGCCACTTTGTTGGCGAGGGCGGGAAACTGGGTGGAGGGTTTAGAAAGTGTCTGCATGGGGTTTCCTTCGTGATGAATGGGTTGGGTGAAATTCAAAATTCAAAATTCAAAGTTCAAGAAGCAGGGTTTGAATTTTGAACTTTGAATTAAGAACTCTGGCTGGCGGGCAGCGAAGCGGCGCTGCTGACCACCCTGGGATGCAGCGGCGTGGCTTCCTCCTGCGATCGCGGCATAGCGGGCGGGTCGGAGCGCTCCAGGTCGGCCTCGACCCACTCGCAGATCAGGTGCAGGGCCAGCAGCTGCACTTCCTGAATGCGCTGGGGGTCGGGGCTGGGCACGCAGATCGCCTGGTCGACCAGGGGCAGCAGGTCGCCGCCGCTGCCGCCCAGCAGGCCCACGGTGCGCACGTTGCAGGTTTTGGCCGCCGCGACTGCCTGTACCAGGTTGGGCGACCTGCCGCTGGTGCTGATCACCAGCAGCAGGTCGTCGGGCTGGGCAAAGGTATAGACCTGGCGAGCGAAAATATCGCTATAGCCGACGTCGTTGGCCCAGGCGGTGAGCAGGGCCACATCGGCGGTCAGGGCCATCACCGGCAGCCCGGTGCGGTGGTGGGAGCAAAACCGCCCCACCAGCTCGGCGGCGAAGTGCTGCGATTCGGCGGCGCTGCCCCCGTTGCCGCAGACCAGCACCTTGCCGCCCCGGTTAAAGCAGTCGCTAATTTGCCGCGACACCGCCAAGATATCGGCGCTGACCAGGCGACGGGCCTGCCGCATCGCCAAGATGGAGGCGTCGAAGCGGGCTTCGATCTGGGCCAGATCGTTGATGGTGGTTTCGGCGCTGGCGCTGAGGCTGGTGCTGAGCACCGACTCGTAGATGCCCGCCAGGGCGCTGGCTACCTTGGCCCAGGTGAACCGTCGCGCCACGTGGCGCTGGGCCTGCCGCCCAAACAGGTTGAGCACGGTCGGGTTTTGGTACAAAAAGGCAATGCGATCGCACACTTCCTGAGCATTCTTGGGCGCAACCAAGTAGCCCGTTTCGCCGTCGCGCACCGTGAATTTGATACCGCCCACGTTTGAGCCAATCACGGGGGTGCCGCAGGCCATTGCCTCCAGCGGAGTAATGCCAAAGGGCTCGTACCAGGGGGTGGTCACGAACACATCGGCAGCGCTGTAGAAGTACTTCAGCACCTCACGTCCCCGCTGGCCGACAAAGGAAACCCGATCGCCAATGCCCAGGTCAGCCGCGATCGCCTGCAGCCGCCCAATCTCGGGCGTCACCTGCGGGTCGGGCACCGCCGATTCACCGCCCACCACCAGCAGCCGGGTCGGCAGCCGCTGTCGGTTCAGCAGCGCGATCGCCTCCAGCGCCGTATCGACCCCCTTGCGCGGTACCATACGGCCCAGCTGCAACACCACCCGCTCGGCGGCGGGTAGCCCCAGGGTCGCCCTGGCCTGCCGTTTTGGAATTGGCCAAAACTCGCTCAAATCGACCCCGCAAGGCACGATGTGAATTTTGCTGGCGTCGGCCCCGTAGAGCTGAATCAGGTCGTCGCGGTCCTGGGGACATTCGGCGATGATGCCGTCAGCCGCCTGCACCACCTGTTCTTCAATGGCAAAGCGATCGTCCGGGAAGCTATCGGCCTTGCCCTGGTGTTGCCGCCGCACCTTGCCCAGAGCGTGAAACGTGACCACAAAGGGAATGCCGGTGTACTGCTTGATCTGGCTGGCCACCCGTGCCGACATCCAAAAATTGGCGTGCACCAGATCGTAGCCGCCGTCTAGCTGCTGCTCATGTCTAACAAAGGCCACCATAAAGCGGGTAAACGCTTTCATGTGGGGCAGCAGCTGTTCTTTAGGCACCGGGGCGGCAGGCCCGGCTGGCACATGAATGATGCGCACCCCCTGCTGCCACAGCACCGCCTCCGGCAGATCGGGGGCATCGCGCCGGGTAAAAACATCCACTCGGTAGCCCAGGGCGGCGAGCTGCTTAGCGGTCTGGCCCACATAGACATTCTGGCCACCGCTGTCGGTACCGCCAAAGGTGCCCAGGGGCGAGGCGTGTTCGCTGATGATGGCGATTCGTTTGGTCATGGCTGGGGGGAGTGGGGAGTGAAGGAGTGAGTGGGTGGATGGGTAGGGGCAGACCGCGTCTGCCCATGAGAGGAGTAGATACGTGAGGGTGGTGAGGACGGGAAGAAAGATAAAGGCGTAGCGTGGGTTAGGCGATCGGGGTTAAGCGCAAGGGTCAGGTCTCTTGGGCACCGCCGTAACCCACGGCTGGGAACATGGCAGAGATCAGCGAATTGGGGTGAGCTGGGGAACAGGTTTGAGGGCGATCGCATCGGCAAAGGCGGCGTTCCAGTCCTGCACAAAGCGGTAAAGGTTAAAGCGGGTTTGGCCGACGGTTTGGGCTCCCTGGCTGAGGTGGCGGGCGAGGTCAGGGTGGTCGATGAGCTGCCGCATCTGCTGGATCAGCGCTGCGGGATCGGTGTGGATGAAGCCGGAAACATCGTTCTCGATCACGGTGGGTAGCTCTGTGGTGGCAAGGCCAACGATGGGCAGCCCGACGCACAGGGCTTCGCAGACGGCCAGCCCCAGGCTGGTGTAGCGCACGGGGTGAAAGAAAAAGCGGTAGCGGGCCATCAGAGCGGGGAGATCCTGATGGGGCACGTTGCCGAGGCCGCCCAGGCTTTTAGAATCCATGCCGACCAGATCGAGGGGAATGTGCTGCCGCACCTGCTCAAACAGGTCGGCCCCCAGGCGGCGACCGCGCGATCGCAGCCCATTTACCACCACGATCCCCTTGGCAATTTCGCCTGTGTACTGCACGTCATCTGGCACCGTTACCCCGTGCTCGATCACCCGTGTGGGGGTGCGGCCACAGTCCCACATCAGTCGGTTAAAGGCCGTCACATGTACCAGCAGCAGATGGGGATCGTTGACTCCGTGCCGGGTATCAGTGGGGTGCTCACGGGGCGGGTCGTGCTCTAAAAACAGCTGCGGCAGCTGCCGCTGGGCGGGGCTGAGAATCTCGTGCCGATCGCGCTCGTAGTTGCGCAGCGACTGGTACAAAATGCAGTCAAACTCCTGGTGGCGCACGTCCTCTGCCGCAATGTCGTGGACGTTGTGGCCCCAGTCAACCCCCGGCAGCCGCCCGCCGTAGCCCTCGGGATGCCCCGGCTTGGTAGGCAGATAAAAGTCGTGGGGGCACTGGGTCAGGTAGTAGAGGTAGCTACCGTGAACGTGCCAGGTGAGAATGCGGAGGCGTTGCATAGGGGAATGGGTGGATGGG
>PYGV01000112.1 GCA_003022385.1 filamentous cyanobacterium CCP3 | reverse complement strand
GGGTTGGCGAGTTCCTCAGTATTTACCCACATCGACGTGCGCGGCTACCGGGCCCGCTGGAGCTACGGCTACTAGGTCAAATCATGGGTTGGTATATGTTGGCCGCTTCTTGGCCCTGGTCATACTCAGTTTGGCGCTGAGCATAGGGGCACTGCCGAGCATAGGACATGTCTTGCTGCTGCCCCCCGAAGACCTTCCCACCCCGGACTTAGCCAATTTTCCGCTGGTGCAAACCTACAATTTGGGAACTACCAGTCTGTCTCAAAGCGGGACAGAGGTTGACACTATGCCGATCGCGCTGACGGGGGCGATCGCCCTACCCCCCGGCAACTCCCCTGTACCCTGGGTCGTGGTGCTGCACGGTCGCCACGCTGGGTGCCACTTTCAACCCGAGGCCACCAGCCAGTGGCCCTGCGAGCCAGAACCTCGCTTTGATATGGGTTTTGCCTACCTGGGGCAGGCGCTAGCTGAGGCAGGCTACGGCGCGATCATCCCCAACCTGAATGCCGCCTTTAGCGAAACCTATGGAGCTAATGCTAACAACCGCAACGAGCTAGCCGACCAGCGCAGCGGCCAAATTATCGATGCCCACCTGAGTCGTTTGGCCCAGGCCGATCGCGGTGATGATCCTGGCTTTGAGCTGTCCTTGACGGGGCGAGTTGATCTAGCCCGACTGGCAATGGTGGGCCACTCCATGGGGGGCGGCGCAGCGGCGCTAAGCGCCCTTCAGCGACTTAACGTAGACTCGGCGGCATCGCTGCAGGCCAAGATTGCGGATGGGCTGGGGCCGATCGCCGCCCTGGTGCTGGTCAGCCCCACCCGCAGCTACCCGATCGCCCAGCGCCCCGATGCCTACCAGCTGCCGGATGTGCCCACGGCGGTGATTGGGGGGGGATGCGATCGCGACATTTTTGACCTCAGCAGCCTGTATTACGTCGAAACAGCCCGCCAGCAGCCCCGCACTAGCCCTGTCGTCGGCATTCTGCTGCCCGGAGCAAACCATCACTACTTCAGCGCCGCCGTCGCGGAGGATGACTACTACCGCCAGCCCAACAACGGCCCGCTGTGCGACCCACAGCGATCGCGCGATCGCCTCTCGCGGGTGGCCCAGGAAAACTTTTTGGCCCAGTACACCACCGCCTTTCTGCAAACGGTCTGGTCCACCCCTGGGGAAGATAAGGCGCTAGCCCTAGTAGGACTCGCAGCTCAACAGGCCGCTCCGGCAAAACTGTTTGGGCAATCGGTGCTCACCACTCTGGTCACGCCTTCGGCCCAGCGCTACACCGTCTTTCACGCCAAAGAGGCCCCTGTGGCCACGCTAACAGACGGCCTGAGCGCGGAGTTCTGTCAGGCGCTTGCGGCCTGCGCGCGATCGCCTAGGCCCTACCCCCACTTTCCAGACCTGCTCACCCTGGAGTGGAATGCTGTTCCCCAACAGCTGCAAGTTCCCCTGGAGCAGGCGGATATCAGTAACTTCGCCAGCCTTGAGCTGCGCCTCGCCCCCGACCCATCCTGGCCCGTTCCCCAGGGGCAGCCAGTGTTTGCGGTAGTGCTGCGCGATCAGCAGGGCAACGCCGCTCGGGTTGAAATTCTCTCTGGCGTGCCCGCCCTGCGATCGTTTGAGGCTGACCCTACCCACGGCCACACAGCTCCTCTTTACCCCAGTTCTCTCCGTATTCCCCTGGGTCAGTTCGCGGGCGTTGACCTGACGGCAGTGACCAGCGTGGAGCTAGTGTTTGACCAGGCCGCTCAGGGCAGGCTGCATCTGGCCAGCATTGAGTTTGTGAGGGGCGGCGATTTTGGATTTTAGATTTTGGATTTGCGAGAATATGACGGCTATGGCTACAGAGGGTAAAACTTGAGCTAAACCCAATCCAAAATCACAAATCCAAAATCCAAAATTCCCCTAAAGGCCCTCAAAGCGTGGATGGCGAAACTCATAGCCCGCCGCCTTGAGCTTTTGGTTTGACACGCGCACGTTGTAGGGTCGAGCGCTGGGCTGGGAAGGGTCCCATTTTACGGGATCTAGGTGGCTGGCGGTGCAGACGCGATCGATTAGCTCGCGCACGGTGGGGATTTCATCCTGTACCAGGTTGTAAAGGCCGCTGAGGGAGTGAGTTTGGGCGAATGCGATCGCCCCCACAATATCCTCCAAATGCACCCAGTTGCTGGCTTCGTGCCCAGCACCAGGGCGGGTCTGCCCGGCAGCGCGGCTGTAGATTTTGGCCAGCTCTCGCCCTGGGCCGTAGATGCCGCCGAGGCGAAAAATACAGACATGTCGCTCTGGCGTAGCCGCTTGCAAGAGCGTTTTTTCTGTCTCTGCCATCGTATGCCCGTTGTCGGTGGCGGGGTTGGCGGGGTCGTCTTCTCGCACCCAGGCCCCCTCATAGTTGCCATAGACCGAGTAGGTGCTGGTGAAGATAATTTGCCTGAGACTAGGAGCCTGCTGTAAGGATTTCACGACGGTTTTGGCCGTATTTAAGTAAACCGCTTCGTAGTTGGCCTGCCGACCGGCCCCGACGCAAATGAGCAGGGTGTCCTGGTCTTGCAGCAGGGCCACAATTCCCTCGGCATCGGAACCATTCACGACCTGAACCGCTGCCGCGACCTGGCGTAAATTGTCAACTCGATCGGGGCTGGTCGTTGTGGCGGTAACGCCGATTCCCTGGCTGCCCCAGAGTTGAGCCACGGCTTTACCGACATATCCACACCCTAAAATGGCGGCCTTCATCGCTTCAATCTCCTCAAGGCGTCAATAGCTGCATTCTTACGCGCTTCTTTTTTGCTCCGTCCCTGACCAACGCCGTAGCTGGTTTCGCCCACCACCACCTCAACGGTGAATTCCTTGGCATGGCTGGGGCCAGTATCGCCCCGGTCTCTGTATTCTGGGGGTTGAGGGCCGAGGTGGGCATGGACGTACTCCTGAAATTCGCTCACTGGGTCAATGGCTGGCAGATCGACGACGCGATCGACCAGCGGACCAAAGATCGATTCAACATAGCTTAAAGCCGCTGCAATACCAGCATCGAGTCGGTAAGCCCCAATCACTGCTTCAAACATGTCGGCCTGCACGCTGGGGTTGTGGCGTTCGTGCTGGGCACCTGCCCCCAACCGCATTTGGGCCGGAATACCCAATTCCACAGCCAGAGCGGCCAGCCGCGACTCGTCGACTAACTGGTCAGCCCGCTGCGACATTTTCCCCTCAGGCATATCGCGATATTGAGCAAAGAGCAAATCGCGCACCACAAACTCCAAAATGCCATCGCCTAGAAACTCTAGGCGCTCGTAGTCGGGGCCTTCGGTGGGGTGTTCATTGGCGTAGCTGCTGTGGGTGAGCGCCTGCCGCAGCAGGGCTGGATTTTGAAAGGTTGGTAAACCCATGATTGAGTAAGACGAGCGAGGCATCGGTGCCGTCCTGTATCCTAAACCAAGTCAAGCCTCAGCCCTAACCCTTGTACCTCACCCACCTATCGCTCAGGCACTTTCGCAACTACGGCGAGCAGCAGATCGATTTTGCCGCTCCCAAGACGATTTTGGTGGGCGAAAATGCCCAGGGTAAGTCGAATCTGCTAGAGGCGGTGGAGCTGCTGGCGACGCTGAAATCGCATCGGACCAGCCGCGATCGCGATCTCGTCCAGCAAGACCAGCCCGTTGCACAAATCAGCGCCTCCGTCCGGCGCGACCTGGGCGTGGCCGATCTCTCGCTGGTGCTGCGGCAGGCGGGGCGGCGAACGGCCATCCTCAACGGCGAAAAGCTCAGGCGACAGCTCGATTTTTTAGGTGCCCTCAACGCGGTGCAGTTCTCTAGCCTCGATCTCGACCTGGTGCGGGGCGGGCCGGGGGAGCGGCGCACCTGGCTCGACACGCTGCTGGTGCAGCTTGAGCCGGTTTATGCCCACATTCTCAGTCAGTACAATCAGGTGCTGAAGCAGCGCAACGCCCTGATTAAGCAATCCTACGGCGACGACGAGGGGGAAGCTGGCCAAGCCATCGATGCCACCGAGTTTGCTCTGTGGGATGCCCAACTGGCGGCCCTGGGGACGCGGGTGATTCGGCGGCGGGCTAGGGCGATCGCCCGCCTCGCCCCGATCGCCCACCAGTGGCACCAGGCGATTAGCGGGCAGCGCGAAGACCTGCGCATCCACTACCAGCCCAACGTGCCGATGGAGGAAGATGACCCGCAGGTGATTCAGGCCAGCTTTTTGGAAAAGATCAAGCTGCGAGCGATCGCCGAACAGCATCAGCGCACCAGCCTGGTTGGCCCCCACCGCGACGATATTGAGTTTGCCATCAACGACACCCCCAGCCGCCAGTACGGCTCGCAGGGGCAGCAGCGCACCCTGGTACTGGCCCTCAAACTAGCCGAGCTGCACCTGATCGATGAGGTGATTGGCGAACCGCCCCTGCTATTGCTCGACGACGTGCTGGCTGAGCTAGACTTAAATCGCCAGAACCAGCTTTTAGACGCGATTCAAGACCGCTTTCAGACGATTATCACTACCACCCACCTGGGCGCGTTTGGCAGTCAGTGGATGACCTCATCACAAATCTTGACCGTTAAGGCTGGACGCATTGAGGACAGCTAAACTATGGCTTGAGTTTACCTCAGGCGGCTGAGAAGCAATCATGATGGGAGAACGCTTCCTATACCCAAGCTTGAGTAGGTGATCGCTTCATGGTTGAACGACAGCAAACCGTCTCTACCCCTGCGAATGGTCGTGCCGTTACTCTACAGCTGCGCGCTATCTTGAGCCGAGGCAGCTACTTTAGCCTGCTCAGTCTGGGCAGCGCGGGCAGCATTCTCAGCATCGGCAGCACCGGCAGCATTCTCAGCATCGGTAGCGCTGGGAGCATTTTGAGCATTGGCAGTGCGGGCAGCATTTTGAGCGTTGGCAGCGCCGGTAGCGTGCTGTCGGTGCTAAGTCTGGATAGCATTCTCAGCGTCTTGCAATTTTGGGCCGTTCGCCAATTTTGATTGAATGTCGCCGCTGAGATTCCACCGCTAATCGACAAAAGGTCAGAGCCAGGCCAAGGACAGACAAGCCAAATTAGTTAGAGTGAATTACCTGGCCCAAACTCATCGGGCGGTTCATCAAAGGTGATTGCTAGCTCGCTGCACAGCGATCGCATTTGCAGAACGGTCAACGTCGGCGGGTACTCCCCCTTCTCCCAAGCTCTTACCGCACGGTTAGAAACTCCAATGCGCCTCGCCAGCTCAGCCTGAGTCAAGCCCACCCGCTGGCGCAGTTGCTTCAAGGGCGATAGTTGCTGTTTAAGTCCCTCATCAGGCATTACGCTATGGTTGTCTCGCTATCATAATTAAGTGTCGGTATATGCCTACCGCAGAGCAAGCTTTGGCTTGTGTGAGGATTTGTCAAATGCTCTCCGATGGCTATCAGCCTATCCATGTGTTTCGATACAACCCCAATACCAGAACAGTTTTCATCCTGGCTGGTGCGACTGAAAGCTTGGAGATTTTGGTTTTTGCCAGTGGACAGTGGAGGTTCAACGATGACGAAACCTGATTTCAGTCAAATGTCGCGCCAAGAGCTGAGAGCCTATATCTTGGCCCATCGAGATGACGACGAAGCGATCGAGGCTTTGATCCGGATGGGAAATCCTAATAGCCCAGTCTATCCATTTCCCCAATCTGAAGAAGACTTAAAGGTGATGGAAGAGATTCTTCAAGCCAAACTGGCCAGCAATGGGTAAAAAGGCGAGTGTCGTCCTCAATCCTGAATTTCCTTGGTTAGATGTAGGTCGACAGCTCTTGCAGGTAGGGTTGCTGCTCGGCTGGACTTAGAAAGGACGCTTTGAAGGAGTTTTTGGCCAGCTGCACCAGCTGTTCTGGCGTTAGCCCCAGGGCCGACTCCACCGCCTGAAAGTTTTCGGCCATATAGCCGCCAAAGTAGGCCGGGTCATCGGAGTTCACCGTCACGCACAGGCCCAGCTCCATGAGCTGTTTGAGGTTGTGCTGGGCCATCTCGTCAAACACGCAGAGCTTGATGTTCGACAGGGGGCACACCGTCAGCGGTATCTGGTGCTCGACCAGGTAGTCCACCAAGGCCGGATCTTCCACACAGCGCACGCCGTGGTCGATGCGCGACACCTTGAGCAGGCGAATCGCTTCCCAAACGTATTCTGGCGGCCCCTCTTCGCCCGCGTGGGCCACGGTCAAAAAGCCCTCGGCCCTGGCCCGGTCGAACACAGCCTGAAACTTGGAGGGCGGATGCCCCAGTTCCGAGGAATCTAGCCCCACAGCGATGATGCTGTCGCGGTAGGGCAGCGCTTGCTCCAGGGTGGCCATAGCCGCTTCAGCGCTGAGGTGGCGCAAAAAGCAGAGAATCAGCGCCGAGGAGACTCCCAGCTCAGTCTTAGCATCCTTTAGCGCTTGGGTAATGCCACTGTGGAATACCTCAAAGGGAATGCCGCGATCGCTGTGGGTCTGCGGGTCAAAGAAAATTTCGGTGTGGCGAACGTGCTGGGCGGCGCATTTTTGCAGGTAGGCCCAGGTGAGGTCGTAGAAGTCTTGCTCGGTCTGCAAGACCTGCGCCCCGGCGTAGTAGAGGTCGAGAAAAGATTGCAGGTTTTCAAACTGGTAGGCAGCTCGCACCTCTTCCACCGAGGCATAGGGGAGGGTGATGCCGTTGCGCTGGGCCAGGGCTACCATCATCTCCGGCTCCAGGGAGCCTTCGATATGGATGTGGAGTTCGGCCTTGGGCAGGGTGGTGAGGGGCGATCGCATAGCCAACCAACGCTTTTAAACGGCTATTATGCCTCAGCTATCAGACTGACCACAGCATAGAGCGCTACGGCTTGATCGAGAGACGTTCAGGAACACGCAGCGACGGGTTCAAAACCTGCGCAATGAAGCCAGCTATGCCGTAGAGGATGAAGGTTTCTCCCAGGAGTTCGCCAAATTCTTCCACGGTGATTCTGAGGTGTTCGCCCAGGAAGACGCCCTGGGCGGAGGAATGGGTCGCCAGTTCTGCGGCGATCGCGCCCTTCATGACCTCGGCACCAAACCCGCCCAGCAGAAAAACCCCGATCCCCGCCAGCACCCACAGGACCGAGACGCGATGGTACTGCCAGACCCACACCAGGTCTCGCCAGCCCAGTACCGGAATGGCGACCAAAAGGCCCAGGTAAATTAGCTTCCAGTCAAACTGGTTGAGAGCCAGGTGGAGCTTGGTCAACTCGTCTAGACCACCGTAGAGACAGAGCACCGCCAGAGCGCTGGGCAAAAACCAGGACACGGGGCGAGCCATGCGCTGGCGAAACCGCAGCAGCACCAAACACAGGCCCGCTATGGCAAATAGATGGGCCGCCTGTAGCCAGGAGGGCAGCGATCGCAGGCCGTTGAGGTCGAGCAGCGGCACCGCCTCCCCCCGCAGATAAATCATCGCCAGGTAGGCCAGGGCCAGCCCCAGCTCGAAGCCAACCAGGGCGATCGCGGCTCGCCATAGAAATTTCTGAGTAAACATAGCGGCTATAAAAGTTTGGGTTAAATAATTGACTGCACCTATTTTGCCCCTGCCAGAGGCTAACCGCCGTTGGAGAAAGTCGGATTTTGGCGGTTAGTTTGAGTAGAAGGTTGTTGCGCTAACCCGTCAAGCCAAGCAGCAAAATTGGCCCGTTCAAGCGCTCAATAAACAGAGCAAACCTGCACCTTGACGGCATCTGAGCGAAACAGTGCTTTGGCCAGTATCTTCGCGATCCCCACTGCGATCCCTGCCTTAAGGATGTGAATCAAAGCGCTTTTTACGGCCAAAGAGGGAGGATGACGGTAGGTTCAATCGCTTATGGTCTACGCAAGAACTATTGCATGACAAGGAGACGACTGCATGCCTTACGAAAATACCGATAACCTGCCCCAGGAAACCCATTCTTTACCTCAAGAAGCAAAGCAAATCTTTATGGCCGCATTTAATGCGGCTGAGAGCGATGGCATGAGCGAAGATGGTGCTCGTGAAGTGGCCTGGAACTCCGTGAAGAATACCTTTATGCAAAACAGCAATGGGGAATGGAGCTTCAAGGCCGACAAGATTGATTCTCGCAGCCAAACTGGCGCTATGCCCGGCAACTAATAGCTACTTGAAACGCAAATAATTCTTTGACTTAAATAGCGTTTTAATATGGCTAGTTAGCTAGCTAATCGTCAGGCAGATGGCGATCGCATATCTGCCTGATTTTTGCGCTGAATGGGCCGTTCCACTGCCTAGCGCTAGTCGGCAAGTAGGCTCTGGCGCAAACGTTCGGAGAGCGATCGCCCTGTGCCGCCCCGCTGCACCATAATCAGCTCAGCGCCAATGCTGACGGCAATTTCTTCGGGCGTTAGCGCCCCGATATCTAACCCAATTGGGCCGTAGACAGCGGCTAACTTTTCTTTAGAAATGCCTATCTGCGCGATCGCCCCATAGACCTGGCGCACCCGCTTTTCGCTGCCGATCATACCGATATAGCGGCAGGGAATGGGGCGTTTGAGTAACCCCAGGAGCGCTTCGAGATCGTAGGTGTAGCCACGGGTAACTAGGGCGGCATAGAGGTTTTGGTGATGGGCAAGCGATGGGATCGCCGCTTCAACGCCCTCGACTAAAATCTGGCTGGCTTGAGGATAATAGTCGGCATTGGCCCAGTCGGGGCGATCGTCTTGCACCACAATTTGAAAGCCAACCTGATGGGCCACTTTAGCAAGCTGAACGCCCACGTGACCAGCGCCAACAATTAGGAGCGTGGGAGGCGGCTGCAGGGTTTCAACGAAGGCGATCGCCGCATCAGTTTGGACAGCATCCTCCACCAGATAAGGGGTGCCATTCTGCTCAAAAGGCGTTACTAGAGTGACAGACTGCCCAGCCTGAAGCCGCTGCAAAATTTGCTGAACTAAACCCTTAGCGGCTTCGCCCTGCCACCGCTCTAACCACACTCGCATGTGGCCACCACAGACCCCCTGGGTTTGTCGCTGGAGTGCCCCAGAGAGGTCAATCTCGACAAACTGCTTGGCTCCAGTTTTCAAAACCTCTCGGGCTTGAAGCAGCACCTTCGCTTCCCCAGCCCCGCCGCCAATGGTGTTAAACGCTTGACCGCTGACATCAACCACTAGTCTGGCCCCCACTTCTCGTGGGACAGACCCTCTAGTACCAACTACCGTAGCGAGAACCGCAGGGCCATAGTTAAGCGCCTGAGCCAGCTGCTGAAAACAAGTCACCATGGTCTAAAAAGCTACAGATTCAGGCGATCGCAATCTCAAGCCGTATGATCACCAAAAAGCCGACTGACAAAAAAGCTAACCTACTACAAATGAGTGGCCCAATACTCTACAGCTTGATGTTCTACACTGCCGTCGGGCATGGTAGTACGATTCAGTTTTGCGCCATTGAGTTCTGAGCCTTGTAGTTCGGCCCATTTAAGCTCAGCATCTTCGAGATTAGCGCCCAAAAACTTAGTTTTCCAAAGGTCTGCTCCGCGCAGATTCGCTCCCTTTAAATCGGCATTCTGAAGGTTAGCGCCAGTGAGATCGGCATCTCGCAAATTGGCCGATCGCAAATCGGCTCCGTGCAGATTCACTCCCCGCAAATTCGCATTTTGCAGATTAGCCCCCTGAAGACGAGCTTCGGCCAGGTTAGCGCCGTGCAGGTTGGCTTCCCGTAAATCAGCCTCCTGCAAATTGGCCTCGATTAAGTACGCCTGACTCAGCTGAATTTTGACTAAGTTGGCCCCCTGCGCTTCCAGCAATCGCAGCGGCACGCCATCGTTATGAAGATCTTCTAGGGCACGAATACGGGCATAGCTAGTCGATAGCTTGGTAGCAGCAGCATTGTCAATCGTGCGCCAGGCTTCGTAATGCTTCTGAGCTTTGCGGTCAGGAGCCCCTTTAAAATACAGAATAACGGCGGCAACGATCGCAAAGGATTCGGCATTTTCAAAGAAGATTTTTAGCGTATCTCGCTTGAACAAATCGGCAATAGAATTGATTGCAACATCCTCATTGACCCAGACGGCAACCGACGCCAAAACCAGTACAGAAACGAGCACCGCCAGCCAGGTGGGAACTCGCTGCACCCATGCTTCTAGCTGTCGAACATAATGGGACGAACTCCAACGCATAGGTAGTACTCAACTAAAAAGGGTTCGATGGGCAAGAGAACAACTAAGATAGATACGTGACAACTACGACCAGGGCAGCACAGCAGGCAAGGCAAAGACACTAAAGAAGAACCCCTGCCTCAACGACATCATCCGCCATCTTTGAGGCTGAGAAAATTGTAGAAAGCGGGATGAACCGAGAAATGGCCAATATTTTCTAGATTGATGGTTGACAGCTCATAGTGACCGACATAGGCACCACAAGTGTTGCGCATGGCCTGGGGCACTTTCGCTTTAAGAAAACCAATGTGCCAGAGCAGTTTTTTAAGTTCAAGATAATCCATCTCTAGTACCCAGTCGGCAGCGCGATCGACATCCAGCTCGCCACAGACTGCCGACAGCAGCAGGTATTCTAAATCTTCTTTGCTAAATCGCCCCTTACGACCTCTAAATACCTCAAACAGGTCGAGCAAGTAGGGATACTTAAAGCGATATTCAGAAGCTAAATCTTTAGTTTTTTGCTCCGAGTAAACTTCCTCAGCGGCTAAGATCGCGCTTTCTTCGACCCGCTTGCCTTCGTTGTAGTAGTCGAGGCAGAGTTTGCAGAATTGCAAGAGTTCGCGAGGGCGGTGCTGGGTGCGATCGATGATGTAGTCGACGGAGTTAATTTGCTCCGATGAGATCATCGAGCAAAAGATTGAGTTCCAGCGCCGCAAACCACTGTGCTGCTGTAGTTCGGGAAAACAGTGGGCGATGCGTAGACCAATTAGTTCCAGCAGTTCGGCCTTGCCCCAGCGAATTACTTCAACATCTTCACGAATTTTTTGAGCATCTTCGTAAATTTGGGGAATGTTGTCGAACAATTCCTGCCGAATAGAAATATAGACGCGGAGGTTTGGGCTGATGCGATTTAGCTTTTGAGATGCCTGAAATAAACCAGCCAAAAAGTACTTGGCATCCTCTGAATTGTCCCAACCCTTATCTAACTCATCGACAAAGATCTTGATGCGCGTTCTTTTGAGAATGATCTCCAAACTGGGCTGTAGCTCTTTGATTTCTTCTAAACTATAGAGTCTTTGCAACTCACGGGATTTCTGAAAACTCTCGTGGTTGCCAATCTTAATTTGCTCAAGCCGCTTTAAATATTCAAATAAAATTCCGATAGAGTTCAGATCTTGGCTATTGAGGTTGTTGACAACGTGGTTATAAATATCTTTTTGCGGCCCCAGCAGCAGCCCTCGTTTTTCTTCGGCTATCTTTTTAAAGACCAGGCTAAAAAGTAGATATTGCCAAGCCACAGAGTAAGAACTCTGCTTGCCCCAAGAGCCCTCCTGTTCGCTGCGCAAATACTGCGACAGCAGCTCGTAGGAATATTCTTCAGGAGAAAGCTCGATCACCAGGTTGCCTTTGCGGGCCTCAGCCGATGCCATGTACTTAAAGATGGCGCTTTTGCCCGCTCCCCTGGTGCCTACCAGGATGGTTTTGTCGCTGTTGAAAAACTTGTGGTAGGTCGAGTTTTGATAAAAATAGTCGGCCAGGCCGACGGTGATGTCACGCTCTGCTGAATCTGATCCCAGGTTGAGTAGGCTAATATCCAGGGGCATGGGGAGCGGTTTGAGGGTGCGAAGGGGTTTACAGATTGCTCCTAGCTTATAGCTTTCGATCGCTTTGCCATAGCCCAGCCACAGATAGGGGCAGCAAAAGAGACAAAGCGCTAAATGTAGGGGCGTAGGGGCATAGCATGCTATGCCCCTACCAGGTCATGGGCGAGATTCCAACAGTCCTGCGATCGCCGATCAAGAGACCTCCACAGGTTGCGCCTGAAATGTTGCCGCACGAACCCCTTCGATCGCCCACAGGGTCGCCTCTGGGGTTGCCGGTAGGGCCAGGGGCACATAGTCGGCGTTGCCGAAAGCAGCCACAGCGGCGCGAATCGCCTCGCGTACCGACATAGCCAGCATAAAGGGCGGTTCACCCACGGCTTTGCTGCCGTAGATCACCCCATCCTGAGCGGCGCGCTCCAGCAGGTGCACAGTAAAGTTTTCAGGAATCTCGCTGATGGTCGGAATTTTGTAGGTGCTGGGAGCAAAGGTGCGCAGGCGGCCTTCGCCGTCCCACACCAGTTCTTCCATGGTCAGCCAGCCCATGCCCTGCACAAAGGCCCCTTCGATCTGGCCCTTGTCTACCAGGGGATTGAGGGATTCGCCGACATCGTGGACGATATCGACCTGGCGCAGCTTAAAGGTGCCGGTGAAGCCATCGACCTCGACCTCAGAGACGGCAGCCCCGTAGGCAAAGTAGTAGAAGGGGCGACCTTTGCCAAGTTTTGGATCCCAAAAGATGTTGGGGGTGCGGTAGAAGCCGGTGGCCGACAGGCTGATGCGTTCGCTGTAGGTTTGCTGCACTACCTCGTCGAAGGCAATGCGGGCGCTGGGGTAGGTGCGACAGTAGATCCAGTCGTCTGCGAAGACCATGTCTTCGGGAGCGTCGAGGTTCAGCATGCGCACGGCCACCCCAGCGAGGCGATCGCGCAAAATCTCGCAAGCATTCTTCACCGCCTGACCATTGAGGTCGGAGCCGCTAGAGGCGGCGGTGGCTGAGGTGTTGGGCACTTTGTCGGTGCTGGTGTGCATCATGCGAATGCGATCGCTCTTGACCCCCAGCGCTTTGGCCGCCACCTGAATCATTTTGGTGTGCAGGCCCTGGCCCATTTCGGTGCCGCCGTGGTTGAGCTGAATGCTGCCGTCGGTGTAGATCAGCACCAGCGCCCCGGCCTGGTTGTACTGCACTTTATTGAAGGAAATACCGAACTTGACCGGGGTAATGGCGAGGCCGCGCTTTTTGTAGGGGCTGGTTTCGTTGAAGGCCGCGATCGCCGCCCGCCGCCCCATATAGTCGGCTCTGTCTTTGGCCTCCTGCCACACGCGGGCAATGCGGTTATCGACGATGTCCTGATCGTAGTGGGTGCGGTTGGTGTCGCCCTCGCCGTGGTAGAAGTTGCGCTCGCGCACTACATCGGGGGGCAGGTTGAGGGTGCGGGCAATCCTGTCCACCACTTCCTCAATCACGATCATGCCCTGGGGGCCACCAAAGCCGCGATAGGCGGTATTTGACACCCGATTGGTCTTGGCGATCCGCCCCTCCACCACCAGGTTGGGCACGTAGTAGGCGTTGTCGACGTGGAGCATGGCCCGACTCAGCACCGGGGGCGACAGGTCCAGGCTCCAGCCACCGTCGGCGGTGAGAGTGGCTTTCAGGGCGGTAATGGTGCCGTCGCTGGTGAAACCGACCTCATACTGACCCAAAAAGCCGTGGCGCTTGCCCGTGATCAGCATGTCGTGGTGGCGGCGCAGTCGCACCCGCGCCGGTCTGCCGGTTTTGTAGGTGGCCAGGGCCACCGCCGAGGCAAAGGGGTTGGCCTGAGATTCTTTGCCCCCAAAGCCGCCGCCCATGCGCAGGCAGGTGCAGACCACGCGGTTTTCAGGCAGCCCCAAAATGCGCGCCACAATATGCTGGGTTTCAGTGGGGTGCTGGGTAGAGGTGTAAAGCTGAAGGTTGCCCTCGCCATCGGGAATGGCCCAGCTGGTCTGGGTTTCGAGGTAAAAGTGGTCTTGGCCACCGATTTCAACTTCGCCCGAGAAAGAGTGCTCAGCCTCGGCCAGAGCGGCATCGGGGTCGCCCCGGCGAATGAATTGGGGATCGCTGTGGTAGCTGTTGGCCGCGATCGCCTCTTTTACCGTCTTAATCGCCGGTAGCGGCTCGTACTCCACTTCAATCTTTGCTGCGGCTTCCCGTGCTGCGGCCTCAGTCTCGCCCACGGCCCAGGCCACCACCTGACCGTAGTAGCTCACCTCATCGGTGGGCAGCAGCACCTCGTCGTGAACAATCACCCCGGTGTTGTTTTCCCCCGGTACGTCGGCAGCGGTGAGCACCGTGACGCAGCCCGCGATCGCCAGCGCTGGGGCGACATCCAGCCGGGTAATTCTGGCCCTGGCGTGGGGCGAGAGCACAGGATACAGCGACAGCATCCCCGCCGGTTCGCGCTGGTCGTCGGTGTAGACTGCCGTGCCGCTGACGTGGGCGACGGCGCTTTCGTGGTGTTTGGGTTTGCCGACTGGGCTCATAGAGTACCTCGGTGGGATTTTGAATTGGGGATTTTGGATTTCTCCGTTGGCAAAAAGCCGTCAACCGTAGGGTGCATCCGCGCAGCGATGCACCATGTCTAAGAGCAAGGTGGGTACTGAAATGGGTATGAGATTTGGGGTAGGAAGCCAGGCCTGCTGCTGGGGGAGTTTCGATTTCCCCCAGACCCCCTCGACCAGGGCCGTTCCGCCGCCCTGGACCCAACGGGAGGTATGAATTGTGTGCGGCACATCGCGCTTCGCATCGGTCTCAGCATGTAGGTGATCGGTTAGTTTTACCCTAAAGCGTATGGTGCATCGCCTCACCGATGCACTATGGCGGATGCTCATGCTTAAGGAAATTCCACAAAGAATTTCTCGAACAAATTCACTACCAGGCGCTGGCGGTACTCGGCGCTGCCGCGCAGGTCGGTCAACGGGGTGAAGGCCTCTTGCAGCAGGGGTTTTGCGGCCTGCACGGTTTCCATCGTCCAGGGTTTGCCGAGCAGAAACTCTTCGACGG
>PYGV01000431.1 GCA_003022385.1 filamentous cyanobacterium CCP3 | reverse complement strand
CTCTAGCTCACCGTGAACCGCCCCACCTCCGCCTGCAACGCCTGGGCGACGGAGCGCAGCTGGGTAAAGGCGTCGGCGACCTGGTTGGCGGCGCTGGAGTTTTCGCTGGCGGTGGTGGCCACGCTGGTCATGGTCTCGCTGACCACTTCAGAAGCCTGGGACTGAACGACGGTGGCGTCGGCGATCGCAGCGACTAGCGCGCTGATCTGGCGGCTGACGGCGGTGATCTGGTTGAGGCTCTGGCGGGTTTCATCGACCAGCTGGGTGCCGGTAACCACCTGTTCGGTGCCGGTCTCCATAGCGATGACCACGGCGTTGGTCTCGGCCTGAATGCTGGCGACGAGCGCTTCGATTTCGGTGGTGGCCTCGGCTGACTGACGGGCCAGTTCGCGCACTTCTTCGGCCACTACGGCAAAGCCTTTGCCGCCTTCTCCAGCGCGGGAGGCCTCAATGGAGGCGTTGAGGGCGAGCATGTTAGTTTGGGCCGCAAAGCCGCTGATCAGGTTCACCACGTTGGAGATTTTTTGGGACGACTCGCCCAGGCGTTTGACCTTTTTGGCGGTGTCGGCCACGGTTTCGCGAATGGCCATGATGCCGTTTACTGTGCGGTTCATAGCATCGTCGCCCTGGGCCACGGTCTGCTCGGCTTCGAGCACGGCGGCTTCGGCTTTGGCGGCGTTGGTGGCGACCAGCTGCACCGAGGTCGCCATCTCCTGAACGCGATCGATCGCCGCCAGAATGTCGGTGGCCTGCTGATTGGCCGACTCGGCCAGGGTACGCACTGAGGCCTGGCTGGTGTCGGTGGTGGCGGCCACCTGACGGGAGGCCTCCTGCACCTGCACCACAATTTTGCGCAGGTTGGCGATGGTGGCGTTGTAGGAGTCGGCCAGGGTGCCGATTTCGTCCTCGGTGACCTGGGCGCGCACGGTCAAGTTGCCCTGGCTCACGGGGTCTACGTCCATAAGTAGCTGCAGGGCGCTGCGCTGTAGCCCTTCTTTGATTTGGCGCTGTTCTTCGGCCAGGTTGCGGGTGCGCTCGATCAGTTTGACCCGGTCAATTACCAGACCCAGCTGTAGCCCCAGCTGTTTGATGAAGTTGATTTCGGTCTCCTGCCAGGGGTGTACGGCCTGGCAGTGGTGGGTAATCAGCAGACCGTAGAGACTGCCCTGCCCCAGGATGGGCACCCCTAAAATCGATTTGACCCGGAGCTGTTGCAGGAGGGCCTGGTGCTCGGGGTGAAAGGCAGCATTGGCGACGTTGTTTTCGAGCAGGAGACCTTCGGCCTCGTACTTACTGCGGGTTTCAGCGGGAATGCAGGGATCGCCCAGCTGTTGCTCCAGGGCGCTGGGCCAGCTGGCTTCTACCGATTCGGCCACCACCGCGCCGCTCCAGTCGGGGTTGAACTGGTAGATGACTACCCGGTCAGAGGCTAAAATGTCGCGGGTCTCGGCCACCAGGCGTTCGTAGAGGGGCAGCAGATCGGCGGAGTCGATAATTTTGGCGCCGGTAATGGCGGCGGCCAGGTTGGCCCGACGGGTGTTGAGGGTTTGCTCACGCAAAAAGCCGCGCACCTGCACCACCAGCTCATTAAAGGTCTGGGCCAGGGTTTGGGCTTCAGACGATCCGACCAGGTCGGCCTGGGCATCGAGGTTGCCCCGAGAGACTTCCTGCGCTTTGCCGGCCAGGGCACCCAGCGGCGATGAAATTTGCTGAGCTACGGCCTGGGTCAACAGGGCGGCTACCCCACCCAGCACCAGCCCCAACAGCCCTAGGGTGATCAGGCTGTCGCGTCCAGCGGCGCGAATTTCGGCAACATCCATTGATGCGATCGCGACCCAGTTTAGGCGCGGCACCGTCGCCAGCGAATACTGTTTGCCCTGGTACCGGAAAGTTGCCACCAGGGTTTCTGCGTCACCAGCAGAACTTCCCACCGAAACCTCAACGTTTCTAATCGGGAAGGCTGAGTTGAGCTGCTGCTGCAGGTCGCTGGGGGTGACCTCGGCCTGGGCGGCCTGGGTGACAGCGGTAGCCAGCTGCCCCACCACCTCGCCGCCGACTAGGTTGAGCGATCTAGGCGTTAGCGCTGCTTCCTGACCCTCCTCGTCAAAGGTGGCCAGCACGTAGTTGGAGCTGGGTTCGAGCAGCTGCACCTGCTGTGAGCCTTGAATACCGGCATTGGCTAGATAGTCATTGAGCTGCTCGAACTCAAGGGCGGTAATAAAAAATTTCACCGCGCCTAAAAATTCATTGCTGTTGGGGTCGCGAATGGCCTGGCCAAAGTCGAGGCCAACCTGAAAAGTAGAGGCATCGTAGCCGGGCTGGCCAAACCAGAACCCGTTGACTTTGGCCTGCTCCCACCAGTCTTCGCCCGCCTGGACGAAGTCAGTGGGAATGCTGCTATAGCCTACGTTGAGGCCGTTGGCTTCGGTGACAATAATTTCGGCAAATTGCTTAACCGCTGCGGTTTGAGCCAGATAGTCGTTAAGAGTAGGGTTGGTGGCGAGCTGCTTGCGCACAATAAACTGTGATTCCAGCCTTTCTTCGGACAGCTGAAGCAGATTCAGGTTGGCGGTGAGGGTGCGATCGCGGCGTACTTTGTCTAAAATCAGCGGATTTTGAGCAAAAACCTGAGCAAAGGCAAGTTGCTCACTCAGGTTAATGCTGACGGCTTCGCTCGCTAGCAGAGCCTGCCCCTGAAGAGCTTGGTTAATGGTGGCGCGGGTGCGGCCCTGGGTCAGAGCATAGGTGATCAGGCCACCGACCAACAGGGGCACAAGGCTCAGGGGCAGTACCGTAGACAGCAGCTGTTCGCGCAGGCTGCGGCCAGCGAAGTAGCTTTTGCCGAGGCGATTTGAGGCGGTGGCACCGGAGTTTTGCGCCAACAGATCGGCCGCCGCTACGGCTGAAGTCTGGGCGTGGGGGTTAGATAGAGATGGAACCTGAGTCATAGCAAGTAAACCTTAGGAAGTTCAATTAGGTTGGCGGCAAAAACGCCGGTAAAAAAGCAGATACAGCCTTTGCAAACGGGTCAGGGCCGAGCCACAGCCGCTAACACCGCCGTGCCGTCTAAAACCAGTCGGCCCTGGTCGTCGGGGTAGTACCCCTGCAAAAAGGGCTGCAGACCGGGTTCGATGGGCGTGGCAATCGCGCCCTCCGGCCCGTCGAGCAGGGGCTGCATAGTATTGGCGGGGTAGGCCACCATTGCCTCGACGGCACTGACGACTAGCCCCAGAGTTACTGGCGGCTCTTGGGCAGGCTGGTCGCGATCGTAGGGAGGCTTGATCACGACCACCGTGTGCCGGGTGGTCGCCTCAGCCTGGCGGTACCAGGGCGCAAACCCCAAAAAATGGCCCAAATCGGCGATCCACAGCATGTCGCCCCGCCAGTTGTAGACGCCCATTACCCAGGGGGCCATATCAAACATCGGCACCACCTGGCCGATGGTCAGCTTCATGA